>CAYVGE010000069.1:0-16896 GCA_964450395.1 uncultured Actinomycetota bacterium
CATCCGCTGGGGTGCTCCGGGGCGCGCCTGGCCGTCGGGGCGGTCCACGAGCTGCGCCGGCGCGGTGGCGGCCGGGCGCTGGCCACCATGTGCATCGGCGTCGGACAGGGCATCTCTGGACTGCTGGAGGTCCCGACCGCCTAGAACCGTCCGCCGCCGCCGTCGAGCTGCCAGACCGGACCCGTCATGAGGTCCTCCTCGACGAGCTCCCCGCTGCCCCCGGCACGGTCGTCACGCGCCCTCGTCCGGCAGCGCCTCGGGCACGCCGAGCTCGGCCATGGTCTGCTGGGCGACCCGCAGGGCCGCGTTCGCGGCCGGCACGCCGGCGTAGACGGCCGTGTGCATGAGCACCTCGCCGACCTCGGTCGGCGTCACCCCGTTGCCCAGCGCGGCGCGCACGTGCATGGCCAGCTCGTGCTCGTGGCCCAGTGCCGCGAGCAGCGCCAGCGTCAGCATGCTGCGGGTCCGGCGGTCCAGCTCCGGCCGCGTCCACACCCCGCCCCAGGCGGTGCGGGTGATGTAGGCCTGGAACGGGCGCGTCAGCGCCGTGGCGGCGGCCGCCGCGCGGTCGACGTGCTCGTCGCCGAGCACCTCGCGGCGCACCCGCATGCCGGCGTCGTGGCGGTCGTCGTCGGTCACGGGGCGTCCTTCGCGTCGAGGTGGCCCAGGATCAGGTCGCCGGCGGTGTGGTGCACGGCGACGGCGCTCACCTGGCCGTCCCGTCTGCGACGGTGTGCCCGCGGTGCGCCAGCGCCCGGTCGACCTGGGCCCGGGCGGTGACGGTCGCGGCGTCGGGATCGAGCAGCCGGGTCAGCTCGGCGTCGTCGAGCACGGCGGTGACCTCGGGCACCCTGGTGAGCTGCGTGCGCAGGTCCGTGCCCTCGGCGAGCGCCCGGTCGCTGGCACCCGCCACGAGGTCGTGGGCCGGCAGCCGCCCGAGGTCGTCGGCCAGTGCGGTGGTCACGCGCTCGGCCAGCACCAGTCCGCCGGTGAGGTCGACGTTGGACCGGACCCGCTCGGCGTCGACGTGCAGGTTGCCGAGGCTGTCACGCAGCCAGGCTGCCGCGGACCCTGTGGCGCGCAGCAGCTGCGTGCACGCCGCCCACTCGGCGTGCCACGCCCCGGCGGCACGCTCGTGCTCCTGGACCATCGCGCCGAGCAGCGTCGCGACCAGACCCGGCACCGCACCCGCGGCGCCGAGCGCGGCGACCGCGGCGACCGGGTTGCGCTTGTGGGGCATGGTCGACGAGCCGCCGCGGCCCTCGACCGCCTCGTCCACCTCGCCGACCTCGGTCTGCGCGAGCAGCGTGACGTCGCGCGCGACGGTGGCGCCGACGCCCGCCACCGCGCCCAGCGCCCCGGCGAGGTCGGCGATCGGCAGCCGCGTCGTGTGCCACGGCAGGACGGGTTCGGCGAGGTCGAGCTGCGCGGCGAGCGCGGCGGCCACGGCGGGTCCGGCGTCGCCGAGCGACGCCAGCGTGCCCGCCGCCCCGCCCAGCTGGACCGGAAGCGTCCCGCGGACCGCGGTCAGGCGTGCGGCGGCACCGTCGAGCGCCACCATCCACCCGGCGGCCCGGCGCCCGAACGTGGTCGGCACGGCGTGCTGCAGCAGCGTGCGGCCGGCTGCGGGCAGGTCGCGGTGGGCACGGGCGAGGTCGGCGGCGGCGTCGGCGGCACCACGGAGGTCGTCGTCGATGACGGCCAGGGCGCGTACCGCGACCAGCATGCAGGCGCTGTCGAGCACGTCCTGGCTGGTGGCGCCGCGGTGGACGTGGGCGCCGGCCGGATCGCCGACGGCGGCGGTCAGGTCCCGCACCAGCGGTGGCACGGGGTTGCCGCTGGCGGCGGCGCGTCGACCCAGGTCGACGACGTCGTAGCGGTCGGCCACGCAGGCGGCCGCGATCGCCTCGGCGTCTGCGACGTCCAGCAGCCCCGCCCGCGCGCCCGCCCGGGCCAGCCCGGCCTCGACGTCGAGCATGGCCTGCAGCCAGGCGGCGTCGTCGGTGGCGGACCGGACCCGGCCGTGGGCGCTGATCTCGTCGAACAGGCCCACGGGTCAGGCGTCGAAGAACGTGGTCGCGCCGTCGCCCTGCAGCCGGACGTCGAACCGGTAGCCGCCCTCGGCGGGCTGCGCCAGCAGCGTCGACCGGTGCGCTCTGGGCACGGTGGCGAGCACGGGATCGGCCGCGTTGGCGTCGCCCTCGTCGGCGAAGTAGATGCGTGTCCACAGGTGCCCGAGCAGACCGCGCGCGTGGATGGTGCAGTCGACGTGGGGCGCCTGGGTGGTGCCGCCGGGGCCCGGCACCCGGCCCGGCTTGACCGTCACGATGCGCCAGCGGCCCTGGTGGTCGGTGTCGCAGCGCGCCCAGCCGCGGAAGCCCGACGTCGCCGCCCCCCTGGGATCCTCGTCGCTGGAGAACCGGCCGTCGCCATCGGCCTGCCACGTCTCGACCAGCGCGTCGGTGACGGGCTCGCCCGCGCCGTCGACGATGCGCCCTGCCAGCGCGATCGCATCGGCGTGGTCCTCGACGACGGCCAGCGGACCGTCGGGCCACAGCATGCCGAGGTGCAGGAACGGTCCGGCTGTCTGGGAGGGGGTCAGCTGCAGCTCCACGCCTACACCTCGTCGTCGTGGTCGTCCTCGAAGACGACCGCCTCGCGCCCCCGCAGCACGATATCGAAGCGGTACGCCAGCGCCCACGCCTCGACGGTGTGATCCAGGTCGAACGTCGACACCATGGCGGCGCGCGCCCGCTCGTCGCGCACCGAGTTGAAGATCGGGTCCTGGCCGAACAGCGGGTCGCCGGGGAAGTACATCTGGGTGATCAGCCGCTGCACGAACGCGCGGCCGAACACCGAGAAGTGGATGTGGGCGGGGCGCCAGGCGTTCGTGTGGTTGCCCCAGGGGTACGCGCCCGGCTTGATCGTGACGAACCGGTAGCGGCCCTCGTCGTCGGTCAGCGCCCGACCGGCGCCGGTGAAGTTGGGGTCCAGCGGCGCCTCGTGCTGGTCGCCCACGTGGCGGTACCGCCCAGTGGCGTTGGCCTGCCACACCTCGACCAGCGTGTTGCGGACCGCCCGGCCGTCGCCGTCGAGCACCCGGCCGTGCACGATGATCCGCTCGCCGATCGGCTCGCCGCCGTGCTGACGGGTGAGGTCGGCGTCCTCCGGGCGCACGCGGTCCTCGCCGAACGCGGGGCCGGTCACCTCGGTCAGCGTGTGCGGCAGTGCGATCAGCGGACGGTCCGGTGCCCGGTGGGTCGTGGACCGGTACGTGGGCGAGGCCAGCGGCGGGTCGCCGAGCCCCCTGCGGTAGCTCGTGCTCGCGTGGTCGGTCATGGTGCAGCACCTCCACGGCGTCGGTTGTTCCCAGGCGCCCGCAGGTCAACCGCCTGCGCTCGCGCGTGGACCCGGCGGCGGCGTGAGCGGCCGCGATGCCGGGCACGGTGTGGCCGGCGCACGCCGCGCGCGACAGCGCGGCATGCGGCCAGACCCGCGACGCCCGGGTGCCCACCGTGCGCTGGGCGGATGGCCCCGACCGACGCGCCAGACACGGGCGCTGTGGGGTCTAGCCTGTCGGCATGGTTCCTGCGCCCGACAACGTCCTGATCCTCGGTCTGGCGAAGACCGGCAGCACGGGTCTGTACACGAACGTCAAGGCCGCGCTCACCGCGACGGGGCACGACTACTACTGCCTGTTCGAGCCCACCCGGCCCGACCAGCTGCACAGCCTGCACCGGCTGGCCCCCGAGCTGCCGCTGCTGACCAAGGTCATGATCGCCCGTGAGCCGGATCTGCAGCTGGACTACGACCGCTTCCCCAGACGGCTGACGCTGCTGCGCGACCCACGCGACATGATCGTCAGCTTCCTGCTGTTCCGGCCGTTCATCCGCGCCGACGCCCCGTGGGGACAGGTCGAACCGTTCGTCGAGGCGATCCGCGGCAAGGAGCGCGACCCGGCGTCGCGCTCGGTGCACGAGCTGCACCTGCTGGCCGACGAGCTGGGGCTGGCCTCGTACCGGCTCGACCGGGTCGTGGAGTTCATGGAGTGGCAGGAATCGCTGATCGACCGCCACGACGTGCGCACGGTGCGCTATGAGGACTTCGTCGCCGGCCGGCTCGACGACCTGCAGACCTACCTGGGCGTGGACGTGGCGAACACCGCCGGCTCGTCGCCGTGGCTGGACCACATCATGCGTGCGGGCGGGTCGGGCGACTGGCGGCACTGGTTCACCGACGAGGACATCACCACCTACCGTCCGTCGGTCGCGCGGTACATGAAGCGCTTCGAGTACGACGACGACTGGACGCTGGCGACCGACCCGCACATCGACCCGGCGGCGGCATCGGGCTACATCGAGGGCAAGTACCGGCGCCGGCAGGACCAGCAGCGGCAGCGCCGGGGCGGGCTGTCGTTGGACGCCGGGGTGGCCGAACAGCGCGAGCGGCTGGTGGAGCTGGCCAGCGACGGCCACTCGCAGGCGCTGTACCGCCTGGCGCAGGCCACGGCCGATCCGCAGGAGGCGTTCCGCCTGGCCCACCGCGCCGCGGCCCAGGGTCACAAGCCCGCGATGCGGATGCTCAGCGAGGCGTTCCGGCGCGGTCGCGGCGTGACCGCCGACGAGGAGCGCGCCCGGTTCTGGGCCGACGAGGCCGACGGGCCGCAGCCCCACCCCGCTGGCCTGCGCCGCCTGCTGCGGCGCCGCTGAGCCGGCCGGGGCGCCGGGGCGCCGGGCGCACCTGCCGGGCCGCCCCGTCGCCGGGTGCGCCGGGCGCACCTGCCGGGCCGCCCCGTCGCCGGGTGCGCGCCCGTCGGGGTCCGGCCCGACCGACGGCGTCAGACGCCCATGGGAGCCTGCAGCGCCGTGTCGACGACCGCCGCGCGCCGCCGCCCGTCGGCGATGGCCGTGACGACCAACGAGGCGCCCAGCCGTGCTGCCGCGCAGCGCCGTGAGCGTCTCGCCCCAGCGCCGGTCACACCCTCCTCCAGTGCCTGTTCGGCGGCGCCGCGGGCGCCGGTGGCGCGGGGCAGGAAGCACATGGCCACGGCGTAGGCGCCCGGCTGGGCAGCTCGACGTCGAACACCGCGCGCAGCAGCCCGTCGGGCAGCGCGGCCAGCAGCCCCGCGGCGACGCCGCACGCGCCGTGCGTTCGATCGCGGGCCGGGCCGGTGGGCGTGCGCCCCATGGCCCGGATTGTCGCGGTGGTCGACTACAGCCCCGTTACGCGGGCGTTGCGCTTGTGGTTCCCGGCGGGCCGCCGTCCTGGGTCAGGCCGCCGCGGACCGTGCCGCCGCCGGCGCGCTTGGCACGGTACAGGCCCTCGTCGGCCTCGCGGTACAGGGCGACCCCGCCCGGCGCCCCCCACGCCACCCCCACGCTGGCGCGCACCTGCAGGCCCGGGCGCAGCTGGGACCACGGCTCGGTGGCGATGCGCTCGGCCACCTCGTCGCCCCGGCGCAGCGCCACCTGCCGGTGCGCCGCGTCGAGCACCAGCACGAACTCGTCGCCGCCGAGGCGTGCAGCGAGGTCACCGGGCCGGATGCACTCGAGCAGGATGCCGCCGATCCGTCGCAGCACCTCGTCACCGGTGTCGTGACCGAACTCGTCGTTGATCGGCTTGAACTGGTCGATGTCGACCATGATCATCGTCGACGACGGCGTGACCTCCTGCAGCCGGCGCTCCAGCGCGCGGCGGTTGGCCAGGCCCGTCAGCGAGTCGGTCAGCGACTCGCGGGCGAACCGGTCGCGCTCGGCGCGTAGCCGGCCGGTCTGCAGGCGCGCCCGGACGGAACGCGCGAGCGCCGTGCGGGCCAGCGACCGCTCGCGCAGCAGGATCCGCTGGTACTGCCACGACGCGTCGTACGCCCCTTTGCCGTCACCGCGGTGCTCCAGGCGGGCGAGCAGCCACAGCGCGAACGACTTGAAGGATGGATCGTGCCCGGCGAGCGTCACGCGTGCGCCATCGGTGATCAGTGGCTCGGCGACGTCGTCGCGGCCGTGGCCGAGGTGGTGCCAGCCCAGCACCAGCCGCAGGAGCGCGGTGATCCCGCTGTCGGCGACGCTGTCGTTGGCGTCGTCGGCGATCAGCGCCTCGAGCTGCCCGACGCCGGCGTCCTCGGTCAGGGTGTGGCAGATCGCGGCGAACGCCGCGACGGCGCGCTCCCACTCCGGCGGCACGGCGGGGTTGCGCGGTGCTGCCAGCAGCGCGTCGACGCGCGCGGCTCGGTCGTGCACCTGTGCCATGTCACCGGCCTCGCGCGCGTGGAGCAGTTCGCACGCGACCGTGTAGTAGCGGTTCGCCGCCAACGAGCCCACGAGCGCGCGGGGGTCGCGCAGGCCCGCCGACAGCCGCTCGACCTCGGCGTAGATCTCCGACGTCAGCTCCCACAGTCGCCGCTCGTGGAACTCGCCGGCGATCTCGTGCAGGGCGAACGCCCGGTCGACGGTCGTCTCGATCCGCTCGGCCGCGGCGTAGGCGTGCACCAGGTCGTCGATCGCGGTGCTGCCGAGGTCGTCGTCGACGATCGACGCACCCGCGCGTGCGCACGCCGACAGGGCGAGCGCGAGCGGGTCACCCGCGCGCCGGGCCCATGCCGAGAACGCAGCCAGGTGCTGCTGGGACGCCCGCGTCCGCGGTGCCGACCACCAGTTGGCGGTCGCCACCGCGTAGTCGGCGATCGCCCGCACGTCGTGCCACCCCGCGTCGCAGGCCTGCAGGGCCAGGGCGTGGGCGGCGCCACGGACGTCGTGGCCCGCCTTCTGCGCGTCGATCACCAGGTCGTAGACCGCTGCCCGCGCAACGCCGACCTCCGGATCGCCGTCGGATCCGGTGGTCGGGTCGGCTGCGTGGCGCTGCGGCATCGGGTCAGGTCGTGTCGGGGTCGCGGCGTCTGATCGCCGCTGTACCCGTCGGCGGGTGCGTCACGGATCCGCGTGGCCCCACGCCAGCGGTTCGGCGTCGCACGGGACAGGCTGACGTACGCCGACGAGCGTACGCCAGTCTGTCCGACCGTCGGTCAGCTGACAGCGCCCGCCGTGTCCGGGTGTGCCCGGCGCGCCTCGTCGAGCCGGAACGCCGCGTTGATCAGCCCCAGGTGGGTGAAGGCCTGGGGGAAGTTGCCCAGCAGCAGGTCGGTCCCGGGGTCGTACTGCTCGGCGAACAGCCACAGGTCGTTGGCGACGCCCAGCAGGCGCCCGAACAGCGCGTCGGCCTCGTCCACCCTGCCCTGCGCCGCCAGGACCTCGACGAGCCAGAAGCTGCACAGCAGGAAGGTGCCCTCGCCGCCGGACAGCCCGTCGTCGCCGGCCGTGACGTAGCGGCGCACGAAGCCCTCGTCGGTGCCCAGCTGGTCGCGGATCGCGTCGACGGTGGCGACCATGCGCGGGTCGTCGGCGTCGACGAAGCCGACCGTCGCCAGCTTCAGCAGCGAGGCGTCGACGGCCGGGGTGTCGAAGGCCTGGGTGAACCAGCCGCCGTCCGCGTCGACGCCCCGGTCCTCGACGGTCGCGCGCAGCTCGTCGCGGACGCGACGCCACCGGTCGACGTCGGCCGGCCGGTCCACCTCGGCGTGGTCCTCGACGCCTTCCTCGACCAGGCGCACGCCCCGGTCCAGCGCGACCCACAGCATCACCTTCGAGTAGACGAAGTGGCGGGGCTCGCCGCGCACCTCCCAGATGCCGCGGTCCGGCTCGCGCCACACGTCCGCGGCGCGGTCGACGACGCGCCGCAGGAACCGCCACTCGTCGACGGTCAGCGCCACCCCGTCGCGCTGCCAGTGGTGGGCGGCGTCGAGGATGTGGCCGTGGACGTCCAGCTGCACCTGCGACGCGGCGGCGTTGCCGATGCGCACCGGGCGCGAGTCGCGGTAGCCGGCCAGGTCCAGCTCCTGCTCGGGCAGCCGGCGCTCGCCGTACGCCCCGTACATGATCTGCAGGTCGCCGGCGTGCCCCGCCGTCGCCCGCATCAGGAACTGGCGGAACCCGCTGGCCACCTCGCGGTGCCCGGCACGGTCCAGTGCGTCGAGCGTCAGGGTCGCGTCACGGATCCAGGTGTAGCGGTAGTCCCAGTTGCGTCCGCCGCCCAGCTGTTCGGGCAGCGACGTCGTCGGCGCCGCGACGATGCTGCCGGTCGGGGCGCACGTCAGCCCCTTGAGCACGCACGCGGCGTGGCGGACCGCGTCGCGGTGCGGCTCCGGTGCGACCGTGTCCTGCGACCAGCGCTGCCACCAGCGGATCGTCTGGTCCAGGTGCGCGTCGACCTCGCCCACGCGGGTGGCGCCCGGGTCGATGGCGTGGGCCGGCTGGGACAGCAGCGAGAAGCGCAGGTGCCCGCCGGCCTCGAGGCGCACGGTGGCGTGCAGGCGGCCACCGTCGCGGTCGAGCGCGAGGTCGGCATCGGTCACCAGCAGCAGGGCGTCGTCGCCGCCGATCGCGACCAGCGCCCCGCCGTCGAGGCGCCGCAGCCACGGGCGCAGATCGCCGTAGTCGAAGCGGGGCACCAGCTCGATCTCCACGTCGACGCTGCCGTCGGTGCACCCGATGGCGCGCACCAGCTGATGGCGTGGGGCGTCCCGGCCGCCGGGCCGCATGGTGAACGCGTCGCGGGCCACGGCGCTGCCGGACGGGCCCGTCCATCGGGTCTCCAGGACCAGGGACCCGTCGACGTAGCGGCGCGTGGGTTCGTCGGCACCGGCGACGCGCACCACGAAGTGCCCGCCGCGGTCCCAGTCGAGCAGCCGCGCGAACACGCTGCCGGAGTCGAAGCGGCGCAGGCACGCCCAGTCGATGCTGCCGCGCCGGTGCACCAGCGCGGCGGAGTGGCAGTCCGCGAGCAGCGCGTAGTCGGCGATCGGGGGGTAGCGGCCGCTCACGGTGCCGCCCCCGCCCGCTCCAGCCGTCGTCGCATGTCACCTCCAGCGGCCAGCCGGGGTCACCCCGTCGACCGGACCGTTCAGCCGCCAAGGGTAGTGCGGCCGGCCGGCGCCGCGCTGTGGCACGCTTGCCGCCGTGCCCATCCCCGAGGACCGCGACCCACTGCCGTTCGCCGCCGCCGTGGCGGCCGTCGTCCGGACGGTGCCGCCGGGGCACGTCATGACGTACGGCGAGGTCGCCGTCGAGGCGGGCCGCCCGGGGGCCGCCCGCGCCGTCGGGACGGTCCTGCGCCGCAGCGAGGGCCTGGCGTGGTGGCGGATCGTGGCGGCGTCGGGTCGCGTGAACCCCCACGCCGTCGCCGAGGCCACGCGCCGGCTGCGGGCCGAGGGCGTCGACGTGCGGGACGGCCGGGTGCGGCGCCCGCGGGGTGCCGCCGCGTCCTGACGGGCGCGAGGACCGCCGGCACCCCACCGGACGGGCGTGCCCGACCGACGACGGTCGGCGGCGCCGGCGGTCACGCGTCGCCGCTGCGGGCTGCCAGCGCGACCCGGGCGGCCGCCGCCAGCAGCACCGCACCCAGCGCCAGCCAGGCGGCGGTGTAGCCGCCCGACAGGTCGTGGACGGCGCCGAAGAGCGGGGGGCCGGCCACGATGCCGAGCTGGTTGCCGGTCATCGCCAGCGCCAGGGTCAGGCCGGTCGCCTCGTCGGGGGCGACGTCGGCGACGTGCACGACCCACGGCCCGTACCACCCGAAGGCAAAGAACCCGAACGCGGCCGCCAGCCCGACCGCCGCCGCCAGTGGGACGGTCGGCAGCACCGCCAGCACCATCGTGCCGGCGGCGGTGACCGTCAGGCTGACCAGCACCGGGCGCAGCCGGCGCCCCGGCCCGAACCGGTCGCTCCACCGGGCGAGCAGGATGCGCCCGGCCACGCCGGCCATCTGCGCCGCGAACAGGCAGCCGCCACCGGCCGCCAGCCCGATGCCGTGCCGGTCGCGCAGGTACAGCAGGAGGTAGGACACGACCGCGAACTGCGCGGCCACGTGTGCCGTGCCCGCCCACAGCACCGGCCGCAGCGCGCGCATCGCCAGGAGCCGCCGCACCTCACCCAGCATCGGCGTGCGGGCGGGGGGCGGTCGCGGGTGGTCGCGGTACACCGTGGCGAACAGCGCGCCACCGCAGACCGCGACGCCGGCCGCGAGCAGCAGCGCAGGCCGCCAGCCCAGGCGGGCCGCGACGGTGGGCAGCAGCGCCGCGGCCGCCGCGCCACCCAGGGGCAGGCCGGTCTGGCGGATGCCCATGGCCACGCCGCGGCGTGCGCCGGGGAACCAGCCGGCCACCGCGCTGCTGCCGCCCGGTTGCGCCGTGGCGTAGCCGGTGCCACCCGCGAGCAGCAGCAGCGCCAGCAGCCAGTAGGAGGGCGCGAGGGTCGCCAGCGCCGCGCCGACGCCCAGCAGCACCGCGCCCCCGGCGACCAGCCACCGCTCCCCGTTGCGGTCGAGCAGCCGGCCCACGACCAGCATCGTGAACAGCGGTACCAGCCCCGTGGCCGTGACCAGGAGCCCGGTGCGCGTGCCCGACAGGCCCAGGTCCGCCTGCACGAACGCGGCGAGCGTGCCCACCCCCAGGAAGACGAAGGCCGACGCGGCCTGGGCGAAGGTCGCGACGGCGACCACCGACCAGCGGAACCGGTCGGTGGCCGGTGTGGCGGTGGTCACGCGCCCCCGGTGCGCGCCTGGTGGGGCCGGCCAGCCGTCCCGCGTGGCCGGGTGGCCGTCACCACGCGTACGCCTCGGGCGCGGGACCGCCCGGTCCCGGGAAGACCTCGTCGAGGGCCGTCAGCGCCTCGTCGTCGAGGGTCACGTCGAGGGCATCCAGCGCCGAGGTGAACTGCTCCATGGTGCGCGGCCCGACGATCGGCGCCGTCACCGCCGGTCGGTGCAGCAGCCACGCCAGGCCCACGGTGGCCGGCGCGTGGCCGAGCTCGTCGCACAGCGCCTCGTAGCGCTCGATCGCGTCGCGGTGGCGGTCCAGCAGCCGCAGCGTCCGCTCCGCCGCCGACCGGCCCTCGCGCTCCTTGCGGAGGATGCCTGCCAGCAGGCCCTGGGCCAGCGGGCTCCACGGGATCAGGCCCAGGCCGTAGGCCTCGCAGGCCGGGACCACCTCGAGCTCGACGGTGCGCTCCAGCAGGTTGTACAGCGACTGCTCGCTGACCAGGCCCGTCGAGTGGCGCCGCCGCGCCGCCTCCTGCCCCCGGGCGAGGTGCCAGCCGGCGTGGTTCGACGCGCCCGCGTAGAGCACCTTGCCCTGTGCGACCAGCACGTCGAAGGCCTCCCAGATCTCGTCCCACGGGGTGTCACGGTCGACGTGGTGCAGCTGGTACAGGTCGATCCAGTCGGTCTGCAGCCGGCGCAGCGAGCCCTCGCACGCCCGGATGATGTTGCGCTTGCTCAGGAACGTGTCGTTGGGCCAGTCCGACATCGAGCCGTACAGCTTGGTCGCCAGCACCGTGCGCCCCCGACGGCCGCCGCCCTGCGCGAACCAGCGCCCGATGATCTGCTCGGTCCAGCCCTCGCCCCGCTTCCAGCCGTAGACGTTGGCGGTGTCGAAGAAGTTGACGCCCTCGTCGTGGGCGGCGTCCATGATCGCGTGGGCGTCGGCCTCGTCGGTCTCGGGCCCGAAGTTCATCGTGCCCAGGCAGAGGCGGCTGACCGACAGGCCGCTGCGGCCGAGGTGGGTGTAGTGCACGCTGGCGCCTTGCGCTCGCGGGTGGTTCGGGGCCGATGGTAGATCGCCCCCGAGCGACCGCCGGGTGTGGCCGTGCGGTGCGGCCGGGTAGGCACCCCGGCATGACCGCCGATCTCGAGTTCTTCTTCGACCCCGTCTGCCCGTTCTGCTGGGTCACGTCACGGTGGGTCCGCCGGGTGCAGCACCTGCGGGACCTGGACGTCACGTGGCGCTTCATCAGCCTGGCGATGCTCAACGAGGGTGCCTACGACGACAAGCCCGAGGGCTACCCCGCCGCGCACCACCGGGGCCTCCAGCTGCTGCGCGTCGCCGCCGCCGTGCGCTCCGAGGTGGGGCCGGAGCGTGTGGGCGACGTCTACGACGCGTTCGCGGGCGCCGTGTGGCGTGCCGACTCGCCGATCCCACCGGGGTCGGACGTCGAGGACGGGTTCGGCCACGTGCTCGCGCACTCGGCGGAGGCCGGCGACCTGCCGGCACTGCTGGCCGGGCTCGATCTGCCGCAGCGGCTCGCGGACGCGGCCGACGATCCGTCGCACGACGCCGCGATCCGCGCCGACACCGAGGAGGGACTGGCACGGGTGGGGGGCAACGTGGGCACCCCGATCATGTCGTTCACCCCACCGGACGGCCCGGCGTTCTTCGGGCCGGTGATCAGTGCAGCGCCCGACGACGATGACGACGCGCTGCGCCTGTGGGACGCCGTGGTCACGCTGGGCCGGTGGCCCGGGTTCGCCGAGCTCAAGCGGTCGCTGCGCCAGTTCCCGTCCACGCCGGTGACCGCCCCCATCGCGGGGGACGAGCTGCACGTCTCCTGAGGGCGGGGCGTGCCGGGACACCGCCGCTGGCCGGGCCGCACGGTGCGACCCGTTGGCGCGCCGCCGATCCTCTCCTACGATCCACCGGCAGCCGCATTGGAAGGAGCCGAACTGATGCAGCCCGCGGATCGCGTGACGCCTGACGACCGGTCGACAGGGACGTGGATGGCGACCGGGCCCTGAGGTGCGGGTCCACGTCGAACCGGCCGCGTCATGGGCGGCGACCGTGTCCTCGGGGCTGCACAGCTGGCTCGGCGCACGCGCGCAGCCCCGGCTGGGTCTCGCGATCGGCACGACGGTCGAGCCCGTGTACCAGCGCATCGCGCCGGTGCTCATCACCGACGCGACGATCTTCCTGCTGGGCGAGTACGGGGGCATCGACGCCGACCACCCGGCCCGCTGGGCGACGCTCCTGCGGCGCGGCCTGCTCGGCCGGGTCACGTCGCCAGACCTGCGGTTCCGCTCACCCGACGTCGACGCGCCCGACCTGACCAGGGAGTGCCGGCGCTACGACGAGGAGATCGCCGACGGTGGGCTCGACCTGGTCGTGCTCGGGCTCGGCCCCAACGGCCACGTCGGGCTGAACGAGCCGGGGTCGGCGCCCGACACGACCACCCGGGTCGTGCAGCTGACCGCCGCGTCCCAGCTAGCGTCGCGGCAGTACGGGATCATCCACCCGCCGTCATGGGCGATCACGGTCGGGCTGGGCACGGTGCTCGCGGCACGGGAGATCTGGCTGGTCGTGACCGGCCGCCGCAAGCAGGCGATCCTCGACCGGGTGCTGCACGGTCCGGTGGTGCCGGACGTGCCCGCGTCGCTGCTGCGCACCCACCCCAACGTCACGTGCTGGGCTGACGACGACGCGCTCCCGCGCGACCACGCCCACCGTTGATGCCGTCCGCCGGGCCGTCGCCGGCCGGCGTGCACCATGTGGTGCCGGCCGTGGCGGCCACGGCCGCCATCATCCGGTCGATGTCGCCGGGCACGTCGCCGCTGGCCCGCAGCACGGGCCCCCAGCGCAGTGTGACGCGGGGGCGTCGCCGCGACCGCCAGACCGCGAGGTCGGGCCCGGGGTGGTGCTCGTGGAGCACCGCCAGCACCTGGATCGGGGTGCCGCTGGCGTGGGCCAGCCGGACGGCGCCGGTCCGCGGGTAGCGCAGGGCCAGCTCGCGCTGCACGCCGCCCTCCGGCGCGATCCACACGCGGCCGCCGGCGCGCAGGTGCGCCAGGGCGTCGGCGTAGGCGCCGCGGTGCGGCCGCACCGGCGTGCCGGTGGTCGTCACCAGGCAGTCGGCGACCCACATGCCCGCCCGCAGCAGCGCGCTCGCGTGCCAGCGGGCGATCGGCCGCGTCGTCGGGTCGGTCAGCAGCACCACCAGGCCGTCGACGACGTGCGGGTGGTTCGATACGACGACCGCGGGACCGTCGACGCGCTCGCCCTCGACGCGGACCTGCAGACCGGCCCGCAGCACCGCCCACAGGGCGACCCGCAACGGCAGCCGGACGAGCCACCACGCCAGCGGGCTGCCGGGCGGCTGCAGCGTGAGCGCGTCACGCAGCGTCGCCAGGCGCGACGGCAGCATGGCCTGACTGGCGTCCATGGCGCTGCCGGCACCTCCCGACCGGTCGTGACGCGGGCGCCAGCCAGCCTACGCGGGCGATGGGCCGGCCGGCCGGGGGTGCCCATCCTCCCCTGATTTGCGCACGTGCGCCTGATGTCGTTGGATCCCGGTGCGCGCTCCGGCACGGAGCTGGCGACCGCTGTCGCCTTCCGTGGCGGAACGTCGTCCATCTCCCGGGGCAGAGAAGGAACCATGGAACGCATCACGGTCTGGATGGCGCGGATCGGCTTCCTGAGCATCGCGGCCTGCACCTTCGGGCTGTCGTTCGACGCGATCCGCGACGTCGCGCAGCACACCGGCGCCGTCGACCCGGGGCTCGCCTGGATCGTGCCGCTGGCCGTCGACGGCATGATCGTCACGGCGACGGCGGTGCTGTGGACCGAGTCGTTGTCGGGTCGCGGCTGGCACCTGTTCCCGCTGGCGGCCATCATCGGTCCGGCGGCGCTGTCGATGTGGGCCAACGTCGCGCACGCGTCGGGCACCACCCTCCTGGCGCAGGTGCTCGCGGCCGTCCCGCCGGCCGGGCTGATCCTGTCCCTCGAGCTGGTGTCGTGGCAGATCCGCCGTGAGCGGACGATGGCACCGCGCTTCACGCCGGCGTGGGTCGACCGTGGACGGCGCGAGGCCGCACGAGCCGGCGCGACGACCACCCGTGAGGACCGGCCGGCCGATCGCCGGCGCCGCGCCGCCGCACCCGTGGACCCCGACGGCACCGTGCCCGCCGACCTCGGCGCCGACGCCGCCGCCGTCGACGTCGGGGCCGAGGGCGTCGGCGACCCGCTGCGGACCCCGCCGTCGCGCGGCCGGTCGGACCGGCCCGCCGACCAGCTCCAGATCGACCGCGACGACACCGGCCGCCTCACCCTCGACCTGCCACCGGAGCGGCGCAGCAAGGAGGTCTGGACGCAGATCATCCAGGCGGTGCAGGAATCGGGGGAGGTGCCCACCCAACGCCAGCTCGCCGCCGAGCTCAAGGTGCCCCGGTCGCGGGTCCGCCGCGCCATCGAGCGCAACCGCGACGAGTGGGAGGAGCTGGTCAGCGGGGTCGACGTGGAGGACCGGGCGACGCCCGTCACGTCGGGCGCGGGGTCCGACACCGGCTGACGACCCCCACGACCGGGCAGCCCGGCCGCTGGACGCGAACGTTTGCAGACCGGCCCTTGACGGCTCGGACGCCAGGGTGGAGGCTCGCAGCACGGGGCGGAGCACGCCCCGCCCGTGTGTACGGAGGTGGTGCGGATGCAGGTGCCGGCGTCCTTCGAGTACGAGCGTGCCAAGCACGTCGACCACGCGCTCGAGCTGCTCGAGCGGTACGGGGAGGACGCGCAGGTCATCGCCGGCGGGCACAGCCTGCTGCCCATGATGAAGCTACGGCTCGCGCGACCCGCCGTGCTGATCGACATCAACGACTGCGACGAGCTCGAGCACATCACCGTCGACGGTGACGTGCTGCGCATCGGCGCGCTGACCAGGCACAACGCGCTGCTGACGTCCGACGACATCGCCCGTCTGGTGCCGATGATGGTCGACGCCGAGCGCGTGATCGCCGACCCCGTCGTGCGCAACCGCGGCACGATCGGCGGGTCGCTGTGCCAGGCCGACCCGGGCGAGGACCTGTCGACGGTGTGCGACGCGATGTTCGCCGAGCTCGTCGTCCGCAGCGCCGACGGCGAGCGCACCGTGCCGATGGGGGAGTTCCACGTCGGTCCCTACGAGACGGCGGTCGGCGACCTGGAGCTGCTGACCGAGATCCGCATCCCCGTCCGGCCCGGTGCCGGCAGCGCCTACGAGAAGGTCGAGCGCCGGGTCGGCGACTGGGCGATCGCGGCCGTCGGCGCGGCGGTGTGGATGGCCGACGGCCGGATCGACGACGTCGGCATCGGCTGCACGGCGGTGGGCATCGACGCCGGCGTCGCGACACGGGCCGGTGACGTCGTGCGCGGGCAGGTCCCCAGCGAGGCGCTGTACGCCGAGGCCGGCCGGGTGGCCAGCGAGGAGTGCGACCCGATCGACGACCAGCGCGGCTCTGCCGTGTACAAGCGGCACCTGACCGGCGAGCTGACCGTGCGTGCGCTGCGCCGGGCCGTCGAGCGCGCGACCGCGACGGGAGAGGAGCGCGGCTGATGGACGTGTCGATCACCGTGAACGGCGTCCGCCACGAGCGCGACGTCGAGCCGCGCATGCTGCTCGTGCACTTCCTGCGCGACGAGCTCGGCCTGACCGGCACCCACTGGGGGTGCGACACGAGCAACTGCGGCACGTGCGTCGTGCTCATCGACGGCGAGCCCGTCAAGAGCTGCACGACGCTGGCCGCCATGACCTCGGGCCACGAGGTCACCACGGTCGAGGGGCTGGAACGCGAGGGCGAGCTGGATCCGGTGCAGCAGGGCTTCATGGAGTGCCACGGCCTGCAGTGCGGGTTCTGCACCCCGGGCATGCTGATGACCACGCGCCACCTGCTCGACCGGGTGCCCGACCCCGGCGAGAGCGAGATCCGCGAGGCGATCTCGGGGCAGATCTGCCGCTGCACCGGCTACGAGAACATCGTGGCGGCTGTCCGCTGGGCGGCCGAGCACCCCAACGGCGCGGCCGAGCCCGACGCCGACGCCATGGAGCGGTCGGCACCCGACGTCGACGCCGAGACCGACAAGGAGGTGTCCGCATGACCGCCGCCGACATCGAGGCCGAGGCCACCGCCCCCCTCAGCGAGGCCGGCAACCCGATCGGCTTCGGGCGGATGCTCCGCAAGGAGGACGCCCGCTTCCTGCGGGGTCAGGGCCACTACCTCGACGACATCCAGCTGCCCGGGATGCTGCACGGCGCCATCCTCCGCAGCCCC
>CAYVGE010000070.1:0-16836 GCA_964450395.1 uncultured Actinomycetota bacterium
CCATGACCAGCAGCAGGTAGGCGCCGCTGACGCCCGGCAGGATCATGGCGCAGATGGCGATCGCGGCCGCACCGAACACCAGCGGCAGCGCGGGGTCCTCGACGGTGGCCGGCGCGAGGCCCGCGAGCAGGTAGGCGACCACCCCGCCCGCCACGGCGAGCGCCACGTGCTTGCCCCGCACCCGCCCGATCCGCTGCCACGGCACCGGCAGCGCGCCGGCGATCAGGCCGAAGAACACCGACGACGTGATCACCGGATAGGTCTCGATCAGCGGCGGCAGCACCACGCTGCCGACGGCCAGCGCCATCAGGATGCCGAGCCCGAGCGGCAGCAGCAGGCCCAGGTCCGCCTCCCGCCAGTGCTCCCGCGCCGCCACCCGGTCCCGCCGGACCAGGGCGACCAGCCACGCGGCGACGGCGTGGATGCTGTCGATCAGGTCGTGGTAGATGCCCACGACCAGCGCCACGGTCCCGCCGCTGACGCCGGGGATGACGTCGGCGGTGCCCATCAGCAGTCCCTGGGCCCAGTGGGCGGCCAGCGACCGGGTCCGTGTGCGGGCGCCCGCCGCTTCCGGGCGCGCGGTGTCACTGCTCGGTGTCATGTGGAGGCCTCCTGCTGGAGCACCGACCCGGCACCGTCAGGGCGGCCCGCCGTCGCCGCAGGCGTGCGCCGCCGGGTCGCGGCAGAGGCGCAGCGTAGCCGATCGCGGGGCGACCGGCCGTGTCCACAGGACCCGCGGCACCTGGCGGGTGGGGGCGTCCGCAGTGGCTAGCATTGCGTGCATGTCCGCGAACGCCACGGGTGAGGTCGCGGACGTCGAGCCACCGCCGGCGCCCCGCCTGGTCCCCGCAGCCGAACCGCTGCCCGGCATGCCCACGCCACCGCCGCGCGACCCCGGCGTCCGCCTGTCGTTCTCGCGCGTCGACGCCTACGAGCGCTGCCCGTTGCTGTTCCGCTTCCGCTACGTCGACAAGCTGCCACAGACGCCGAGCCCCGACCTGTCGTGGGGCTCGGCGATCCACGCCGCCCTCGAGGCGTGGTGGAGCCAGAAGCTGCCCACCCCGCCACCGGTCGACGTCCTGTACCGGGCGCTGTACGACCACTGGGAGGACGCCGGCTTCGCCGACATGGGTCGCGACGAAAAGTTGGTGTGGTACCGCCACGCCCGCGACGTGCTCACGCGCCACCACGAGTTGTACGCGCCGCGCTACCGCCCGGCGGTCGCCTGTGAGCAGTGGTTCGAGCTCGACATCGGCGACGACATCGCCATCCGCGGCTCGATCGACCACGTGGCACGCACCGAGGGCGGCGGGCTGGGGATCGTCGACTGGAAGACCAACCGGCGGGCGAAGAGCCGCGCCGACGTCGCGGGCAGCCTGCAGCTGGCGATCTACACGCTGGCCACCCGGGAGCTGTGGGGTCGCGAGCCCGAGTGGGTGGCGCTCGACTTCGTGGTGCCGGGCCTGCGGGTGTCGGTCGACCGCGCCGAGATCGACGTCGACGGGGCGTTGCGGCGCATCCGCGAGGTCGCGGCGAAGGTCCGCGCCGAGGCGTTCCCGGCGAGCCCGTCACCGCTGTGCAACTGGTGCGACTTCCGCAGCATGTGCCCGGCGTTCGACGGCGAGGGCCCGGACGTGCCCGGGCTCCTGGTCGTCGAGCTGCAGCGCCTGCGGCGCCGGCGGGCGCGCGACGAGCGGCGCATCGCCGAGCTCGAGCAGCTGGTGACGCGCTACGTCGGCGAGGAGCTCGAGCTGGACCTCGACCTGGGCTGATCGCCGCCTAGCGGTGGTGCCGGCGGAAGAAGCGCCACATCGCCGGCGTCGCGTCCGGGCCCGCGGGTCGGTGTGCGCGACCACGAAGCCCGCGCGGTCCGCCAGCCGGTGCATGCCGGTGCCGACGGCCGCGTCGAGCGGGTCCTGGGTGCAGCCGTGCAGGACGACGACCAGCGGCGCGCCGGAGCGCACTCCCGGGGCGTGGTGGGAGCCGGCCGATAAGCCGGATTCTGTCAGCACCGCCGCAACGGTGGGGCGACCATCTGTCTGGGACCGGTGTCACCACCGGCCTCGTGCGGCCTACCTGGTGCTCAGCGGGCCACCTCGACGCACCTGCTTGGCCTTGCTCCGGACGGGGTTCACCTGGCCGCCGACGTCACCGCCGGCGCCGGTGCGCTCTTACCGCACCCTTTCACCCTTACCGGTGGACCGGACGGGTCCACCGGCGGTCTGCTCTCTGTTGCACTGTGCCGCGTGTCACCACGCCTGGGGGTTACCCAGCGTCCTGCCCTGTGGAGTCCGGACTTTCCTCGACGGGCGGGTGCCCGCCGCGGTCGCCTGGCCGGCTCCCACCGGAAGTCTAGCGCCGGTGGGGTCACCCTGGACCCCGACGTCAGCCGACGACCGCGCGCAGGTCCTCGACCAGGCGCTGGTAGGCGGCGATCTCGACCGCCAGCGGCGCGATCGCCTCCTTGACGGCCTCGGTGATCTCCTGGTGGTACGAGCGGCGGACCCACGTCGCGTAGCGCGCCGCCCCGACGGCGATCAGGCGCTCCCGGACGAACCGCATGATGACCCAGCCCAGGGCGCCACCGGCCGCGAGCAGCACCGGGAGCGCGATCCCACCGACACCGGCGGGTGGCTCCGTCGGCGGCAGGCCCAACCAGCTCGACGCGGCGATCACGACCAGCCAGACGATGCCGATCAGCGCGATGAGCTCGAACACGCCCCAGGCCAGCGAGAACGGCCGCCACCAGCTGCGCCGCGGCGGCGTCGCGGTGACGCGCGCGAGGGCGTCGCTGGTCAGGCGCTGCAGCGGCTCGCTGGCGTTGAGCGCGACCTCCCGCAGCCGTGAGCGCCACGGGCGTGCCAGCCCACGTCCGTAGCGCACGCTGAGCTCCTGGAGGGCGTGCTGCACGGCGACCGGTGACGGGTCGCGGGCCTCGGGGTCGAAGTCGTCTGGGGTGAACGTCGAGCCGGGGTCACGCCGACCCACCAGGCCGCTGAGGGCGCGGAGCATGGGCGGCCGCGTCGCGCGTCGGGCCATGGTCGTGTAGCGCTGCCCCTCGGCCGCCGCGCGATCGTCGACGCGGGCGGCGCCGGCGACGACCTCGACCAACGGGCCGGGATCCAACGGCTTCTCCGGCGGCAGGCCCAGGTGCGCCGCGAGGTCGTCGGCGGCCTTGCGCAGGTCGCCGTCGATGCGCTGGATCGCGGCCGTGCGCCGGTCGGCGAGCTCGGAGAGCGCGGTGCGCAGCTTGCCCAGCCCGGTGCCCTCGGTGGCCGAGATCGCAAAGATCGGCACCTTGCCGAGGCCCTCGCTGGCCAGGATGCGGCGGAGGTCGGCGACGCACGCGTCGCGCTCCGAGGCGACGAGCTGGTCGACCTTGTTCAGCGCGATCAGCTGCACATCGGCGTGCTGGCGCAGGTCCCGCAGGTAGCCGCGGTGCAGGATGCCCTGTGCGTACTTCTGGGGGTCGAGCACCCACAGCAGCGCGTCGACCCGCTGCACCAGCCGGTCGACGGTCGCCTTGTGGTCGGCACGGATCGAGTCGTGGTCCGGCAGGTCGAGCATGATGAGCCCGGCACCCAGCCCGATCTCGTCCTCCGGGGTGAACCGCTTGCGCACCTCGAGCCAGTCGAGCAGCGAGTCGGCACCCTCGATGTCGCCGACGACCAGGCTGACCGGGTCGGTGGTCGTCGGGCGGCGGACCCCCACCTCGGCGACGTCGCTGCCGGCGAGCGTGTTGAACAGCGTCGACTTGCCGCTGCCGGTGCCGCCGGCCAGCGCCACGACGACGGCGGCGTCGCCGCGGGCCAGGCGGTCGCCGGCGTTGGTGCGGACGCCCGCGGCCTTGGCGACCACCTCGTCGGGGATCATGCCGCGGCTGGCGTCGACGGCGCGCTCCAACGCGTGCAACCGTGGCGCGAGTTCCTGCCCACGTCCGCTGTCCTTCGTCAGTTCAGGCAAGAGCGCACCTTCTGCACAGCTTCCGCGCGTTCACGCAGCTGATCGATCAGCTTGGGCGCCGGCGCGGCCGCGGCCAGCACCTCGGTGAAGCGCCGCCGGTGCACCGCGAGCAGCTCGCCGAAGCGGCGCTCCAGGTCGGAGCGGGCGGTGCTGATCAGCCAGCGCATGTTGGCCGCGCCCAGCACGCGGCTCAGCAGCGCCTGGTTCGCCCCGCCGGCCGCCGCCGCGATGCCGGTCTCCGCACCGGTCAGCCCGCCGGTCGACGCCAGCGTCGCGATGATCGCCCCGGTCGCGGTCGCGTTGATGACCGCGGTCAGCCAGCGCGCGCGCAACCGGCGCTTGGCCCCCTTGGTCTCCACGAGCCGGACGACCTCGGACTGCCACTCGTCGACGGTCTTGCGGGTCCGCGCTTCGAGGTCGGGCGGCGCCTCGGCCAGTTCAGGGTTGGCCTCGAGCAGGTCGCGGCCCTGGGGCACCGTCCCCCACTCGTCGACGATCCGACCCGAGGCGAGCTCGAGCAGTTGCGAGGCGAGGCTGGCGACGTCGGACGCCACCGCCTCGCGCACCTGCTGCTCCTCCTCCGCGCGGTCGCCGCTCAGCGAGCTCATCAGGCTGCGCGCCCAGGCGGTCGCGCGCTCGCCGGCCCGCTCGACCAGCGCCAGCATGCCGCTGCCGCCGGCGAACCGGTTCCACCGCAGGAGCACCTCGTCGCGCAGCGCCCGGCCGTCGTCGAGCGCGTTGCTGAAGTCGTGGCGCGACTGGGCGATCGTGCGCGTGATCACGCCGTTGAGCACCTTGACCGTCTCGTTCTCGCGCTCGACCCACCCGATCAGCCCGGCGACGTCGGCACCCATGATGTCCAGGGCGCCCTCGATCGTCTGCCGGCGCCGCGACCGCCGGACCAGGGGCCCCGACAGCTCCCGGAGCCAGCGCTCGATGCTGCCGATGGCCGGCCGGGGCAGCCGCTCGTCGATGACGCGCGCCGTCTCGACCGTGAACAGCTCGGGCTCCAGCGACGCCCGCTCGACGAGCTTCTCGCGGAAGTCCTCCGCCAGCTCGTCGACGTGCTCGGGGTCGACCCGCGTCAGGGCCACCGCCATCGACACGCGGCGCGCGGCGGCGCGCGCGAGGTAGCGCATCGACTCCTCGTCGGCGTACTTGGCGGCCGAGGTGCACCACAGCCACACGTCGGCGGCGTCGAGCAGCGCGTCGGCGATGAAGCGGTTGCGGGCGCTCAGCGAGTCGATGTCGGGCGCGTCGACCAGTGCGAGGCCCAGCGGGATGTCCTCGTCGCGGATCAGCTGGAGGCGTGCGACCTCCACGTCGGTCTCGACGTGGGAGCGCCTGCCCTCCAGCTCGACGCGGACGAAGTCCGACAGGACCCGGTCGTCTGAGAACCAGTGCGCGTCGACCGGGTGCACGATCAGGACGGGGTTGCTGGTGGTCGGCCGGATGACCCCGGTGCGCGACACGGCCCGGCCGACCAGCGTGTTGACCATCGTCGACTTGCCCGACCCGGTGACGCCGCCGACGACGACCAGCAGCGGTGAGCCGAGTGAGCGGATGCGGGCGATGAGGCCCTCGATCTCGCGCCGGAGGTGGTCACGCTCGGACCGGCGCGCCTCGGCCTCCTCGGCGGACAGGCCGAACGAGCACGCCGCGATCACCTGCCGCAGGTCTCCCAGGGCGGTGAGCAACGGCGCGACGTCGCTTGCCTCCTCCATGTCCACCAAGCCTGCACCATCCTGCTCGCCTGCGAGGGCAGGCGCTGCCACCTGTTGTCCCAGTGATGCTAGTCGCCCGAGATGAGTCGATCGCGCCGGAAACGTCCACCAGCGAACCGCAGCAGCAGGAACGTTAGCAACCACAGGACGGCGCCGAGTCCAACCAGCAGCGGGACGTCGAACAGGAGCACCCCGGCGACCTGCGCCGTGACGAGCCCGATCACCGGCACCACGACGACGCCGCTGATCTGGCTGGCCTCCTGGAACGTCTGGACCCGCGCCGAGATCAGCACGATGAGGCCGAGGCTGGCGCCGGCCGCCGGTGGCGCCACCCACAGCACCAGCACCACCCAGACCACGTTGGGGAACGCCCCGCCCGCCCCGTAGCTGGCCAGCACCGCGTTGGCCACCACGCCGTACAGCACCGCACTGGCCAGGGCGACGGCGGTCGCCAGCGCCCACGGTGCCAGCAGCTTGCCGAGGAACAGCTCATGGTCGGTCGTGGGACTGTGGAGCAGGCTCTCCAGCGTCTGGCGCTCGCGCTCGCCGACCACGCTGTCGGCGGCGGTCACCGCGGCGACCATCACCGGCACGAGTAGGAACAGCGGCGCGAAGATGTAGACCAGCACGAGCTCGACGGCCTGCTGCCCCGGGGTCCCGCCCATCCTGGCGACGATCGCGTCGGGCACCCTGACCAGCAGCGGCCCCAGCTCGCGCGCCAGGATCTCGGGCGACCCGGTGGCGAGCAGCAGCGACGCGGGCGGCAGGACCAGCAGCACCAGCGGGACGACCACGATGGGCACCAGCACCGCGCGGCTGCGCCGCACGATCCGCAGGTCGCGGCCGGCGAGCGCGAACACCGCGTCGCGGTTCACGGCCGCCGCCCGTCGCCGACGCCCGGCCGCGCGGTCACGAGGGCTCCTCGTCGCCGTGCAGGGCCAGGTAGAAGTCGGTCAGCGTGGGCTGGTCGACGGCGACCCCGTAGACATCGACGCCGGCCGCGACCAGCGCCCGGACCAGCTCCGGCACGTGCAGGTACTCGACCCCGTGGACGCGGACGGCGTCGTCGTCCAGCGGTTCCATGGCGTAGCCGTGCTCGACGGTGATCGACGCGACCACGGGCCGGTGCTCGGGCGCGACGTCGAGGCGCAGCCCCCGGGCGGCCACCTGGCCGGCCAGCTCGTGGGGGGTGCCGAGGGCGACCAGGGCGCCGCGGCGCAGCACCGCGACCCGATCGCAGACCTGCGCCGCCTCGATCAGGTCGTGGGTCGAGATCACGATCGTCCGTGAGTGCGACCGCGCGAGGTCGGCGATCAGCTGGCGGACCCCGTGCGCAGCCATGGGGTCCAGCGACGCCGTCGGCTCGTCGAGCAGCAGCAGCGACGGGTCCGGCACCAGCACGCGCGCCAGCGCGAGCCGCTGGACCATGCCCTCGCTGTAGTGGTCCGCGCGGTCGTCGAGCCGGTCGTCGAGGTGGAACGCCACCACGAGGTCCTCGATGCGCGAGCGCGCGTGGTCACGGTCGAGGCCGTACAGCCGGGCCGCGAACTCCAGGTTCTCCCGGCCGGTCAGCCGGAGGTCGACCGGTGGCCGCGCCAGCAGCACGCCGAGGCGCCGGCGCACCTCGTCGCCCCGGGCCACCGGATCCATGCCGAAGACGCGCACGGCGCCCGCCGACGCCGCGAGCACACCGCTGATCAACCGCAGCGTGGTGGTCTTGCCGGCGCCGTTGTGCCCGAGCAGACCAACGACGTCGCCCCGCGCGGCGTCCCACGTCACGTCATCGACGGCCGTCACCTCGCCGAACCTGCGGCTCACGCCGGCGAGGTCGACGGTCGGGGCGCTCACTTCCCGGTTGGCTCGACCAGCAGCCGCCCGCACTGGACGCACCGCGCCAGGCCCAGCTCGCCGATCTCGTGGCCCTCCGCCAGCTCGCCGGCCGTCAGCTCGATGTGGCAGCCCTGGCACACCCCGTGCAGCAGCTCGACCACCGCGAGCCCGTCCTTGCGGGCCCGGAGCCGGTCGTAGCTGGCGACGACGGCATCGGGCAGCTGCGCGGCGAGCTCGTCGCGCCGGCGCACCTGCTCGGCCAGCTCGGTGTCGATGTCGGCCGCCGCGATGTCGCGCTCCCGCTGCAACGGCGCGACGGTGGCGCGCAGCTCCTGCCGGCGTGCCTGGAGGGTCGCGGCCGTGCCCGTCAGCTCCTCGTTGCGCTCCATGACCTCGAGCAGCTCGTCCTCGAGGTCGCGCTTGCGGGTCTTCAGCGACGACAGCTCCTTGCGCAGCGCCTCGACCTCGCGCTCGGTGACGATCGCCCCCGAGTACATGCGGGCCTCCTCGGCCCTGCGGCGGCTGTCGACGGCGCCGACGTCGTGCTCGAGCCGCTTCATGCGCCGCTGGACGCCCACCAGCTCGTCGCGGGCGGCCAGGTGCTCGGCGGTGACCTTGTCGAGCAGCGTCGCCTGCTCGTCGAGTGCGTGCTGCTCGGGCAGGTTCGCGCGACGGTGACGCAGCCGGCGGATCGCTGTGTCGATCTGCTGCACGGCCAGCAGCCGCTGCTGGTCCTCGGCGCTCGCCTGGGTCACTCGGGGGCCTCCGCCTGGTTGTGGGCGCAGTAGTGGGACCACGGATCCGTGGCCGTGCCCGACGCTAGCAGGCGCGCCCGGAGGCCACGAGTGGTCGCCATGGCCGCCAGCCGGTCGTGCAGGGCGGGCAGCGCCGCCTGCTCGGTGGCGTGGTGGCCGGCGTCGATCACGGCCATGCCGAGCTGCAACGCGTCGAGCACCGGGTGGTGGCGCAGGTCGCCCGTGACGTACACGTCCGCGCCGGCCGCGTGTGCCGCGCCCAGCAGGCTGTCGCCGGCCCCGCCGCACGCTGCCACGCGCGTCACCCGCCGGTCCAGGTCGCCGGCCACCCGCAGGTGGGGTGCCGGCAGGGCCCCGGCCAGCGCGTCGGCGACCGCCTGCAGCGTCGTGGCCTCAGGCAGCGTGCCGATGCGCCCGAGCCCCAGCGCCGGGCGGTCCGGCAGCGGGTCGAGGGGGGCGACGTCATCCAGCCCCAGCAGGTCGACGATCGGCTCGGTCGTCCCCGGCACCGCCGCGTCGAAGTTGGTGTGCACCGCCACCAGCGCGATGCCCGACCGCGCCGCCTCGAGCGCCAGCCCCCCGGCCGCCGTGGCCGGGGTGAGTCGCTCGAGGGGGCGGAACAGCAGCGGGTGGTGCGAGATGACCAGGTCGACCGAGCGGTCGCGCGCCTCGGCCAGCACGTCGGCGGTGACGTCAAGGCTGGTCATGGCCGTCGTGACCTCGGCGTCGGGATCGCCGACCTGCAGGCCGACCGTGTCCCACGACGCGGCCGTCTCGGGCGCGTAGCAGTCGGCGATCAGCTCGAGCCACTGGGACAACCGGTCGGCCACCATGGGGCCACAGGCTAGCTCGCCCCACACGTGGCCCCGGCACGGGTCCCGGTTGACCGCCGCGTGCCGGGGGACCATGCTTGCCTGCGGCCCCGACCCTCCCCGGCGCCGCGGTCAGATCTGCCCGCGACCACCGACGACAGGAGCGCGACGCCGTGGCCGCGACCAGCGAGCACCGCCGCCGGGCCGAGCACCAGTGGCGCGTGCGCCGCGAACGGTGGGCCGCGACCGCCCGGCAGCGCCTGGGGCCCCGCGACGCGAGCCGCTTCGTCGCCCGGCTCGCGCGCTGGTACGCCGACGCCTCCGAGCCGCTGGCGCAGCTGTACGGCGAGCACACCGACGTCGCCGCCCTGGTCGACTCGCTGCTCATGCAGGTGCTCGCGACCGCGGCCGCACGACCCGAGGCGCTGCGCGCCCTCGACGACGCGCGGGAGGTCGACCCCGAGTGGCTGCTCGACGAGTCCATGGTCGGGTACGTCTGCTACGCCGACCGCTTCGCCGGTGACCTCGCCTCGGTCGCCGACCACGTCGACTACCTCACCGAGCTCGGTGTCACCTACCTGCACCTGATGCCGCTGCTGGCGCCGCGCGCCGGCCCCAACGACGGTGGCTACGCGGTCGTCGACTACCGGGCCGTCAACCCCGAGCTCGGCTCGATGGACGACCTGCGCGTGCTCACGTCGACGCTGCGGGCGCACGACATCAGCCTGTGCATCGACCTCGTCGTCAACCACACCGCGCGCGAGCACGAGTGGGCCCGGCGCGCCATCGCCGGTGACCAGCACTACCGCGACCACTACCTGCTGTTCGACGACCGGGAACTGCCCGACGCCTACGAGCGGACCCTGCCCGAGGTCTTCCCCGACCGCGCGCCCGGCAACTTCACCTGGGTCGACGGCCTCGACGCGTGGGTGTGGACGACGTTCCACGACTACCAGTGGGACCTCAACTACGCGAACCCGGCCGTGTTCGCCGACATGCTCCAGATCATGCTGGACCTCGCCAACGTCGGCATCGAGGTCTTCCGGCTCGACGCGGTGCCCTTCACGTGGAAGCGCATGGGCACCGACTGCCAGAACCAGCCCGAGGCCCACCTGCTGCTGCAGGCGTTCCGCGCGCTCGTCCGCATCGCCGCCCCCGCGGTCGCGTTCAAGGCCGAGGCGATCGTGGCCCCCGGCGAGCTGGTCCAGTACCTGGGAGCCCACGACCTGCAGCGCCACGAGTGCGACCTCGCCTACCACAACCAGCTCATGGTGCTGCTGTGGTCCGCGGCGGCGTCACGCGACGCCCGTCTGGCCACGCACGCGCTGAGCCGCATGCGCACGCCGCCGCCGGGCACCACCTGGCTGACCTACGTGCGCTGCCACGATGACATCGGCTGGGCGATCACCGAGGAGGACGCCGCGGCCGTCGGCGAGGACGGCTTCGGGCACCGGTCGTTCCTCATCGACTTCTACGCGGGCGAGTTCCCGGGATCGTTCGCGACCGGTGCGCGGTTCGGCTTCAACCCCGCGACGCGCGACGCGCGGACCTCCGGCACCGCCGCGTCGCTCGCCGGCGTGGAGCAGGCCCTGGCGCGGGGCGACGACGCACTGCTCGATGCCGCGGTCTCGCGGTTGCTGGCGCTGTACGCGATCGCCTACGGCTGGGGTGGGATCCCGTTGCTGTACATGGGCGACGAGCTGGGGCTGCGCAACGACCACAGCTACCTCGACGACCCCGCGCACGCCGCCGACAACCGCTGGATGCACCGGCCGTGGATGGACTGGGAGGCCGCGGGCCGGCGGCACGACCCCACGACGCTGGAGGGCCGGGTGTTCGCCGGGTTCCGCCAGCTCGCCGAGGCACGCGCCGCCACCCCGCAGCTGCACGGCATGCACAGCCGCACCACACCCCTGCACCACGACGACCCGCACGCGCTCGCGTGGCTGCACGACCACGACCGGTACGGGACGTTGCTCGGCGTGGCGAACTTCGACGACCACCCGCGGGCGGTCGACGCCGACCTCTGCCGACGCGCGCTGCTCGGCCAGCCGCGCGACGTGCTGGGCCTGTGGCCGATCGAGCTGCGCGACGGGCGGATCCACCTGCCGCCCCTGGCAGTGGCGTGGATCACCGACGGCTGACGCCGGTCACTCCGGGGATCGCCGGCCCCGTCACACCGACGGTCGTGCGTCCCACGTGGGTGCGCCGCGCGTTCGGCGCCGACGACGCACTACGCTGGTCCGGCCCCCGGGGGCGTAGCTCAGCGGAAGAGCGCTCGCCTTACAAGCGAGAGGTCGCAGGTTCGACACCTGCCGCCCCCACGACCCGCCTCTGACCTGCCGTTTCCACATCCGCCTCCTTGACGCGCCACCGCACACCGCTCGGTGAACAGCTCGCGGCATCGACCTGTGTCCGGTCGTAGCGATCGAGCCAGTGTCGTGGTCAGCCGTCCGGGCGCGCGTCGAGGCAGGCGATGACGTCGGGATGGGGCTGGAAGGTGACGCCCGCCTGAACGTATGGTGTCGACGCGGCACATGTCGGCCGTCGGCACCGTGGGGAGGCCGCGTGAGCACCTATGAGGACTATGCGACGACGTCGGCGTTCTACGACGGGACGCGGTGGGCCCTCGGTGCCGAGATCGTGGTCGGCCTGTTGGCTACCGGCGCGTCGCCGCTCCACGAGGTGACGTTGCTCGACGCGGGGTGCGGGACCGGCAACTACGCGGCGGTCGTGCTGCCACACGTGGCCCGGGTCGAGGCGGTCGACGCCAGCCAGGGGATGCTCGACGTCGCCGGGCGCAAGCTGGCCGGTGCCCGGAACGCCGGGCGGGTCGACCTGTGCCGCGCGTCGATCGATGACCTGCCGCTCGACGACGACTCGGTCGACGCGGTGATGGTCAACCAGGTGCTCCACCACCTCGGCGACAGCCCCGGGACCGGGTGGCGCCGCCATGCCGCGGTCGTCGGCGAGTTCGCGCGCGTGCTGCGGCCCGGCGGCACGCTGGTGGTCAACACCTGCAGCCAGGCGCAGCTGCGGGACGGCTACTGGTACCACTCGCTGATCCCACGCGCCGCCGCGTCGTTGCGGGACCGCTACGCGCCGCTCGACCTGCTCGAAGGACTGCTGAGCGGTCAAGGCCTGACGCCGGTGGGGCGGTTCGTGCCCGTCGACGGCGTGATCCAGGGCGACGCGTACTTCGACCCCCACGGACCGCTGCGCGACGACTGGCGCTCGGGCGATTCGACCTGGGCGCTCGCCGACGACGCCGAGCTGGCGCAGGCGCTCCAGCACGTCCGCGATCTCGATGGGCGCGACGCCCTACCGGACGATGTCACAGGCCGCGACGCCCGACGACCGCAGGTGGGACAGATCACGTTCCTCGGGGCCCGGAGCGTGCGGACGTGACCGAGCGGCCGTCGGAGGCGCCGTCTCCGGGTGGCCGTGCGGTGGGCCAAGTCATCGAGCTCGTCAGCCGGCTGCCCGGCCTGGGCACGGTGACCGGTGTCCACCGCCTGCGCGGGATGACCAACGCCACCTACCGCGTCGAGCTGGGGCGGCAGCGGGTGGTGGTTCGGATGGCCGCCGCCGGGGACGATCCGGTCGTCGACCGGGCAGTCGAGCTGCACAACCACCACGTGGCGCACACGTACGGACTGGCACCCGGGGTGCTGTTCGCCGACCTCCGGCGCCACGTGCTGGTGACCGAGTTCGTCGAGGGCCGGGAGCTCGGCACCGCGGACGTCGCGGACCCCCACACGATCGAGCGGATCGGCCGGCTGCTGCGCACGCTGCACGACCTGCCGCCGCGGCGGTACCACGGCCGCTTCACGCCGTTCGTGGTGGCCGACCGCTATGCGAACCGGCTGGCGGCGGGGGGTGACCCGCTCGACGCCGGCGAGCTGGCGGTCCTCGACGGCGCCCGCCGTCTGCGAGCTGCCCTGACCGCCGCCGGCAGCACGGCGACCTGCCACAACGACCCCTGGCTGGGCAACATCCTCGTCGGTGACCAGCGGCTGCTCCTGATCGACTGGGAGTACTCCGGGCTCGGCGACCCACTGTGGGACCTTGCGCACTTCGCGGTCGAGTCGCGGCTGGACGACGACCAGGCCGGCCGTCTGCTGACCGCGTGGAACGGACGGGTCCCGCCGCCGTCGATGTGCGCGCGCCTTGCGCTGTGGCGACCGGTCACCGACGTGGTGTGGGCGCTGTGGGCGCGGGTGCAGCACACAGGCGGCAACGACCGCGAAGATCTCCGGGCGTACGCTCGCGGCCGCCTGCATCGGGCACGCCGGACGCTGGAAGGTGATGCGCTCGGGCGGGCGCTCGCCGTGGCCGGCGGCGCCGCCGGCCACGGGACAGCACGGGTCGGCCTCGCCGGCTGAGCCCGGCGTCCGTCGCCGCAGGGTCTCAGCGCCCGACGTGCTGTGACACCGCGGCTGCCGCCCGGGCAGCCTCCGCCGAACCGACGAGTCATCATGACGGATGTTGTCCTCTCCAGTTGCGGGCACGCATCGAGCAGCGTGGCGATCGGTGTGCTCAGAGCGGTGACGGCGACGGTGGGTGACAGCGTCATCGACGTTCGTCCGGTGCGGGCTGTGGTCGGATACGCCGGGCACGCCGGGCGTTCGACGGCGAGATGCGGGGTCGCCCTGGCGACGTCGTCCCCGCCCAGTCGCGCATCAGGTTCGACGATCACCTGTCATGGGGCTCGGCGCCAGTCAGGTGGCCTCGAGGTTGTCGATCTGGGTCGCGAGCAGCGCCGGGTCGAGCCCGAGCGCACGCACGGCGTCCGCGTGCTCCGACAGGTCGACCGGGTCCGGCAGCGACCGATCCGCCTGCTCGGCCCGGTCGAGATCGCCCCGCACCACGAACAGGTCGATGATGTCCTTCTTGGGGAGGTTCACGTACCTGGCCTCCTCTTGGAACCGACCCGTGTCGAAGGACGCCGAGGCGGGAATCCGCAGCCGGCCGCGATCACCACCGTCAGCGCGCCTCCGATCGCGGCTGCCACCGTACAGGGCGAGCGGATGTACACCGGGTGCTGGCTGACGTGATCGCCGGTTGACAGTAGCCGCGATCGGATGACGCTCATCAGGGGAGGTTGCTCATGCCTGCAACACCGCACGACGTCACTGGCCAGGACGACCCGCCAGCGACGGGCCGGTTCGTCGCGTCGCTTGCGGCCTTCGGTGCCGACGACGTCTCTCGTGCCGGCGGGAAGGGCGCAAACCTCGGCGAGTTGGTCCGGACCGGCTATCAGGTCCCACGTGGCGTTGTCGTCACGACCGACGCCTACCGGGCGGCCGTCGAGCGGTCCGGCGTGTCGTCTCGGATCGAGGCGCTGCTCGCGGAGGGCACGTCGGACGACGTCGGCGATGCTGCCGGTGCTGCGGTCCGGTCGGCTGTCTCGACGGTGGCGGTACCCGACGACGTCGCCGGCGCGATCGCCGAGGCGTACGCAGCGCTTGGTGGCGGGCCGGTTGCGGTGCGCTCCAGCGCCACCGCCGAAGACCTGCCAGGCGCCGCGTTCGCCGGCCAGCACGACACGTACCTCAACATCGTCGGTGAAGGCGACGTCCTCGACGCCGTACGCCGATGTTGGGCATCGCTGTGGAGCGACCGTGCGATCGCCTACCGCCACCGACGCGGCGTCGGCTCCGAGGATGTGCGAATGGCTGTCGTGGTTCAGGCGATGGTCAGGGCCGACGTCGCTGGGGTGATGCTCACCGCGAACCCAGTCACGGGTGCGCGCGACGAGATTGTTGTCGACGCCAGCAGCGGGCTTGGCGAAGCGGTCGTGTCCGGCCTGGTCACTCCCGACCACTACGTGCTGGACTCCGGCGGGCAGGTTCGTGAGTGGAGCCCCGGGCAGCGTGAGGTGGTCATCCGAGGCGCGACCGGGGGCGGCGTCACGCACGACCTGACGCGGCAAGCCGAGGCGCGGCGCCTGCCCGACAGTGATCTCGCGGAGCTGGCTCGCCTCGGCACCAGCGTCGCACAGCACTTCGCCCGGCCGCAGGACATCGAGTGGGCTTGGGCGGATGGACGCGTGTGGCTGCTCCAGGCACGACCGTTGACAGCGCTCCCACCGCCTCCGCTGCGGCTCAATCGCATCCAGCGGCTCACGGGGCCGCCGCTGCTGGAGATGTTGCCTGTCCGCCCCTACCCGCTCGACATGAGTGCGTGGATCGTGCCGGGCCTCGGCCGGATGGTGACCCGGATGCTGGAGGAGATACCCGGGTTGCGCGTGGACTTCGCCGACCTGCTGCCGGAGGTCGACGGGGTGGTCGACCGCTTCGTGCCGCCGGTGCCGCGTCCCACGCCTCAGGCGTTGACCGCGCCCGTACGGAACATCCGCCGGATCCGCCGCTACGACCCCGCCGCCTGGACCGAGGATCCGCGCTTCGCAGCGTTCCAGCGCAGGGTACGAGCGCTCGCCACGCGGGACCCGGCGACGCTGCCCTGGACGGCGCTGACCAGGGTGCCGCGCCAGGCGCTGGACGTGCTGGACACCATCACCGACCTGCGTGTCGACTACCTCCCGGCGGCAGGAGCAAGCCTGCTGCGGCTGCGTCTGGTCCTGACGCTGCTCGGCCTGAGGAACCTGTTCGGGGTGCTGATCCTCGGCGCCCCGACCCGCACCATCGACGCCAACCGCGCACTGGCTGCACTGGGCAGCCGCGTACGCGCAGACGACACCCTGCGTGTCCTGTTCTCCGAGCTCGACGCGGACCGCCTGGCGGAACGACTGGACCAGGCACCGGAGTTCGACGACTTCCGCATCGCGGTGGACGCCTTTCTCGACGAGTACGGGCACCGTGAGACGACCAGCGTGCTCCTGCTGTCCTCGCCGACCTGGAGCGACGCTCCCGTGACCGTTCTCGGCGCCATCAAGGCGCTCGTCGAACAGCCGCCACGACCCGCATCGTCGCGCGACCGGGTCGAACCAGCCTTGCGACGGCTGCTGGATCATCCGTTCATGCGCCGCAACCGGTCGCACACCCGCATGACGCACATGGTGGACGCTGCGCGGGCGGGTATCGCGTTGCGCGAAGACACCCACTTCGAAGCCAGTCGCGTCCTGCCCGTCGTGCGGCGCGCGGTGCTCGAGATGGGCCACCGGCTGGCCGACGCCGGGATCCTCCATGACCAGCGCGACGTGTTTCACCTGCGCCTTGAGGAACTCGAGCAGCTCGCCGACCCAGCGACGACCCACGACCGCGACGCCGATCGCCTCCGCGCTGCCGTGCGGACGCGGTCGGTCAAGCGCGACCAGCTCGCCGGCGCGCCGCTGATCTCGACCGCCGTACTGTTCCCGGACGCCACCGAAGATGCCGGCACCATCGTGGCCGGCACCGCCGGAGGCGGCGGCCGGGCAACCGGACCGGTGCGGGTGATCCGCGAGCCGGCCGAGTTCGGCCGCCTCCGCAATGGCGACATCCTCGTGTGTCCCTACACCAACCCTGCCTGGACGTCGCTGTTCCAGCGCGCCGCGGCCGTCGTCGTCGACACCGGCGGCTTGGGTTCCCACGCCGCGATCGTCGCTCGCGAGTACGGCATACCTGCCGTGATGGGCACCGCAACGGCCACCGCGTCACTCACGGACGGACAGATCGTGACCGTGGACGGCGACCAGGGCCGGGTGACCCTTGCAGGTGCCTCCGCGACGTGAGCGCCCGCTTCGACGCGCCCCAGCCTTCGTCCTCGACCGCCACGCGCGCTGAACCCACTCGACCGCAGATCGTCATG
>CAYVGE010000071.1:0-16817 GCA_964450395.1 uncultured Actinomycetota bacterium
CCGAGCCCGCGGACCCGCTGGACCCACCCGTCGACGCGCCGCCCGCCGAGCACCCCCAGCGCACCGGAGCCGGCGTGCCATACAGCCCGATGTAGCGCCGGGCCTGGGGGCGGTCGGGATCGATGACCAGCTGGCCGCCACCGGGCAGCTGTCGGCCGGTCGCGGCAGAGACGATCTGCTCGGCGACGGCGGCGGGGTCGCGTGACGCCATGCGCGCGCCGGCGAGCACGACCGCCGGTGGTGCCGCGGGCGTTCCCAGGCGGCCGATGCGGCGCACCACCAGGCCGTCGCCGCGCAGGTCACCTGCCGCCGTCGGCACCACCAGGTGACCGACCGCCCTGGCGGTCACCACGGCCGGCAGCGCCGAACGGTCGTCGGGGTGCACGAGCGCGGCGGCGCCGGTCGGATCGGGCGGCGGGGGCCGCTGGGCGAGCAGTTCCCGCACCACGTCGGGGGGTAGGCCGAGGTTCGGCCTCCGGCCCAGCTGATGGGTTCCGGCCGCCCGCCGGATGATCGCACGGGTCCGCTCCGCCGGCTCCGGTGGGGCGTCGAGCTGCACGACGTCGCCCACCCCGGATCCGCGCGCGGCGTCCGCCACGGGGTGGGGTCCGACGACGACCGCGGTGGTCGCTCCCACGCGTCGGAGCTCCGCGACGGCCTCGTCGACCGTCACCGCACCGTCGGGGGTCGGTGCGGCGGTGGGTTCGGACCCGGCGGCGACGCGGGCGTCCCTGCCGGCGGTCGCGGTCGCGGTGGGTCCGTCGGTGGCGCGGTCGGCGCCGTCCCCGGCGACCCGGGCCGAGGCGTCGTCGGTCGCCCGTTCCGACGCGGCGTCGACCTCCCGCGCACCGTCGTCGACGACGACGAGTGGTGCGCGCAGGCGCAGGGCCAGGTGGGCGGCGGCCAGGTGGTCCGTCGTACCGGCCAGCACCACCGACGGTGCCTCGCGGACCAGCGACAGCGCGCCGGCGTCCGCCGGTCCGGTCGCGACGCGGGCGACGGGCCCGTCGACCGGGGCCGCCCGCAGCGCCGGCGTCGGTCGCGCCGACGCCGATGCCCTGGCCGAGGTCCCCTCCGGGCCGCCGCGGTCACCGGGGCGCAGCAGCAGCGCGGCGACGGCACCGACCACCACCACCGCGAGCACCGTGAGGACCAGCGTCCGCATCTCCCCCTCCGCTGTGGCGTCTGCCCGTGTCGGTCGTGCCTGCGCGGCCCCGTACGCTAGCTGCGCACCCGCCGCGCGGCACGCAGGCCCGCCGCCAGGCAGCGGGGTGGCGGCGTCAGACGGACACGCCGGTGTGGGCCGCGTCGACGACCTCGCCGATCAGCTCCTCGATCGCGTCTTCGAGCGCCACCACCCCGAGGTCGCCGTCGTCGTCCACCACCCCCAGGTGGCTGCCGGCGGCCTGCAGCGTCTGGACGATGTCGTCGACGGTCGCGTCGGCCGCCAGCGCCGGCAGCTCGCGGATCCGCCGCTGCGGCACCTGCTGGTCGGGACCCAGGTCGAGCACGTCCTTGACGTGCAGGTAGCCCACGAGCTGCCCGTCCGACGACCGCAGCGGGAAGCGGGAGAAGCCGGTCCGCGCGACCTGCTCCTCGACGTCCCCGGCGGTCACGCCGACGTCGACCGACACCACCTCGTCACTGCGGATCATCAGGTCGCGCGCCTGCACCTGCTCGAACTGCAGCGCGCCGGTCAGCAGCTCGTGCTCCTCGATGTCGAGCAGGCCCTCGCGCCGCGACTCGCTGATCATGGCCGCGACCTCCTCGGCGGTGAAGGTCGAAGACACCTCGTCGCGGGGCTCGACCCGCAGCAGCCGCAGTGTGGCGTTGGCCATGGCGTTGAGCAGCCAGATCACCGGGTTCAGCACCCGCACGATCCCGGCCAGCAGCGGGCCGAGGATCAGGGCCGAACGCTCGGGGAGCGCCAGCGCGATGTTCTTGGGCACCATTTCGCCGAGCACCATGTGCAGGTAGACCACGATCGACAGCGCCAGCGTGAACGCGATCGGGTGCAACAGTGACTCCGGCAGCCCGATGGCGGCGAACGGTCGCTCCAGCAGGTGCGCGACGGCCGGTTCGCCGACGGCACCGAGGCCCAGCGAGCAGATGGTGATGCCCAGCTGCGCGCCGGCCAGCATCAGCGACACACGCTCCATCGCCCACAGCGTGGTGCGCGCCCGCCGGCCACCCTGCTCGACGAGTGGCTCGATCTGGCTGCGACGGGCCGAGATGAGGGCGAACTCCGCGCCGACGAAGAACGCGTTGCCCAGGAGCAGCGCGATCGCGAGCCCGAGGGCGGCGCCGTCGCTCACCGCGGGGTCCTCCCTCGCGCCTGCGTGATCATGCCGGCGCCCCGTCCTGCTCGTCGCGCTCGGCCTCGTCCCCGGGCGTCATCGTGATGCGGTCCACCCGCAGGCCGTCCATGCGGGTCACCCGCAGCGTCCAGCGGCCGACCCGGACCTCGTCGCCGCGCTCGGCCAGGCGCTCCAGCAGGTCGGCGAGGTAGCCGGCGACGGTCTCGTAGTGCTCGTCGTCGGGCACGTCGACGCCCAGCGTGCGGACCTCGTCGGGGCGCAGCAGACCGGTGATGACGTACCGGCCGTCGGCGCTGAGCGTCACCCGCGACATCCGGGTGTCGTGCTCATCCTCGACGTCGCCGACGAGCTCCTCGATCAGGTCCTCGAGCGTGACGATCCCCGCCGTGCCCCCGTACTCGTCGACGACGACGGCCAGGGTGCTGCCGGACCGGCGCAGCTGGCGCAGCAGGGTGTCGAGCTCCATCGCCTCGGGCACGAACAACGGGTCGACCGCCACGCTGTGGACCGGCGTCGTGGACCGCTCGTCGCGGGGGACGCGCAGCGCGTGGCGCAGGTCGACGACCCCGACGATGTCGTCGGCGCCGCCCTCGCCGGTGACGGGGTAGCGCGACAGACCCGTGTGCCGGGCCTGCAGCAGCACCTCGCTGACGGACTTCTCGGCGTCGACGAAGTGCACCCGCACGCGCGGCGTCATCGCGTCGGAGGCGGCGCGCTCACCGAACTCCAGACCGCGGGCCAGCAGCGTGGCGGTCGGTCGCGGCAGCGTGCCCATCTGCGCCGACCGTTCGACCAGCGACTGGAGCTCCTGCGGCGCCCGTGCCGACGCGAGCTCCTCCTGTGGCTCCACGCCCAGGCGGCGGACGAGCCAGTTCGCGTTGCCGTTCAACAGGCGGATCAGCCATCCGGCGAGCCGGGTGAACAGCAGCTGCGGCCGCGTGACCCAGGCCGCGACGGCCCAGGGGCGGGCGATGGCCAGGTTCTTGGGCACCAGCTCGCCGAAGACCATCTGCAGCGTGGTCGCCAGCACCAGCGCGGTCGTCACGGCGATGCCGGCGGCGGCGGCTTCGCTCAACCCCGCCGAGGCCAGGGGGCCGCGCAGGAGCGTCGCCAGCGAAGGCTCCGCCAGGTAGCCGACCACCAGCGATGTGACCGTGATGCCCAGCTGGGCACTGGACAGCTGCGTCGACAGCGTGCGCAGCGCCGCAAGCACGCCCTCGGCGGTCCGGTCGCCGCGCTCGGCGGCCTCGGTCACCCGGGTCCGGTCGACGGTCACCAGGCTGAACTCCGACGCCACGAACAGCGCGTTGGCGAGCAGCATGACGGTCGCGAGGGCGAGCAGCATCCAGGCGGTCGTCACGGGTGGGAACCGGGCACGGTCGGGGGGGAGGACATGAGACCAGCCATTGTCGCCCGTCGCGGCGATCTCATGCGCGCGATCCGCGGGTGCGCCCGCGGACGGTGGTCACGGCGACCGCCGCGAGCAGCGCGCCGCACGCCACCGCGGTGGTGCCGACGATGATGCCGCTGCGCGGTCCCTGCGCCACGGCGATGCCGGCGAGCGCCCACACCAGCACGAGCGCGAAGGCGACGTCGGCGCGCCGGACCAGCATCGTCAACCCGATCCCGGTGGCGGCCAGCAGTGCGACCGCGCCCCACACGGGGCCCGCGGTGCCGCCGTCGAAGCCGGCGTCGACGGCGACGATGGCCGTGTTGGCGACCGTGGCGACCGTGACCCACCCCAGGTACACGCTGAACGGCAGCCGCACGGCGAGCCACTCGAAGCGTCCGGCCGTGGGGCCGCGCAGGCGCTCGTAGCAGGCGATCAGCGAGCCGAGCAGCGCGACGATCAGCGCCCAGGCGAGCTCGATCTGGAGGTGGTGCCAGGCCAGCAGCCACGCGGCGTTGCACACGCAGCTGAGCACGAAGGCCAGGCCGAGCCGCTCCAGCCGGGGGTCGTCGCGCTGCGCCGGCAGTGCCTGCCAGCCGACGAAGACGGCGAGCAGGGCGTAGATCAGACCCCAGATGCCGAAGACGTATCCGGCGGGCGTGACGAACGTCGGGAAGCGGTCGGACACCGCGCCGCTGGTGACGCCGTTGATCGGCAGGGCGTTGGCCAGCGCGTTGACCGTCAGCACGAGGACGTAGCCCGCCACGTTGGCGATCTGGCGCCGCAGCCCGGCCGTCGGTGCCCCGACGGTTGCCGTGGTCATGCGAGGATCCCTGCCCCGGTGGTCGGTGTGGTCCCAGGATGCCGTGCCCGCTCCGCGGCGTCCGGATGTGGGCCGACCGTGCTCCGGGGGGCGGAGCCCGACGGTGTGGTCGTCGCGCTGGTCCAGTGACCTCCGCGTGGGACGCCGAGGTGGCCGGTCAGGGGATCGGCACCGCCGCGCCCGTGACCGCGATGCCGCCGGTGCCCGGTGGGACGTCGACCGTCAGCTGCGACGGACGGCCCATGTCGACGCCCTGGGTGATGTGGACGGTGGCGGGCGGATCGACCAGGGCGTTCTCCCGCAGCCATGCGCCGAGCGCCGCGGCGGCCGCGCCGGTGGCCGGGTCCTCGACGACGCCGCCGACGGGGAAGGGGTTGCGTGCGTGCCAGTGCAGCGCCTCCTCCCGCCAGACGACCGCGGTGGTCGTCAGCCCGGCTGCGGCCATCACACCGCGCAGCCGGTCGAAGTCGTAGGCGAGGCCCGCGAGCAGCTCCCGCGTGGCCACGGGCAGCACCAGGTGCCGGGCGCCGGCGAACGCGACCGCCGGCGGCAGGTCGGGGTCGAGCACCTCTCGGTCCCAGCGGCAGGCCTGCAGCGCGGCGCGCAGCACCGCCCCCGAGACGGGGGCCACGCTCGGTGGGACCGACGTCAGCGTGGCCGTCGGCGGCTCGCCCTCGTGGATGTGCACGGGCACGTCGCCGGCGGCGGTGGCGAACACCACGGTCCCGGGACCACGCCGCCGGCCCAGGAGCACCGCCGCGGCGATCGTCGCGTGGCCGCAGAACGGCACCTCGGCCTCGGGCGAGAAGTACCGGACGTCCCACCGGCCCGGCTCGAGCGTCGGGACGAGGAAGGCCGTCTCGGAGAAGCCGACCTCGGCGGCCACCTGCTGCATCCGCTCCGGTGGCAGGGGCGCGTCGCTCAGGGCCACGCCGGCCGGGTTGCCTCCGGCGGGGTCGGCGGTGAAGGCGGTCAGCCGGTGCAGCTCCACGGTGCGCCCCTCAGGCGGCGGAGTGACGCAGCGACGGGTCGGCGCACACCGCGCACGCCCGCTCCGGGATGACGCCCACGCGCCGCAGCACGGCGAACAGCCGGCACCCCAGGCACAGGCCGGCACCGGCCTCGAGCGCGGCGGCGACCAGGATCGCCCCCACCGCGACGAGCGCCGGGCCCGTGCGGCCCGCGCCGAAGTGCAGGGCCGCGGCGGTCAGCGACAGCGTGGCTCCGATGCCCTGCGCGAAGCGCTTGGGCGTGCCCGGCACCAGCCGCGGCGTGACGGGCAGCCGGGGCGTGAGCACGCGCGTGACGAACTGCCCGAGCGGGCTCAGCGTCGGGCCCGTCGCGACCCGCGCTGTGAAGCCCCAGGCCAGGACGGCGATGAGCCAGGTCTGGCCGGCCAGGACCGCGAGGCACAGGAGGACCACGCCAGCGGCCACCAGCCGGGCTGACACCTCGTTGACGGGGTCGGGGAACTCGAACAGCCTGCGCACCGGCGACACGGTAGGCCGCCACCGGACGGTCGGCGCAGGGGCAACGCTGCAAACGGCGTCGCGCGTCACTCCTGCGGGCGGCGCCCGTGCCCGAAGCCGTTGGTGTAGACGACGTCGGTCTCTGCCGGATCCACCGATCCGTGCGGCAGCGGCCCGTACGCGCCCTCGTCGTGCGGGGCGGCCGCCCCGCGATCCAGCACGGTCTCGCCACTGTCGTCGACCCGGTCGACGACCTGCAGCCGGCGGGGGCGCACGACCTCGAACTCGGTGACCGGCTCGGGCGGGAACGCCCGCGACACGATGAGCATGGCCTGACCGGCGACCTCGTAGGCGCGGAGCCGCTGGAGCGCGATGTCGAGGCCCATCTCGTCGAGCCACACGACGGTCGTGCCGAGCGCGGGCGTCAACTGCTCGGTGAACAGCACCATGCGCGGCCTGGCGAGCAGCCCGGGGTGCAGCGATCCGCAGGCGTGCGACTCCAGGCGGTGCAGCGCCGTGTCGTCCGCCGTGTGCTGGCCGCGGGCACGCAGGTGGCGTCCGTGCATCTCGGCCAGCGTCGCAGGCTCCAGGCGGCTGGCGTAGGCCGCCTGCGTCAGTGCCCGGACGAGGATCTGCTGTGGCTGGTCGTCGACCAGCACGACACCGACGACCAGTCGGCCGTCGGTGCCCAGGCCCAGCACGTCGATCGCGACCTCGTCGGCCGAGGCCTCGCCCTGCCATCGCAGGTCGGTGGCCACGATCCGCACCTTCGAGCCCAGCAGCTGGGGGTGCTGGGTGATCCAGTCGGTGTACGACCCCGACGTGGGCGGGCCCGCGTCCCGCAGGCTGACCGGTTCGGACAGGCGCGCATCGATGCCGTCGATGGCGAACACCAGATCGTGGACCATGTGGTGACCTACCGCTTCGCTGCTGCTCCGGCGGCGTGCCACCGGACATCCATGACACCCCGTGGCCCGGGCCACGGGTCGCGACCGACCGGTCGTCGCGTCACTGGGACGGTGACGGGGTCGAGGTGCCGCAGGGGTCGAGCGGGGAAGGGCGTTGCCGCGCTGCTCGCAGCGGCAACCTATACGCCGACACCGGGCGCCGCCCGCCGCGCCTCGGGCGCGGGCCCGACCCGCGACCCCGTCCGTACCCGGTTTCGCCCTGCCGCGGGCCATCGCTGGCCCGTGCAGGCGGTGCGCGGCGATCGGGCGCACCGTGCACACGTGCCACGGCGTCGTGACGGTCGACCTGCGGATTCGCGACGAGATGCTGACACCGCGGAACGGCCCGTTCGGGCGTCCGGCGGTACGGCGTCGCACAATCACAACAGGTGAGATGTCAACTACGGAGCGCTTGTGTCTCTGGTCGTGTGGCTGCTGGTCCCCCTCGTCGTGCTCCTGGTCGCAGGCTCCCAGCGCCGCCGCGCCGCCGCGAGGTCGCAGCCGCCGCCGCGTGAGCTGGTGCGACGCGCCGTGGTGGTGCTGCCGTCCGACGACGATCAGCGCGCGGTCCTGCGGGCGGTCTCGCGGGTGCTCGACACCGACCCCCGCGCCGACGTCCTCGTCGTCGAGTCGTCGCCGGACCGCGCAGCCGGCGTCGACGCCATCTCCCCGCGGGTCAGCGTGCTGCGTGACCCGTCGGTCTCGTCGGCGACCGAGGCGCTGCACACCGGAGCCGCGCGCGCCCTGATGGACGGTTACGACGCGGTCATCGAGCTGTCGATCGCCCACTCGCGGCTGGCCCGGCGCATCACGCCGCTGCTCGAGGCACTCGACGACGGCGCCCACGTCGCGGTCGGGTCGCGGTACGTGCCGGGCGGCCGCGTCGTCGGCTGCCCGACGGGCCGGCGCATCGCCAGCCGCAGCGCCAACGCCGCGCTGCGGCTGCTGACCGGTGTGCCAGTCGCTGACGTCACCGCCCACGTGCGGGCCTACCGCCGGGTCGCGGTCGAGCGGGCCCTGCTGTGCGCCCGTGGGCGCGGCCGGACGCTGGGCATCGACGTCCTGCTGCACGCGCGCGGCGCCGGGCTGCGCGTGACGGAGGTGCCGGTGACCGTCGCCGGGCCGGTGTGCGCGGCGGTCACGCCCGCCATGGGCCGCGAGGTGCTCGCCCGCGCCCTGCGGGCGCGCGGACCGGCGGCCGGTCTCCGCCGCCCGGTGCTGATCGACCTGACGGACGCGTCTGCCCCCGTCGCCGGGAGCTGACCGCGCGAGCGGAGGTAGGCACGGTCGTCCGGCCGGGGGCCGGAGCGCCTGCGTCGCACGCCCTGCCGGCGGATACCCTGGTCCCAGCGACAGGGGAGGCGCATGGAGACCTGGCAGGTGGTCGTCCTGGTGGCGGTGGGCACCGTCGTCGCGCTCGTGCTCGGCCTGCGGCTGCTGCTGCGCGGCTCGCGGGTGCCCACGAAGGCCAAGCTGGTGATCGCCGGCGCGGTCGTCTGGCTGCTGTCGCCGTTGGACCCGCTGCCCGACGTGCTGCCGGTGGCGGGCCTCCTCGACGACATCGTGGTGCTGGTCGCCGCCGTGAAGTACGTGCTCGACCGGCTCCAGCCGGGCGACGCGCCCCCGGCGCCGTTCCCCGCCGAGCGGCTGCGCAGCCGGCGGCCCCTCGAGGCGTCGGACTGGCGCCTGTCCGACGACCCGTCACCGGACCAGCGCTGAGCGGACCGCCCCGTCAGCGTGGTGGCCGGCTGATCTCGGCGACGGTGAGGTCGGGCAGCGCCGTCAGGGCGCGAGGGTCCAGCACCAGCTTCAGGCGGCGGCCACCGCCGCCCAGGATCACGCGGTCGAGGTCCATGATCGGCACGTCGACGTGGACGGGCACGTCGACCGGCAGTGCGAGGGGGGTCACGCCGCCCGGCACCATGCCGGTGACCTCGACCGTCTCGTCCGGGCCGGCGAACGACGCCTTGCGGGCGCCCACCAGGTCCCGTGACCGGCGGTTGAGGTCGAGCTGGCGCGTCGCCTGCACCACGCACGCGGCGTAGCGCAGCTCGCCGGTCTTCGAGCGGACGAGGATGCAGTTGCCGGACGCCTCCAGGCTGTGGCCGTAGCGCGCGCAGAACGTGGCGGTGTCCGCCAGCTCGGGGTCGATCCAGATGGCCTCGGCGTCGGGGTCCAGCGCACGGGCGGCGGCGAGCACGCGCGCCTCGAGGTCGGAGGTGTCGGCGGTGGTCACGCCCGGAAGGCTAGCGGCGGGCCCGCCGCGTCCGCGGCCGGGCCGGTCGATCGCGAGGTGCGTGGACATGGGTGCGACGGCCGGGGCGCCGTGGTGGCAGCAGGGCGTCATCTACCAGGTCTATCCGCGCTCGTACCAGGACAGCGGGACCGACGGCATCGGTGACCTGCCTGGCATCACCTCCCGGCTCGAGCACCCGGCGTGGCTGGGCGTCGACGCGGTCTGGCTGTCACCGATCTTCCCCTCGCCCTGGGAGGACGGTGGCTACGACGTCAGCGACTACACCGACGTCCACGCCGACTTCGGCACGCTCGACGACTTCGACGCGATGGTCGCGCGGGCACACGAGCTCGGGTTGCGGGTGATCCTCGACTTCGTCCCGAACCACACGTCGCACCTCCACCCGTGGTTCAGCGCGTCACGCAGCGCCCGCGACGCCGACCGCCGCGACTGGTACATCTGGCGCGATGGCACGCCCGGCGGCGGGCCGCCCACCAACTGGCGGTGCGTCAGCGACGACCGGCCCGGCTCGGCCTGGAACCACGACGAGGCGACCGGCCAGTGGTACCTGGCGACGTTCTCGCCGGTGCAGCCCGACCTCAACTGGGCGAACCCCGATGTCCGTGCCGCCATGGCCGACGTGCTGCGGTTCTGGCTCGACCGGGGCCTCGACGGGTTCCGCATCGACATGGTCAGCTTCCTCGCCAAGGACCAGCAGTTCCGCGACGAGCCACTCCCGCCGGACACCGACGTCGACTACGTCCGCAACGCGCGGTACCACTTCAACCGGCCCGAGACGGTGGATCACCTGCGGGAGCTGCGCACGGTCGTCGACGGGTACCGCGACCGCGTGCTCATCGGTGAGATGATCTACGAATCGCCGATCGAGGTCCTCGTCGACTACGCGGCGCGCGCGGGCATCGACATGCCGACCAACTTCAGCCTCATCACGCTGCCCTTCGATCCCGACGAGATCGGCAGCTTCGTCGACGCCTACGACCGCGCGACCGTCGAGGCGGACGTGTGGCCGAACTGGTGCCTGTCCAACCACGACATGCCGCGCCCGACGCGGTACCACCACGACGGTGCCCGGATGGCGCTGGTACTGCTCCTGACCGTGCGGGGCACGCCGTTCCTGTACTACGGCGACGAGATCGGCATGGCCAACGTCGAGGTGCCGCCCGACCGGCGTGACGACCGGTGGTCGGTGTCGGTCGGCGGGATCACCCGGGACTCGTTCCGCACCCCCATGCAGTGGGACGCGGGCCCGACCGCCGGGTTCTGCCGGCCCGAGGTCGAGCCGTGGCTGCCCGTCGGCGACGACCGCGACCGCATCAACGTGGCGTCCGAACGCGACGATCCGGGCTCCACGCTGCACCTCGTCCGGCGGCTGCTCGAGCTGCGCCGCACGCTGCCCGTCCTGGCGACCGGCGCGTACCGGCGGCTGCCCGACATCCCCGCCGGGTGCCTGGCGTACCGCCGCGGGGACGACGGCGACCCGCAGGTGGTGGTCATCTGCAACTTCGGGACCGGCTCGTGCACGGTCGCACTCGATGGCGACCACGACGACGCGCCGCCGCGGGTGCTCGTCGAGACCGGTGCGGTCGAGCTGGACCCCTCGACCCGGCAGGTCACCCTGGGCCCGCGCGCCGCGGTCGTCGTCGGCTGAGGGCGCCGCCCGCCGCACCCGGGTGCGGTTGCGCCCGGATGTGATCCGATGCGCACCCGGGTGCAGGATCCGGGGCGGAGCCGCGGCGCGCGACGCGGTACAACTTCGTGGAGCCTGGTTCCACGAGACACGCGGCGGACCGGCTCCGCCGGACAGGAGCTGAGCATGCTGTGCGTGCTGTCACCCGCCAAGTCGCTCGACTTCGAGTCGAAGCTGCCGACGCGCAAGCACTCCCAGCCGCGGATGCTGGATCGCTCCGAGGCGCTGGTCGACGTCATGGTCACGAAGTCGCCGGCCGAGCTGGCGTCGCTCATGACGATCTCCGACGAGCTCGCGGAGCTCAACGCCAAGCGGTTCGCCGACTTCACGACGCCGTTCGACCGAACGAACGCCCGGCCGGCGGTGCTCGCCTTCGCGGGCGACGTCTACCGCGGCCTCGACGCCCCCGGGACCTTCGGCGAGCGGGACTTCACCGAGGCCCAGAAGACCGTTCGCATCCTGTCCGGGCTCTACGGCGTGCTGCGGCCGCTGGACCTCATCCAGCCGTACCGGCTGGAGATGGGCGCCCGCGTGGCGACGGACCGGGGCGGATCGCTGTACGACTTCTGGGGTGGCGACATCACGGAGGTGCTCAACGCCGACCTCGCCGACTCCCCCGGGCCCGACGCGCTGATCAACCTGGCCTCCGAGGAGTACTTCCGTGCGGTCCATGCCGAGGACGTGGCGGGGCGGGTCATCAGCCCGCGGTTCCTCGACCGGGGTCCGGACGGGGGGTACCGGGTGGTCTCGTTCTTCGCCAAGGCGGCGCGCGGGGCCATGGCCGGGTGGCTGGTCCGCAACCGGGTCCGCAGCATGCGCGGCATCCGCGACTTCGACGGCCTGGGCTACCGCTACGCCCCCGACCGGTCGACCATGGCCGAGCCGGCCTTCGTCCGGGAGGGCTGACCGCCGGTCGACGCCGGCCGTCCGACAACGGTAGTTTGTGCGCCGCGGAGCCGGCCAGCCTGCGGCTCCGCCGACGCAGGCCCGCGGGACGGCTCCCGCCGGGCCCCCCGCGGACCGGGGCCGCGACGGCGCCCGGAGAAGGCAGGTCGGTGTTCATGGCGGCAACCCTCGACGGCGCCCGGGTGCTGGTCACCGGTGGGGCGGGCTTCATCGGCGGCTCGGTGATCACGGCGCTGCAGCGCGCCGGCGCGCACGTCCGCAGCGTCGACCGGCGGGCGTTCCGCCGTGACGACGTCGAGACCGTGCAGGGCGACCTCCGCGACCCCGACACCGTTGGGCGGGCGGTCACCGGCGACCTCGACGGCATCGTCCACCTGGCGGCCCGGACGTCGGTGCTCGAGTCGGTCAACCACCCCGGCGAGACCACCGAGGACAACGTCGCGGTCACCGCCGCGCTGCTCGAGCGCGCCCGCACCACCGGCGTCGGCCGGTTCTTCCTGGCGTCGACCAACGCCGTCACGGGTGACGTCGGCACCGCAACGATCAGCGAGGACCTCCCACTGCGTCCGCTGACGCCCTACGGTGCCACGAAGGCCGCCTGCGAGATGCTGTGCAGCGGCTACGGCGCCTCGTACGACATGCAGACCTGTGCGCTGCGGCTGACCAACGTCTACGGCGGCGGCATGGCGCACAAGGACAGCTTCGTGCCGCGACTGATGCGCGCCGCCCTGTCGGGCGAGTACGTGCAGGTCTACGGCGACGGCACCCAGCGTCGCGACCTGGTCCACGCGGCCGACGTCTGCACCGCGCTGCTCCTTGCCTGGGAGCATGAGGTCTCGGGACCGATGATCGTGGGGTCCGGCACGTCGGTCAGCGTGCTCGACCTGATCGACGCGGCCCGCCAGGCGACCGGCCGGGAGCTGCCGGTCAAGCACGTCGAGGCCAAGCCCGGTGAGATGCCCGCCGTGATCGTGTCGATCGCCCGCGCCCGCGGCATCGGCTACGAGCCGCGGGTGTCGCTCGTCGACGGGCTCGCCGGCGTGTGGGCCGAGTTCCGGCGGGCGGCCGAGGCCGCGTAGCGGCCGGGCCGGTACCGTGCGACGGTGACCACGAGCGCCGCGACCTCTCCCCGCGCCGCGCCGTCCCGGTGGACGGTCGGTGGACTGCTGCGTGCCCACTGGCTGTTCGGGCTGCTGCTGCTCGCCGGCATCGCGCTGCGTTGGGTGGCCTTCCTGGCCTACCGCCCGGCGCTGCTCTACATCGACTCGATGTCCTACCTGGACAACATCGGGCTCCTGCAGCCGTCGGGGGCCCGACCGATCGGCTACTCGATCTTCCTGCGGCCGCTGCTGGCGCTCACCGACGGCGAGGTGCGGATCATACCGCTGGTCCAGCACGGCATGGGCCTGGCGCTCGCGGTCGGCATCTACGTGCTGCTGCTGCGGGCGGGCGCCCGCCGCTGGGTGGCCGCGCTGGCCGCCGCACCGGTGCTCCTCGACGCGTACCAGGTGCAGATCGAGCAGAACGTCCTGTCCGAGACGCTGTTCGTGTGCATGGTCGTGGGCGGGCTCGTGCTGGTGGTGGATGGCGCCGGCCGGCAGCGGTCATGGGACCGGCGGCTGCTGACGGCCGCCGCCGCGGGCCTGCTGCTCGGCATGGCCGTCCCGGTCCGGCTGATCGGGCAGTTCGTCGTCGTGCCGTGTGCCGTCTACCTGCTGGTCGAGGCCGGCCGCCGCTGGTCGCACCGCATCGTGGCGGCCGCGACGTTCACCGCGCTGTTCCTCGTGCCGGTGCTCGCCTCCATGGCCTACTTCCAGTCGTGGACGGGTGACTTCACGCTCACCCCGGTCGGCGGCCGGATGGCCTACGGCCGTGTCGCCGTGCTCGTCGACTGCGACCGCATCGACGTCCCCGCCGACCTCGCGACGTTGTGCCCCGACGAGCCACTGGGCGACCGGCTCAAGATCGACAACTACGTCTGGAACACCGAGTCGCCGCTGAACCGGCTCGACCCGCCCCGCGGGATGACCGAGGACGAGGCGCTGCGCGAGTTCGCGGGCATCGTCGTCCGCCAGCAGCCGCTCGACGTGGCGCGCGCGGTGGTCACCGACATGGCCAAGATGTACTGGCCGACCAGGGCGCAGTTCCCCAACGACGTCGACGTAGGGCGCTGGCAGTTCCAGACGACCTTCCCCGACTACGGCGGCGAGCGGGTCCTCGAGGCCTACGGCATCACCAAGCAGGTCGACGTCGGGCTGGCCTCCGCCCTGCGGACCTACCAGCTGCGGGTCGGCTGGACCCCCGGCCCGGTGCTGCTGGTCGCGTTGCTCCTCGGGCTGGCCGGCGGCCTGGGGCTGGGCCGCGCCAGGCGGTCGCCGCTGCGGGCCGCGTGCCTGCTGTGGAGCGTGACCGGCGCGATGCTGGCGATGCTGCCCGCCGTGTACGAGTTCTCGTGGCGCTATATGCTGCCGGCGCTCGCCACCATGCCCGTCGCCGGCGCGCTCGGCTTCACCGCCCTGACGACCCGAAGGACCTCCGCTATGACCGCGACCGCGGATCGACCGTCGACCGGCACGGGCGGTGACGCGGTCGACGACGCCGCGGTCGCCCGGTTCGCCGAGGCCTACGACCGGCCGCGGCTGGGACCGATCGCCGTCGTGATCGCCGCCTACGAGGAGGCCGACGCGATCGGCGGGGTCCTCAGCGAGCTGCCCGCGACCATCGAGGCGACCCCGACCAGCGTGATCGTCGTCGACGACGGGTCGACCGACGCGACCGCCGAGATCGCGCGCCGGCACGGCGCCTACGTCGTCGAGCCGGGCGTCAACCGGGGCCAGGGCGCCGCCCTGCGCCTGGGCTACCGCATCGCGCGGGAGGGCGGCGCGCCGTACATCGCGACGACCGACGCCGACGGTCAGTACGACCCCGCCGAGCTGCACACCGTCCTCCGGCCGCTGCTCGCCGGCGAGGCCGACTTCGTCACCGGGTCGCGGGCGCTGGGGCGCGAGGAGACGACCGACGCCCTGCGCCGCGCCGGGGTCCGCGTCTATGCCTGGCTCGTCAGCGCGCTGACCCGGCAGCGCATCACTGACACGTCCTTCGGGATGCGGGCCATGCGTGCCGAGGTCACGTCGACGGTCACGCTGTCCCAGCCGCAGTACCAGTCGTCCGAGCTGCTGATCGGCGCGCTGGCGCACGGCTTCCGCGTGGTCGAGGTGCCGACGACCATGCGCGAGCGCTCGGCCGGCGAGTCCAAGAAGGGCCACAACCTGCTGTACGGCCTGCGCTACGGCCGCGTGGTCCTGGGCACGTGGCTCAGGGAGCGGTCCCGACGTCGTGCCGGGGCGGGTCGTCGGTCGGCGGTGGAGCCGGGCGGTCCCGGAACACCAGCCGGTCCAGCAGCACGTACTTCGCCAGGAACAGCCCGCCGCTGATGCCGACGAAGGCCGCGTCGACCAGCGCCACCTCCACGACCCGCGACAGGTCCGCGGACGTCAGCAGGCGGTCGACTCCCCAGGTGCCCAGCGCGGTGGCCGCGATGCTCAGCGCCACCACCCCGGCGTAGGGCACCAGCTCGTCGCGCATGCCCGGCCGGCCCTGGCGCTGCCAGGCCCAGCGCCGGTTCAGCACGTAGTTGACGGGGATCCCCGCCCCGAACGACAGCACCGAGGCGACCTGCGGGGACGTCCATCCGGTGCCGTAGCAGAGCAGGAACGCCAGGTTGCTGGCACCGAACGCCACGGCCGAGCCCACGGCGTACTTCGAGAACCGCCGGACGCCGGGACGGTGTGACCAGGCACGCACGTCGGCCGCGCGGGACGTGGAGGTGGCCGGGAGGCCATCGGTGCGGCTTGAGCCCATGGGGCCTGATGCTACGGTGTCCGATGGCGTGTCGCCTGTCCTGGGACTGTCCGCCGCGCCCGACGACGGGACGGTGGAGGGGGCGGCGGTTGGCACCCTGCGACCTGCGTAGTAGCTTTTCGGTTCACCATCGCCCGTAAAGGACGCCCATGCGCACGCTGGTTCTCGGCGGAGACGGATACCTCGGTTGGCCCACCGCGCTCCACCTGTCGCAGTCCGGCCACGATGTGGCCGTCGCGGACAACTTCGCCCGACGCCAGTACGACCACGAGCTCGGCGTCGAGAGCCTCGTGCCGATCCGCACCCTCCAGACGCGGATCGCCGCATGGAAGGAGCTGACGGGCAGGGACATCGCCGCGTTCGTCGGCGACCTGACCGATGCCGAGTTCACCTATGAGATGATCCGGACCTTCGAGCCGGACACCATCGTGCACTTCGGCGAGCAGCGCGCGGCGCCGTACTCGATGATCGACCGGTCCCACGCGGTGTACACGCAGGTCAACAACGTCGTGGGCAACCTGAACGTGCTGTACGCCATCGGTGAGCTCGACCGTGACATCCACCTCGTCAAGCTCGGGACGATGGGCGAGTACGGCACGCCCGAGATCGACATCGAGGAGGGGTGGCTCAACGTCACCCACAACGGGCGCACCGACCGCATGCTGTTCCCGAAGCGGCCGGGCTCCTTCTACCACCTGTCGAAGGTGCACGACAGCCACAACATCGAGTTCGCGTGCCGCATCTGGGGCCTGCGCGCGACCGACCTCAACCAGGGCATCGTATACGGCGCGGAGACGCCCGAGACCGCGCTGGACCCGCGCCTGGCGACGCGGTTCGACTACGACTCGGTGTTCGGCACCGTGCTCAACCGCTTCATCATCCAGGCCGTCATCGGCCATCCGCTGACCGTCTACGGCTCCGGTGGGCAGACGCGCGGCCTGATCGACATCCGCGACACCGCGGCGTGCATCCGCATCGCCAGTGAGCACCCGGCCGAGCCGGGCGAGTTCCGCGTGTTCAACCAGATGACCGAGGCGAAGTCGGTCGCCGAGCTGGCGAAGACCGTCGCCGAGACCTACGCCAAGGACGCGCAGATCGAGTTCCTCGACAACCCGCGCGTCGAGGCGGACACGCACTACTACAACGTCAAGCACACGCG
>CAYVGE010000072.1:0-16507 GCA_964450395.1 uncultured Actinomycetota bacterium
GCAGGCCGAGGAGCACCGCCGCCGCGAAGAAGAGGAGGAAGCGGAACGTCAGCGCCAGGCCGAGCGGCAGGTCATCCGTTCGACGCCCCCGCCCGAGCCGGTCGACACGGTCGCGGACGACACCGGACCGCGTCGCTCCCGCGAGGCCGACGATGAGACCGATCCGACCCTGTCGTTCGATCCCGACGAGACCCAGGTCATCCGGCGACCCGAGGGTGAGGGGGCCGAGACGACGGAGCACGTCGGCAGGTCCCGCCGCCAGCGGCGGCGCCCGAGGTCGCGGCCGGAGGACTGATCAGCCGCCGGACACCCCTCCGGTCGCACGCAGCGGCGCCGTAGACTCCGCAGATGGACGCCGCCCGGCTCGACACGGCGACGGTGATGTTCACCGACGTGGTCGCGTCGACCAGCCGGCGCTCGGAGGTCGGAGAGCGTGCGGCCGAGGACCTGCGCCGGCGCCTCGACGCCGCGCAGGCCAACGCCGTCACCGCCGAGCGGGGCGAGGTCGTCAAGGGCCTCGGTGACGGTCTGATGGCGGTGTTCCCCGCCGCCGACCACGCCCTCCGCGCTGCCGCACGCATCGGCCGGGCCGTCGAGCAGCTGTCGGCCCGGCTCGAGCGACCGGTGGCCATCCGCGTCGGCCTCAGCGCCGGCGACGTCCGCCGGGAGGACGGTGACGTCTTCGGCACGCCGGTGATCGAGGCGGCTCGGCTGTGCGACGCCGCCGAGGGCGGCCAGGTCCTGCTGACCGATGCGGTCCGCGTGCTGGCCGGCTCCTGGACGCCGCACCGGTTCGAGGCGGTCGGCGCGACCGCACTGCGTGGCATCGCCGAACCGGTCACCTGCTGGATCCTCGACTGGAAGGGTCTGCCGATGCCGCGGCACCGCGACATCGGTCTGCTGGTCGACGACGAGTTCCCGTTCGTCGGCAGGGACGAGGAGCTGGCCGCGTTGGAGGCGGCGTGGACCGCGGCCCGCATGGCGTCGCGCACGGCCGTGGTGATCACCGGCGAGCCCGGCGTCGGCAAGACGCGCCTGGTGGTCGAGATGGCGGCGCGGGTCGTCGACGACGGTGGCGTGGTGCTGGCGGGCCGCTGTCAGCAGGGCTCCACCGCGCCGCTCAGGCCCTTCCAGCAGGTGGTCGCCGACTACGCCACGACCGTGACCGCCGCCGAGGCCGTCGACGACGCAGGACCATTCGTCCCCGAGCTGGCCCGTCATCTGCCGGCGCTCGCCGAGGTGTTCGCCGTCGATTCCGGCGACCGTGACGACGACCGCAACGCCGAGCGCTTCCGCCTGTTCGCCGGTCTCACCCGTGTGGTGCGGCACACCGCCGCCCGTCGACCGGTGCTGCTCGTCATCGACGACCTGCAGTGGGCGGACGACTCCAGCCGCGCACTGCTCGAGCAGCTGTTGACCACGGCCGACCTCGGCGCGGTGTGCGTGCTGGCCACGGTCCGCGACCCGGTGGGTGGCGGCGACGATCCGTCGGTCCGCGCGCTGCGCCGGCTGCCGGACGTGACGACGCTGCGGCTCGACGGCCTGCAGGCGGGGCACCTCGCCACGCTCGCGCGGGGCGCGGTCGCCGGACTCGACGGGACGGATCTGTGGCGGCGCTCGCGGGGGCACCCGTTCTTCGCCATCGAGCTGATCCGGCACGCGCGCCGCCGCGGCGCCGGCGACGGTGTGCCGGCGTCGGTCCGCGACCTCGTGCACCAGCGGATCGCCCAGCTGGACGACGACACCACCACCCTGCTCACCGTCGGCGCCATGATCGGCTACGAGTTCGACGTCGACCTGGCGGCGTCGGTCGGTGGGCTTGCGGCCGAGACGGCGGCGCTGGACGCCGCAGATCGCGCGGTGGCGTCCCGGTTGCTGCTGGAGGTGCCCGGCCGTCCGGGTCGCTACCAGTTCAACCACGCGTTGGTCGCCGACGCCGTGACCGACCGGGTGTCGGCCGGCCGGGCGGCGCGTCTCCACCACAGGATCGCCGACGCGCTCGGCCGGCGGGGCGCACCGCCGACCCGGATCGCGGCCCACACGCTCCGCGCGGTGCCGCTGGTCGACCTGCCGACCGCCGTGGCCGTCGCCCGGGACGCCGCGGGCGCCGCCATGGTCGGCGGCGAGCCCGAGCAGGCCGCCGCGCTGCTCGAGCAGGCGCTGGGCCTCGACCTCGGGACATCGCCGGTGCTCCGTGCCGAGCTCGAGCTCGAGCTGGGTGACTGCCTCAACGTCGCGGGGCGACCCGCGGAGGGTGTCCCGCACTTCGAGGCGGCCGCCGCGGTCGGGATGCAGACCGGCGACTTCGACCTGCTCCACCGAGCTGCCCTGCACTGCTGGGCGGGCAACCCCTGGTACGCGAACGCCGACGACACGGCGCAGCGCCTGCTGCGGGCGGCCATCGACCGCTGCCCCGCCGACGATGACGTCGCGCTGGCGTCGTTGGAGGCGGGGCTGGCCGCCTTCTCGATCTTCACGTCGCGCCTGGCGGACCGCGACCGGGTCACGGCCGACGCGGTCACCCGGGTCCGGGCGCACGACGATCCCACCGCGCTCGCCCGCGTGCTGGTGTCGCGCCACGTCGCGATCACCTCGCCACTTGCGCTGAACCAGCTCGACGCGGTGGCACGGGAGCTGGCACCGCTCCAGGTGGTGGTGCCGCTGGCGACCGCGCCGGGTGACCTGGTGGGGGTTTCGGCCACCGACTACTGGCGCGCTGATGGCCGGGCCTACCGGCACGCCGCCGCCGGCTTCGACCTCGACGACCCCCGCCTGCCGGCATCGGACGCCACGGTCGGGGGTCAGCTGCAGGCCTGCGTCGCGCTGCTCGACGGCCGCACCGGTGACGCGCGCCGCCTGGCCGAACGCGCGCTGGGGGTGGGCGCGTGGGGTGACGCGTCGGTCGGCAACCACGCGTGGCAGTTGCTGCTCGCGGACTGGCTCGACGGCAGCATCGCGGCCTCCCGGGCGCGGGTGGACGCCATGTACCGCCGCTACGGAGGCCAGCCCACCCGCCTGACGTACGCCTGGGTCGAGGCCGCGGCCGGCGATCCCGCCGCCGCCATGGCCGCCCTCGAGCGGGTCGGCCGCGACCGCGTCCGTCGGGTCCCTGAGCTCTTCCTGGGGTCGATCGGGCTGGCGGCCGGCGCGAGCGCGGTGGTCGAGCTGGGCGCGCGGGCCTGGGCGCCGGCCTTCATCGAGGCCTTCGAACCGGTCTACGACCTCATGTCCGGCGTGCCGTGGGCGCCCTTTCCCGCCGGAGCGTTCTACGTGGGGCTGCTGGCGGCCCTGCTCGGCGACGTCGACGCCGCCGATGCGCACTTCACGACCGCCGCGGCGATCCACGAGCGCATGCTGGCGCCCGCGTACGTCGCGGTGACCCGGGCGGAGCACGGTCGGGCGCTCCTCGCGGTCGACCGCGACCGGGCGCTGGAGCTGCTCGTCGCGGCCGAGGCGTTCGGCCGTGCCCATGACCTCGGTGGGTTGCTGTCCCGGACGACCGCGCCGGGCTGAGCGGTGGGCTTGTGGAGTGCCGGCACCGCGGGGATCAGCCGTCGCGACGCGTGGTCAGCGGTCGGCGCCCTTCGTCAGCAGCCGGTCGACCCACCAGAGCAGGGCGCCGACCAGCAGCAGGTTGATGACGCCGGTCCTGGTCGCGCGGGCAGCGCTGGCCGTCGCCGCCCTCGCGCGCCCGGCTGTCGCCGAGGTCCACTCCCCCGCTTGCCCGATCGTCTCGGCGGATTCCTGTCGCGCCCGCTCGGCGTACACGGACAGCTCCTTGGCGACGGGCTGCAGCGCCAGCCACCTGCCGGTCGCCGTGGCGAGGTCGGCGAGCGCCGACGCCAGGTCGGTGCCCGCGGTCGCCACGTCCGGTGTCGACCTCAGCAGTCGTGCCATGTCGGTGCTCCTTGTCGTCTCGCCGTCGGCAGGCCACAGGCTACGCCACACCGGTGACGTCCCCGACGTTCCCAGCCCGGCCACCGGTGACGCATGCCGGTCGAAGCAGGGTGGCGCGGTGCATAGGCTTGACGGCGGCACCCGACCCCCGAGCCGACGGGCAGGAGCGCGCACGATGGCACCCAGGCCGACCGACCGCGCCGCCGTGCGCTAGCGACACCGTGGCACCGCTCCCGCGCATCCTCGCGATCATGGGATCGGGCGAGACGGCCCCGACCATGGTCAGCACCCACCAGGAGCTGTTCGCCCGCCTGCCCGCCTCGGCCGAGGCCGTGCTGATCGAGACGCCCTATGGCTTCCAGGAGAACGCCGACGAGATCTCCGAGCGTGCCGAGGGCTACTTCGAGCGCAACGTCGGCCACCGCATCGGCCGCGTGGGCCTGCGCAGCGCCGCGGACGCCGGGACGGTCGCCGGTGACGCCGCCATCGCCCGGCTGCAGGCCGCCGACTACGTCTTCGCCGGGCCGGGCAGCCCGACCTACGCCCTGGACCAGTGGCGCCGGTCGGCGTTCGCCGACGTGCTGCACGGCAAGCTGCGCACCGGCGGGATCGTGGTCTTCGCCAGCGCGGCCGCCGTCGGGCTCGGACGCTACGCAGTGCCCGTGTACGAGATCTACAAGGTGGGCGCGGCACCGCACTGGGTCGAGGGCCTGGACCTGCTGTCGGCCGTCGACCTCGACGCCGCGGTCATCCCGCACTTCGACAACGCCGAGGGCGGCACCCACGACACGCGGTTCTGCTACCTGGGCGCCCGCCGGCTGCAGGTGATGGAGGACCAGCTCGACGCCGGCGCCACGGTGCTCGGCGTCGACGAGCACACGGCGCTGCTGCTCGACCTGGCGGCGGGCACGGCGACGGTCCGGGGGCGGGGGCGTGTCACGGTGCGCCGCGACGGCGCCGAGCTGCGGACCGTTCGGTCCGGCCACGAGCTGCGGATCGCCGAGCTGACGGCCGCGGGCGGCGCCATGACGGCGGTCGCGGCGCCGGCGCTGGAGGAGGCCGTCGAGCAGCCGGCACCCGCCGAGGCGACGGCGGCGTCGCGCACGCTGCCCGAGCAGGTCGCGGCGTCGACCAGCGCCTTCGACGTAGCGCTCGAGCGGCGGGACGCCGACGGAGCGGCCGCGGCGATCCTCGAGCTGGAGGCGGCGATCGCGACCTGGTCGGCCGACACCACGCAGACCGACGAGGGCGACCGGGCCCGGTCGGCGCTGCGCGGCCTGATCGTGCGGCTGGCCCAGGCGGCCGCCGTCGGGCTGGCCGACCCCACCGACCGCTTCGCGCCGCTGATCGACACCGTGATCCACGCGCGGGCCGCGTTGCGCGAGCGCCGTGACTTCGCGGTCGCCGACGAGCTGCGCGACGCGGCCGCCGCGGCGGGGGTCGAGCTCCGCGACACGCCGGACGGCACCACCTGGCACCCGGTCGACGCCTGACCCGGCGCCCCTCAGCGGGCGCCGAGCTCCGGCGCGACCACCCGGGCGAGCGTCGGCCACGATGCCGTGTGCATCGTCGTGCGCAGCACGCGGCGGCGCACGTCACCGGGCAGCCCGAGCATCAGCCGGCCCATCGTCAGCTGGATCGCCGCCGGCGACGCCGTGCGCGAGACGTAGCCCTGCCACTGGGCGTCGGGCAGCGCGAAGAACGCGTCGAAGAACGTCTGCGTCTGTGCGGCGTCGAGGTCGAGCAGGACATCCAGGCCCAGGCGGTACAGCGCGTCCCGGCGCAGCGCGGCGGTGGGCCACACGGTCCGCTGCGCTGCCCGCGCGACCCGGCGGACGTCGCGCTCGCAGTCCAGTGCCCGTTCGAGGGTCGCGGCGACCTGCGGGGCGAGCGCGAGTGCGGACGCCACCTGGTAGCCCGTCGCCGGGTGGACCATCGCCGCGGCGGCGCCGAAGGCGACGACCGGTCCCGCCGACGGGAGCGGCGCGTCCATGGCGAACGCGACCCGCTCGACCTCGTGGACGGTCTCCGGCGGGGTCCCGCGTGCCTCGAGCCGCCGGGCCAGCCGGTCGCGCAGCAGGTCGATCGGCACTCCCGGCCTGCCGGCCAGCGCCGTCTCCTCGACCAGCCACCGCCCGTCGCCCAGGTCCATGGCGTAGAGGAACGTGGCGGGCTCGGCGTCGTCGAAGGGCGACGTGTCGAAGTCCATGAGGCACATCGATCCCGGCGTCAGCGGGGGCGACGCGAACGTCGCGACCTGCCCGTAGGCCGTCTGCCACGCGAGCCGGCGACCTGGGCCCGCACCCAGCGCTGGCGGGTGTCCGGTGGCGTCCACCACCGCCCGCGCCGCGAGCCGCGCGCCGGTTCCGGTGGTCACGACCAGGTGATCGTCGTGGACCTCGATCCCCGTCACCCGATCGGTGGAGACCGACGCCGTGGCGGCCTCGTCGCGCAGCACGGCCGCGAGGGCGGTGTTGTCGAGCAGGCAGTACGTCCGCGCGAGCGGCTGGAACGCGCTGCCGACCGTGCGCACGAGCACCTGGTCCCAGCGCCGGTCGGCGACCTCGGTCCGGCCGCTGGCGGCCAGCTCGTCCAGCCACGCGCCGTAGGTCTGGGGCCACGGCGCGTCGGGGTCGGGGGCGACGAGGTGCACCTGCAGACCCCGCTGCGCGCAGGCGGCCGCCAGCGCGCGGCCCGCCGGACCGGCGCCGGCGACCAGCACATCGGCGGTGTGCACCGCCACCTCCAGCATCGTCGACGGACACTCCAACGCTAGCGGTGCGACCGACGTGACTGCGTGCCGCGCGAGGGGTAGACAGTTCACCGCCGCCACGACGAGCGGCGCCATGAGCTTTCGAGGCCAGGAGCCCGACATGACCCCCGCCGACGCCTACGCCCGCTACGACGCCATGCGCGAGGCGCTCATCGAGCTCACCGAAGCCGACGCCGCGCAGCGCCTGTGGGACCGCGACGCGAGCCTGTGGAGCGACGATGAACAGGTGCAGGCGGCGGTCGCCGACCGCCTGGGCTGGCTGGACGTCGCCGGTGGCCGGCCTGGCTGGAGCGAGGACCTGCGGGCGTTCACCCGGGCGGTCACCGACGACGGCATCGACCGGGTGGTGCTGGCCGGCATGGGCGGGTCGAGCCTGGCACCCGAGGTCTTCGCCAAGGTGTTCGCCGACGTCCACCGCACCGAGCTGGTGGTCCTCGACTCGACCCACCCCGACGCGGTCCGCGAGGCGCTGCCGGAGGACGGGCTGGACTCGACGCTGGTCGTCGCCTCGTCGAAGTCCGGCACGACCGCCGAGACCCGGGCCTTCGCGCTGCGCGCCGAGCGGTTCGTGCCCAGCACCCGCCACCTCGCCGTGATCACCGATCCCGGCAGCCACCTGGCCGACGAGGCGGCCGCCCGCGGCTGGCGGCGGGTGTTCGAGAACCCGTCCGACATCGGGGGCCGCTACAGCGCGCTGTCGCTGTTCGGCATGGTGCCCGCGGCGCTCGCCGGCGTCGACATCGACGCCGTCTGGCGGTCGGGTGCGGCGATGCTCACCGCGTGCGGGCCCACACAGCGGGGTGTCGACAACCCTGCCCTGGCACTGGGTGCGTTCATGGGGGGCATGGCCCGGTCGGGTCGCGACAAGCTGACGCTGCTGACGTCCGGCCGGCTCGCGAGCTTCGGCGACTGGGCCGAGCAGCTGATCGCCGAGTCGACCGGCAAGCAGGGACGCGGCATCGTGCCGGTCGTCGGTGAGCCGGTCGCTGTCCCGGGCGTCTACGGTGACGACCGGGCGTTCGTGGTCGTCGAGCTGGCAGAGGATCCCGTGCCGGGCGTCGATGCGCTGATCGACGCCGGCCTGCCCGTGTTCACGATCCACGTCGGGGACCGGACACAGCTCGGTGGCGAGTTCGTGCGCTGGGAGGCCGCGACGGCGCTGGCCGGCGTCCTGCTGGGCATCGACCCGTTCGACCAGCCCAACGTCGCCGAGAGCAAGGAGAACACCACGGCCGTGCTCAGCGAGGTCGCCGAGGGCACGACCCTCCCCGAACCCGAGGACGGCGACCTCGAGGAGCTGCTCGACGGTCTGGCACCCGGCGACTACGTCAGCCTGCAGGCCTACCTGCCGCCCGACCCCAAGGTCTGGGCGGGGTTGACCGAGGTGCGCATGCTCCTGCGGGACGAGCGGGGCGTGGCCACGACCGCCGGCTGGGGCCCGCGGTTCCTGCACTCGACCGGGCAGCTGCACAAGGGCGGACCCCCATCGGTGGTCGCCATCCAGCTGGTGGACGTGCCCGCCGAGGACGAGCCGATCCCGGACCGGGACCACACGTTCGGCACCCTGATCCGCGCCCAGGCGCTCGGGGACCTGCGGAGCCTGCGGGCGCACGACCGCCGCGTCATCCAGCGCCGGGTCGACGGCCCCGAGGACATCGTGCGCCTGATCGGCGACCTCAAGGCGATCCTGCACAAGCCGGTCCACAGCCGCGACCCCATCTAGGGGTCACGGCCGGGGCCCGTGCGCGCCACGGTCAGCCGGTCGGGATCGGGGGCAGACGGGTCAGTGCCTCGTCGACCCTGGCCTGCGGGTACTCGTGGTCCACCAGCTCGCCCGCCAGGTAGCTGTCGTAGGCGGCCATGTCGAAGTGGCCGTGGCCGCACAGCGCCGTCAGGATCACCCGCTCCTCGCCGGTCTCGGCGCACTGGCGCGCCTGGTCGACGACCGCAGCCAGGGCATGCGTCGGTTCCGGTGCCGGGATGATGCCCTCCGTCCTGGCGAACTGCACGCCTGCGGCGAAGCACTCCTGCTGGTGGCGCGCCTCGGCCTCGATCAGCCCCAGCTCGTAGATGTGGCTCAGCAGCGGCGACATGCCGTGGTACCGCAGCCCGCCGGCGTGGATCGGGTCGGGCACGAAGTCGTGGCCCAGCGTGTGCATCTTGACCAGCGGCGTCATGCCGGCGGTGTCGCCGAAGTCGTAGGTGTAGCGTCCGCGGGTCAGCGAGGGGCACGCGGCCGGCTCGACCGCCAGGAACCGCACGTCGCTGGTGCCCGCCAGCTTCTCGCGCAGGAACGGGAAGCTCAGCCCCGCGAAGTTCGACCCGCCACCCGTGCAGCCGATCAGCACGTCGGGCGTCTCGCCGGCGTCGGCGAGCTGCAGCAGCGCCTCCTCGCCGATGATGGTCTGGTGCAGCAGCACGTGGTTGAGCACGCTGCCCAGCGCGTAGCGCGTCGCCTCGTCGGCTGCCGCGACCTCCACCGCCTCGCTGATGGCGATGCCCAGGCTGCCGGGGCTGTCCGGGTCGGCGTCGAGGATCGCGCGCCCGGCGGACGTCCGGTCCGACGGGCTGGCGTGCACGGTCGCGCCGAACGCCTCCATCATCGACCGGCGGTAGGGCTTCTGGCGGTAGCTCGCCGCCACCTGCCAGACCTCGCACTCCAGCCCGAACAGCGAGGCCGCGAATGCCAACGCGCTGCCCCACTGGCCCGCACCGGTCTCGGTGGTCAACCGCTGGATGCCCTCCTGCGCGTTGTAGTACGCCTGCGGGACGGCGGTGTTGGGCTTGTGCGAGCCCGACGGGCTGGTGCCCTCGTACTTGTAGAAGATCTTGGCGGGCGTGCCCAGCGCCCGTTCCAGGCGGTGGGCACGGATCAAGGGCGTCGGTCGCCACAGCCGGTAGACGTCGTGGACCTCGTCGGGGATGTCGATCCAGCGCTCCCCCGAGACCTCCTGCATGATCAGCGCCAGCGGGAACAGCGGCGCGAGGTCGTCGGGGCCGACGGGATCCAGCCGTCCCGGGTGCAGCACCGGCGGGGGCGGCGTGGGCAGGTCGGGCACGACGTTGTACCAGGCGGTCGGCAGCGCCGACTCGTCGAGCAGGTACCTCGTTCGCTCCGCCATGTCCGTGCCTTCATCCGGGGGTCAGGTGCGGCATGCACCATAGAGCAGCAGCCGGCCAGGATCCCCAGCCGGCCCTGGTTCGATCGGCGGACCGGTTGGTACGGTGATCTACATGGCGACTCGAAACGTTCTCTCAATGGTCCTCGCCGGGGGCAAGGGCACCCGGCTCTACCCGCTCAGCCGTGACCGGGCGAAGCCGGCGGTGCCCTTCGGCGGGCAGTACCGGCTCATCGACTTCGCGCTGTCGAACCTGGCCAACGGCGGGTTCCTCAAGGTCGTGGTGCTCACGCAGTACAAGAGCCACAGCCTCGACCGGCACCTCGCGCTGACCTGGCGCATGTCGCCGCTGCTGGGCAACTACGTGACCCCGGTGCCCGCCCAGATGCGGCGCGGCAACCAGTGGTTCCAGGGGTCGGCCGACGCGATCTTCCAGAACTTCAACCTGCTGAGCGACGAGCAGCCCAGGTACGTCATCGTGTTCGGCGCCGACCACATCTACCGCATGGACCCACAGCAGATGCTGCACGCGCACATCGACTCGGGGGCCGGGGTGACCGTCGCGGGCATGCGCGTCCCGGTCGCTGACGCCGACCAGTTCGGCGTCCTGCAGGCCGACGAGGGCGGGCGCATCACCGAGTTCCTCGAGAAGCCGGAGGACCCCGAGCCGCTGCCCGACGACCCGGACCACGTGTTCGCGTCGATGGGCAACTACATCTTCTCGATCGACACGCTGCGGCGCGCGATCTCCGAGGACGCCAACGACGACAGCTCGAACCACGACCTCGGCGGGGACATCATCCCGATGCTCGTCGACCGCAACGAGGCCTACGTCTACGACTTCTCCGACAATGACGTGCCCGGCTCGACCGAGCGCGACCGCGACTACTGGCGCGACGTCGGGACGCTCGACTCGTTCTACGAGGCCCACACGGACCTCATCTCGGTCGACCCGATCTTCAACCTCTACAACCGCGAGTGGCCGATCTACACCTGGAACGAGCCGCTCCCGCCCGCCAAGTTCGTCTTCGATGTCGAGGGGCGCCGCGGCTCGGCGGTCGACTCGATGGTCAGCCAGGGCGTCGTGGTGTCGGGCGGTGCGGTGCGCCGGTCGGTGCTGTCGCCGGGGGTGCGCATCCACTCCTACGCCCAGGTCGACGGCTGCGTGCTGCTCAACAACGTGCGCGTGGGCAGGCACGCCGAGGTCCGCAACGCGATCATCGACAAGAACGTCGAGATCCCCGAGGGGGCGAAGATCGGCTTCGACCTCGAGCGCGATCGGGAGCGCTTCACCGTCTCCGACGAGGGCATCGTCGTGATCGGCAAGGGCGACAAGGTCGAGGTCTGAGGCGGCGGGTGACCCTCGCGTCGCGGCGGCTGCCTGGGCTAGGCTGAGCCGGACGGCTCCGGATGCCGGGATGCCGGGATGCCGCACGACGGGGGTCTCCCATGAGCGCACCATCCGCGACGTTCTCGTACGGCGACGCGCTCCGGCACGGCTGGCGGGCCTTCACCGCCAACATCGGGCCCATGGCGCTGTATGCCCTGGTCGTGATCGGGCTCAGCGGCCTCGTCAACCTGCTGCTCGCATCGCTGGACGCCACCCAGTCGTTCCTGGGCAACATCGTGGTGTTCCTGATCAACCAGCTCATCACCATCGGGTGGCTGCGCATCGCGCTCGACGCCATCGACGGGCGGCAGATCGAGACCGACCGCATCCGCGACGCGTTCTCGGTGTTCGTGCCGTTCCTGGTGGCCGCCGTCCTGTTCTCGCTGGGCGTGACGATCGGGCTGGTGCTCCTCGTCGTGCCCGGGATCGTCTTCGCCGTGGTGTTCGGCTTCTACGGCTGGGCGCTGGTCGACGGCGCCGTCGATGACGGCGTGGCGGCGCTCCGGCACAGCGCGGAGATCACACGCGGGCAGCGGTGGCAGCTGTTCGGCTTCCTGCTGGTGCTGCTGCTGCTCAACATCGTGGGGCTGCTGCTGCTCATCGTCGGCGTCCTGGTCACCAGCGCGGTGAGCATCCTGGCGCTGGGCCACGTCTACCGCGTGCTCGACGGGAGCGTCACGCGCACGCCCTGATGGGCCGACGCTGGTGTCGTGCGGAGGCGCCCGGGTAGGCTGCCGGACGGTTGCCGCCGGTGGCTGCCCCGCCGGACGGAATGATCGGCGACGGCAGCGAGGACACGCCTGATGACGGACCTTCGAGTCGGCCTGCTCACCCGCGAGTACCCCCCGGAGGTGTACGGCGGTGCCGGGGTCCACGTCGAGTACCTGTCGAAGGCGCTGGCGGAGCACGTCGACGTCGCGGTCCACTGCTTCGGTGCGCCGCGGTCCGACCCGCTGGTCGCCGGCACCTACCAGCCGTGGGACGCGTTGGCCGGTGACGACAAGCACCTCGCCGCCCTCCGGCACCTGTCGGTCGACCTGGCGATGGTGGCCGGCGTGGCGGACGTCGACCTCGTCCACTCCCACACGTGGTACGCCAACCTGGCCGGGCACTGGAGCAAGCTGGCCTACGGCATCCCCCACGTGCTGTCGACCCACAGCCTCGAACCCCTGCGCCCTTGGAAGCGCGAGCAGCTCGGTGGCGGCTACGAGCTGTCCAGCTACGCCGAGCGCACCGGCATCCTCGGTGCCGACGCGGTGATCGCCGTGAGCTCGCAGATGCGTGACGACGTCCTGGCCAGCTACCCCGACGCCGACCCCGGCAAGGTCACGGTCATCCCCAACGGCATCGACACGGCCGAGTACACGCCGGATCGTGGCACCCACGTGCTCGACGGGCTCGGCATCGACCCCTCGAAGCCGATCGTGACGTTCGTCGGCCGCATCACCCGCCAGAAGGGCTTCACACACCTGCTCGACGCCGCCCGTCACATCTCCCCCGACGCCCAGCTCGTGTTCTGTGCGGGCGCCGCCGACACGCCGGAGCTGCAGGCCGAGTCGGTCGAGAAGGTCGACGTGCTGCGCCGGGAGCGCGAGGGTGTCTGGTGGATCGCCGAGCACCTGCCGCGACCCAAGGTGGTGCAGATCCTGTCGCACACGACCGTGTTCGTCTGCCCGTCGATCTACGAGCCGTTCGGGCTGGTCAACGTCGAGGCGATGGCCTGCGAGGCCGCCGTGGTCGGGTCCGCCGTCGGCGGCATCCCCGAGATCATCGTCGAAGGCAGGACCGGGCACCTGGTGCCGTTCGAGGCGGGCGGCGACGCGTACGGCAGCCCGCTGGACCCCGGCCTGTTCGCCCGGGACCTCGCGATCGCGATCAACGACCTGGTCGACGACCCGGCACGCGCCGACGCGTGGGGCCGTGCCGGCCGGGAGCGCGTGCTGGCCGAGTTCGCCTGGACGAGCATCGCCGAGCGGACCGCCGACCTCTACCGCTCGCTGGTCTGACACCGACCCGCAACCTCACCGGGGACCAGCGTCGTTGGGTCGACGACACCCTCGCCGCCCACCGGCAAGACGTGCCTGCCTCGATGTGACCCCATCGAACGCACCCTTCGCAGCCGAACGCACGGAATGCGTGCGAACGTCTCGCGCGGCCGAAGCGCTCACACGCATGTGGTGCGCTCAGCGGCGGTACGTGCGCTGGCTCGGCCGCCCCCCGAGATCACGCGAGGCTGCCGAGGTGGCGCAGCCGCAGGGCACGGGCCGCAAGGCGCTGCGCCGCGTGCTGCCTGGCCAGCGCGCGCAGCTCGGCGGCGACGGCGTCGGCGACCGCGTCGATCCACCCGGGTACCTCGTCGACGACGTGGTCGACGAGCCCGATCCAGCGCAGCGACGCGGCGTCGATCGCCTGGGCCCGCGCCAGGGCGGCGGCGTGATCGGTCGAGCGGTACAGGATGGCCGAGGCGCCCTCCGGCGCGATCGGTGCCAGCCATGCGTGCTGGGCCGCGACCACCCGATCGGCGGCCAGCCACGCGATCGCGCCACCGCCGGACCCCTCCCCCAGGAGCACAGCGACGGTGGGCACCTCCAGCTGGGCCATCGTCGCCATGCAGCGCGCGATCTCGCGCGCGGTGCCGTGCGACTCCGAGACCTCGGTCGTCGCCGCGCCGCGGGTGTCGACGACCGCGAGCAGCGGCAGCCCCAGCTCGTCGGCCAGGCGCATGGCCCGCCGCGAGCGCCGGTAGCCGCTGGCGCCGACGGCGGCACCCCGCGCACCCGGCTCGCGGTCGTGGCCGATCACGACGGCGCGCAGCCCCGCGAACGTGCACACGGCCGTCAGGCACCCGTCGGTGATGCCGGCGCCGAGCCACTCGACGGCGTCGGCGGCCGCCAGCAGGTCGCGCACGCCGCGGCGGTCGCCCCGGCGCGTCCGTTGGACCGCGGCCCAGCCGTCGGCCGCCACCGAGGCGGCGGGCCGCTCCGCCGGCGCCGGCTCGGCCGGGCGCAGCACCATCCGTTCGCCGCCGGGTGGGCGCGGCAGTGGGCCGAGCGCGTCCAGCGCCGTGGGCAGGCGCCGGCCCAGCGCGTCGAGCTCGACCACGTCGTCGACCACGCCGTGGCGCGCGAGGTGCTCCGCGCGTTGGACGTGGTCCGGCAGCGCGGTCCCGTCGATGGCCTCGATCACCCGCGGCCCGGTCAGGCCGATGAGGGCACCCGGCTGGACCCAGGTGACGTGTGCCAGCGACCCCCAGGACGCCAGCACGCCGCCCGTCGTCGGGTGCCGCAGCCAGGCGACGTAGCGGCCGCCCGACCGACGGAACGCCGCGACCGCCGCGGCGATCTTGAGCATCTGGACGAACGCCAGCGCACCCTCCTGCATGCGGGTGCCGCCCGAGGTGGGCAGGCCGACGACCGTCAGGCGGCGGGTGGTCGCCCGCTCGAAGGCGCGGGTGACGCGTTCGCCGACGACGATGCCCTGCGTGCCGGCGAGGAACGAGAAGTCACCGGCGACCACCGCGACCTCCCGGCCGCCGATCCTCGCGACCCCGGTCATGACCGCCTCGGTGCCGTGCGCCGACGCCCGCGCCCGGGCGAGCCGGTCGGTGTAGCTCCGGCTGTCGCTGAACCCCAGGACGTCCCGGGACTCCAGTTCCTCGTCCCAGCCCTCGACCACGCCGCCGTCGACGACCGCCGCGAGGACGGTGTCGACGGGCAGGCGCTCGGTCACCGGGGTCCAACCGGGTCACGCTCGGCGTCCACCCAGCCCTCGCCGTTGTGCTCGCCGAGCAGCGGTGGCGCCGTCGGCGCGCCACGCTGCGACCGGCTCCACGTGACCGGCGCACCGGGCAGGCGCACCGCGCCCAGCGTCGAGTGGTCGACGGTGTCGATCAGCCCCAGGTGCTGCACCTGCGGCGAGGCGTAGACCTCGTCGAGCGACGCGATCCGGCCGGCCGGTACGCCCGCCCCGTCGAGCCGTGCGAGCCAGGCCTCGCGATCGGCCGTCGCCAGCACGTCCTCGATGCGGGCCAGCAGCTCGTCGACCCGCTCGACGCGCAGGTCGTTGGTGGCGAACCGCTCGTCGTCGGGGTCGAGGTCCACCAGTGGGGCGAAGCGGTGCCACAGGCCCTCGGAGCCGACGGCGATGTTGATCAGGCCGTCCGCGCAGCGGAAGGCGCCGTAGGGCTGGATCGACGGGTGCCGGTTGCCGCTGGTGCCCGGCACCCCGCCCGCGACCAGCCACCGGGTGCCCTGGTAGGTGTGGATCGCGATCATGCCGCCGAGCAGGGAGCTGTGCACGTGTTGCCCCCGGCCGCTGCGCTGTCGCTCGTACAGCGCCGAGACGACGCCGTACGCGCCGAACATGCCCGCGAGGATGTCGGCGATCGGCACGCCGACCTTGCTCGGCGGCCCCTCCAGCGGGCCGGTCAGGCTCATCAGCCCGCCCTCGCCCTGCAGGATCTGGTCGAAGCCGGGGCGATGGCCCTGCGGTCCGTCGGGGCCGAAGCCCGTGATCGACAGCACGACGAGCCCCGGGTTGAGCTCGTCGAGGTCGTCGTCACCCAGGCCGAGCCGCTCCATCACACCCGGTCGGAAGTTCTCGACCAGGACATCGGCGTCGGCGACCAGCCGACGCAGCCGCGTGCGGTCCCCGTCCTGCTTGAGGTCCAGCTCGACCGAGCGCTTGCTGCGGTTGACCGACAGGAAGTAGGTCGACTGGCGGTCGCCGCCGTCGGGCGGCTCCGCGAACGGTGGTCCCCACCCACGGGTGTCGTCGCCCGTGCCCGGCCGCTCGACCTTGAGCACGTCGGCGCCGGCGTCGGCCAGCATCAACGTGGCATACGGCCCGGCCAGCGCCCTGGTCAGATCGACCACGCGCACCCCGTCCAGCGGCCCGCTCATGCCGTGTGCCTCCCGTCCGCGTCGCTCGACGCGCGCATGCCAGGGCTCATCGTGCTGCCGGTGCGCGCCGGACCCATCCGTCGCTCCCCTCCCCGCGCGGCCTCCACGGCGGCGCGCTCGGCGTCGGAGAGCTCGTCGAACGCCGCGTGCGTGGCGCCGTCGGCCAGCCTCGCGTAGCCCGGCCCGCGGTCGAAGAACGGCCGGTCGGCCCGCTCGCCGCGCAGCCGGTCCCGCAGGGTCGCGGTGGCCGCGTGGTCGACCCCCTCGACCGGCTCGCCACCGCCCGCGATCGGGGAGACGGCGGTCGGTGGGACGTGCCGCGTGGGGTCCTCGGGGACGGCGAGCACGACCCCGTAGTCGCGCTCGGCCGATGCGCGCGACACCTTGCCCTGCACCAGGTCGAGCAGCACAGCCTGCGGGTCACGGT
>CAYVGE010000073.1:0-9176 GCA_964450395.1 uncultured Actinomycetota bacterium
GGTCAGCACGACGGTGCGCGGGCGCGCGTCGACCGTGCCGTACAGGTCGTCGACGGCCGCGAAGAACGGTTCGGGCTTGAGCACCATGCCGGCGCCGCCGCCGTAGGGCTCGTCGTCGGCGGTGCGGTGGCGGTCGGTGGTCCACCGTCGCAGGTCGTGGACAGCGATGCGCAGCACCCCGGCCTCGCGGGCGCGGCCCAGCAGCGATGCGTCGAGCGGTCCGGTGAACCACCCGGGGAACAGGCTGAGCACGTCGACGTGCATCACCCGGCCGTCCGAGCGGCGCCGGCGGCTGTCACTCGACGGCCTCGCCCGGGTCTGTGAGCCCGGGGGGGCCGTGGACGACCACGGGGTCGGTCAGGTCGACGAGCTCGTCGACGGTGGGGATCAGCACCTCGCCGCCGTCGGGGCGGGCCACGACGAGGAAGTCGTGGGCGGTCCCGTCGAGCACGCCGTCGACCACCCCGACCACCTCGCCGTCGGCGTCGATGACCTCTCGGCCGAGCAGGTCGTCGGTCCAGACCATGTCGTCCGAGGCCACGGTCCCGCGGTCGACCTCGAGCCGCCGGTCGCGCAGCTCCTGGGCCGCCGCGCGGTCGTCGACGCCGACGAAGCGGACGACCGGACGGCCCTTGTGCCGGCGGACGGCAGCGATCTCGAGCTCGTCGTCACCGGCGCTGCACCGCACACCGGGCGCCAGCGCTCCCCCCAGGTCGGGATCCGGCCATACGTAGACGTCGCCCGCGAGGCCGAACGGCTTGCCGACCGTGCCCAGCACCGCGCGCGTCGCCACGGCCTCAGTCGACGATCTCGACCGTCGCGCTGGTGCCCTCGCGGGTGGCCGCCGCCTTCACGACGGTTCGGATGGCCTTGGCGGTCCGGCCGCGCTTGCCGATGACCTTGCCCATGTCCTCGGGGTGCACCCGCAGCTCGAGGACGGTGTCGACCCGCTCGCCGTCGACGGGGGTGACGCTGACGTCGTCGGGGTGGTCGACGAGCTTGCGGGCGATGAAGGCCAGGACCTCCTCGGTCATCATGACGCAGCGGTCTCCTCGGCACCGGACGCGTCGGACGACGACGCGGCCGCGGCGGCGGCGACCGCGGCGGGACGCTGCCGGCCGAGGTCACCGGGGCGGAACTCGTCCCAGATGCCGCTCACCCGCAGCAGCTGGCGGACCGCGTCGGACGGCTGGACGCCCTGGCCGAGCCAGTACAGCGCCCGGTCCCGGTCGATGTCGATCTCGGACGGCTCGCGCAGGGGCTGGTAGTACCCGATGTCCTCGATGAACCGGCCGTCCCGGGGCGAGCGGGCGTCGGCCACGACGACCCGGTAGAACGGCTGCTTGCGCTTGCCTTCGCGCCGGAGGCGCATCTTGACAGCCATCGAACTTCTGTTCCCTTCCGCGGTAGCCACGTGGCGGTCGGCCCCGGTGGGGCGCACGGACACCGCAGCGCTACCAGTTGCTGAGTTGTTGACCCGATGGCGTGGAGGCGCTCGAGAGGTGGTCACGCACGCGCGCACGCCAGACCTAGCCTACAGGCGCTGCTCAGCTTAGCGCCTGCGTGCGCGCCGTTCCGCCGCGACCGCCCACCTCAGCGCCGCTTGCGCTTCTTGTTCCTGCTGTTCTTGCGCTTGCGCTTGGGCACCGACTTCCCGCGTGGCTTGGCGCCCGGCGGCAGGGGGCCGCCGGGGGCAGATCCGCCCAGGCCGCCGGGCAGGCCACCCATGCCACCCGGGAGGCCGCCGCCGGGCAGCCCGCCCATGCCACCCGGGAGGCCGCCCCCGGGCAGCCCGCCACCGGCGGCCAGCGCGTCGAGGTCGAGGTCGTCCATGCCGCGCAGCGCCTTCATGCCCTTGGCACCGCCGAGCTGCTTCATCATCCCGCGCATCTGGTCGAACGAGCGCAGCAGCTGGTTGATCTCCTGCGCCGACCGCCCCGACCCGCGCGCGATGCGCTTCTTGCGCTTGCCGTTCAGGATCGCCGGCTTCCGCCGCTCCTCGGGGGTCATCGACTGGATGATCGCCTCGACGCGCACCAGCTCGCGCTCGTCGAGGTCGAGGTCCTTCAGCTGGCGCCCGACCCCGGGCAGCATGCCGAGCAGGCCCTGCAGCGGGCCCATCCTCTTGAGCTGCTGGAACTGCTCGAGGAAGTCCTCGAGCGTGAACTCCGCCGCGAGCAGCTTGGACTCCATGTCCTTGGCCTGCTGCTCGGTGTAGACGTCCTCGGCCTTCTCGATCAGCGTGAGCACGTCGCCCATGCCGAGGATGCGCCCCGCCATGCGGTCGGGGTGGAACGCCTCGAAGTCGGCGAGGCTCTCCCCCACCGACGCGTACTTGATCGGCCGGCCCGTGACCTCGGCGACCGACAGCGCGGCACCACCGCGGGCGTCGCCGTCGAGCTTGGACAGGATGACGCCGGTGAAATCGACGGCCTCCTGGAAGGCCTTGGCGACCGTGACCGCCTCCTGGCCGATCATCGCGTCGATGACGAACAGGGTCTCGGCCGGGTCCAGCGCCGCCTCGATGTCGGCGGCCTGCTGCATGAGGACCTCGTCGACGTTGGTGCGCCCGGCGGTGTCGACGATCACCACCGACGCGCCCAGCCGACGGGCCTCGTCGAGCGACTGGCGGGCGACCGCGATGGGGTCGCCGGACTCGACGGGCGCGTACACCGGCACACCGGCGCGCTCGCCCAGCACCCGCAGCTGCTGGACCGCGGCGGGGCGCTGGAGGTCGCAGGCGACCAGCAACGGCTGCCGGCCCTGCTTCTTGAGCAGCGTCGCCAGCTTTCCCGCGGCCGTCGTCTTGCCCGAGCCCTGCAGACCGGCCAGCATGATCGCCGCCGGGGAGCGGCTGCCGAGGTCCAGCGGCGCGGACATGCCGCCGAGGATCCCGATGAGCTCCTCGTGGACGATCTTGATGACCTGCTGGGCGGGGTTGAGCGCCTCGCTGAGCTCGGCGCCCACCGCGCGCTCGCGGATGCGGCCGACGAAGGCCTTGACGACCCTGAAGTTGACGTCCGCCTCGAGCAGGGCGAGGCGGATCTCGCGCAGCGTCGCGCTGACCTGCTCGTCGGTCAACTTCCCGCCGCGCCGCAGGCCGGCGAAGATGGCTTCGAGACGGTCGCCGAGCGCGTCGAACATGGAGTGCTTCCACCGGTTGATCGGACGGGGACGGGCAGCACACGCACGTCGGGGGCCGCCGTGGGTTCACTGTAGCCGCCGTCGTCGCGGCGACGTGGGCGCTACTGGAAGCGCTCGACGAAGTACAGCGTCGTGCCGGCCGCGCGCACCCCGATGCCGTAGGACGTCAGGCCCGGTCGCAGACGGTTGTCGCGGTGACCCGCCGACGCCATCCACGCGTCGTGCACCTCGGCCGCATCGGCGTAGCCGTAGGCGATGTTCTCGGAGAACCCGCCCTCGGACTCGTGCGCGAAGGCACCGCCGCGGGCCATGGTCGTGGCCCAGGCGCGGGCGCCGTGCGTCAGCCGTGCGTCGACGCGCACAGGCCGCAGGCCGGCGGCCGTGCGCTCGGCGTTGAGCATGTCGGCGATCTGGCGCTCGATCGCCGACAGCGGCACGGAGGCCGAGGGCGACGGCGTGCGCTCCGCCGCCGCCTGGGGTGGCGTCGGCTCGGAGGCAGGAGCGTCCGCATCCGGCACGTCGACGGGTTCCGGCGCCTCGGCCGCCTCGGGCGCCGCGGGGTCCGCGGTCGGCGTTCGGGTGGCGTCCCGCCCGGGGGGCGCCGACCCGGGGTCCTCCGGCGCGGCCGTCCCACGGTCGTCGTCAGGCCCGGCGGGGGTCGCACCGGGGGGCCCCGACGCCGTCGGCGACGCGGACGGTGACGGCGTCGCGGCCGCCGGCGGGTCCGCGTGGGAGCGGTGCTCGTTGCGGTTCTCGCCGGGGACGGGCACGTCCGCCAGGGCCTCGGACAGCTCCGCCTCGATCGGCTCGGCGACCACGTGCGGGATGGCGTCCTCCGGGGCCTGCCCGGAGCCCTCGGCGGCCGTGGGGGCGGCGAACGTGTCGATCGCGGAGACCTGATCGGTCACCGGGCGGAGATCACACCCCGCCACGAGCAGCACCGCCGCGCACAGCGACAGCACCCGCCCCCACAAACCCATCGACCACCTCGTCCGGTCACGGCAGCACGCGGACGACACCGTAACGTGCAACCACCGCACACGCCTCATAAACCTGGCCATCCGTTGCAGGTCGTGGTCCGGACCTCCTGGCCCACAGGACATGGCGACCTGTCCTGTCGACCATATCGGGACGACCCGAGCCGGGGGCCGGGCCGGCCGCCGACTCAGTCCTGCGGCTCGGGCCGGTGATCGATCGCGGCCGGCAGCAGACGCACCCGGCCGATGCGGTCCACGGCGAACGTCCGCTCGGCCGTCCGCAAGTGGCACCAGCCGGTCAGCAGGTCGTCGACGAAGCGCCACGGGTCCACGACGCGGTCGGTGGCGACACCACCGCGCGACGAGGCGTAGTAGTCCAGGCGGACCTGGCGCTCCTCGTCGACCGCGCGCTCGAGCAGGGTGCGGATCGCCGACGGCCCCACCGCCTGCTCCACCCGTCCGGGCAGGGCCGGCTGGTTGGCACTGGCCGCGACCTGCAGGTCCTCCACCAGGGGCAGCTGCGCCTCGCGCAGCGCCCGGACCACCGTGGCCGGCGACCGCGACGAGACCGCGACCGTCGGCGCGACCAGCCGCAGCTCGGCGCGCGCGAGCGCGACCGCGCGGTGCAACAGGTCGGGATCCTCGCAGATCACCACCGCGCCGGCGGGCTCCACGCCCAGGCGGGCCGACCGCCCGGGCCGGGTGTCGGACCGTACCGCGCCCGTGCCGCCGGTCGCCAGGTAGCCCTCGCGCGCCTCGGCCACCGCCGCGACCCTCCCCGCGTCGTCGACCAGCACCAGCGCCCTGCGCTGCAGCCAGTCCAACGGCGTCGGGAGCATGCCGCGGCCCCACCACCCGCGACCCAGCAGCTCCTCGACGGGCTGCGGGCCGTCGTGCAGCAGGCGCAGGAACGCCGCGCGCGCCTGCGGCGGCGCGTGGTCGAGCTGCTGGCGGACGAAGCCGAACTGCCCCAGCGCGTCGCGCAGCGCCCGCAGCGCCGTGGTCCGTCCGGTCGGCGCGTCGACCCCGAGCAGTCGCAACGCCTCCCGCACCTCGTCCAGCCGGAGGCGGTCGAGCACGTCAGCGCTCCTCGACGGCGTCGGCCTGGTCGAACTCGACGTCCTGGGCCACCTCGGCGAACAGCGCCTCGACGAAGGCGTCGGGGTCGAAGGGCGCGAGGTCATCGATGTCCTCCCCCAGCCCCACGAGCTTGACGGGGATCTCGAGCTGGCGCTGGATGGCGATGACGATGCCGCCCTTGGCGGTGCTGTCGAGCTTGGTCAGCACGACCCCGGTCACGTCGACGGCCTCGGCGAACGCCTGCGCCTGCGACAGGCCATTCTGCCCGGTGGTGGCATCGAGGACCAGGAGGACCTCGTCGACGTGCCCGGCCTCGCGGTCGAGGATGCGCTTGGTCTTGGACAGCTCGTCCATCAGCGCGCGCTTGTTCTGCAGGCGTCCGGCGGTGTCGACCATCAGCAGGTCGGCGCCGGCGGCGGTCGCCGAGCTCCACCCGTCGAACGCGACGGCGGCGGGGTCGGAGCCGGACTCCTGGCGCACCACCCGGGCGCCGGCGCGCTCGCCCCACAGCGCCAGCTGGTCGGCGGCCGCAGCGCGGAACGTGTCGGCGGCAGCCAGCACGACCGTCCTGCCCCCCGCCTGCTCACGCGCGGCGATCTTGCCGATCGAGGTGGTCTTGCCGGTGCCGTTGACGCCGGTGACCAGCCAGACGGTCGTGCCGTCGTCGCGCCACCGCAGGCTGCGGTCCGCGACGCCGAGCTCGAGGCGGAGGACCTCCTTGAGCAGTGCCATCGCCTCCGGGCCCGTGCGGACGTGCTCCGCGCGTGCGCGTTCGCGCAGGCCGGCCACCAGCTCGAGGGTCGCCTCGACGCCCACGTCGGCGGCGATCAGCGAGTCCTCGACCTCCTCCCAGGTATCCTCGTCGACGCCGCCGCGCAAGATCGCAGCAAGCGAGCTGCCCAGCCCGGACCGGGCGCGCCCCAGGCGGGCACGGAAGCGCTCGGCGGGCGACAGCGGCGGCGCGGGGGGTGCCTCGGTGGCCGACGGCGCCGCCTCGGTGACCTCGGGTGCGCCGGCGAGGACCTCCTCGTCGGCCTCGGGCACCTCGAGCGTCGGGGCGCGGTCCTTGAGCTGCTCAGCCGTCTGGTCGTCCAGCGGCGGCGGGTGCCGACGCACGCGCAGCAGCGCGACGAGCACCACGGCGATCAGGACGGCGACGACCGCCGCCAGGACGATGAGCTCTGCGACTCCCATGGTCTCCCTCGGTCAGTGGCCGGTCAGGCGGACAGGCCGCTGTCGAGCAGCGACCGTACTGCATCGGGCACGACCAGCAGCGGGCCGTCGGCGCGCCGGGTGATGCGGCCGTCGGCGTCGATCACGTACAGCCACGGCTCGGTGGGCAGGTCCCACGCGCTGACGGGGTCGCCGATGGTCTCGCCGGCGTCGGCGTAGACCTCGCAGTGGATGAACGTGGCGTCGGGGTAGTCGGCACGGATGCCGTCGATCACGTCGACGGTCGGTCCGCACACGGCGGTCTGGCAGAACGCGGGGGTCGCGAACAGCAGCGCGACGGGTCCGCCCTCGACCAGCGCGTCCTCGAGGCTGACCGCGTGCATGCCGCACGGCTTTGAACGCGTGCACAGCTGCTCGTATCCCAGCGGGTCGGCCTTGGTGGGCGTCGGGACCGCGATGGCCTGCTCGCCGGGGGCCGGCAGCTGGCTCGACCTCGTATCCCGCACGTCGACGGCGACGGCACCGGCCCGCCCGTCACCGGTGACGACCACGACCTCCTGCACGCCGGTCGAGGGGAACTCGGCGTCGACCGTGTAGAGCCCGCCCGGCGGCACGTCGGCTTCCGAGGGGGTCGCGGGCCACGGACCGACCGGGTCGCCCCCGTCGGACGGCACGGCCCACACCTCGGCGGATGCGTCCTCGACCGGCTCCTGCTCGAGGGTGAACAGGCCGAACACGAAGGGGTTCGGCTGGTCGATCAACTGCTCGAAGGTCGCCGCGACCACCGCGAGCGACGGGTCGGCGTCAGGGGCCACCCGGCTGACGGCGGCGCCGGCGGGGTCGGCGGCCGTGCCGGCCTCGCTGGGGCCGGCCACCTGCGCCGGCTCCGCGCTGCCGCAGGCCGCCAGCGCGGCGCCCGCACCGGCCAGCCCGAGCAGCCGCAGGAAGCGGCGTCGATCGACCGCGCGGCGGGCCAGGGTGGGGGAGATCATGGTCTGCTCGGCTTTCGGCGCCCCAGGTTCGCGACCGGGCGTCGGCGGGGGCTCGACAGTGGTGCCCCCGATCGTGCCGCACGCCGACGCGCCGCGCAGGCGCGCGGGCTCAGGCGACGTCGGTCAGGCGCTGGCTCAGCACCTTCGACACCCCACCGGAGCGCATGGTCACCCCGTACAGGACGTCGGCGATCTCCATCGTGCGCTTCTGGTGCGTCACGACGATCAGCTGGCTGGTCGAGCGGAACTCGGCGATGACGTCGAGCACCCGCTGCAGGTTGACGTCGTCGAGCGCGGCCTCGACCTCGTCGAGCACGTAGAACGGCGACGGCCGCGCCGCGAAGATCGCGAACGCCAGCGCCAGCGCCACGAGCGACCGCTCGCCGCCCGACAGCAGGGACAGCCGCTTGACGCGCTTGCCGGCGGGGCGGGCCTCGACGTCGACGCCGGTGATCAGCAGGTCCTCGGGATCGGTCAGCAGCAGCCGCCCCTCGCCGCCGGGGAACAGGCGCTCGAACAGGCGCTCGAACTGCGTGGCCACGTCGGTGAAGGCCTGCTCGAAGATCTCGCGGATCCGCGCGTCGACGGCGGTGACCATCTCGAGCAGGTCCCGCCGCGACCGCTCGAGGTCCTCGAGCTGCTCGGTCAGGAAGCGTTGGCGCTCCTGCAGCGCGGCGAACTCGTCGACCGCGAGCGGGTTGACGGGCCCGAGCAGCGCGACATGGCGGGCGAGCTCCTCCTCCTCGGTCGCGAGCTCCGCGCGGCGCCCGTCGTCGAGCATCGCGGGCGCGGCCGCGACCATCCCGTCGGGGTCCAGGCCGAGGTCACGGGCGCGCCCGCGGGCGTCGTCCAGCGCGTGGCGCGCGTCGGCGACCGCCAGCTCGCCGGCGTGCTGGTCGCGGGTGCGGTCGGCCAGCGACCGCTCCACGTCGGCGATGCGCGACCGCAGTGCCCCCAGCGCCTGCTGCTGTTCGTCGCGGCGGCGCTCGACGGCCGCCCGGTCGACGCCCGACGCCTGCAGCGCGGCGGTGCCCGCCGCGATCGCCTGGTCGGTGACGGCGGCAAGCTCGCCGCACCGCCGGACGGCGGCGCGGCGGCGGGCCTGGCGCTCCTCGGCCGCCGCCCAGGCCGCCTCGAGGTCCTCCGCGTCGCGCTCGGCCGCCGCGATGCGCCGCCGCACCTCGTCACGCCGGCTGCGCGCCGTCGACACGGCGACCCGCGCCTCGACCTGGCGCTCCTGTGCCGCGTGCAGCACATCGGCGAGCCGTTCCGCCTCCAGGTCGGGTCCGTCGTCGGGGTCGTCGGCGCCGGGGTGCTCGGCGGCCTCGAGGGCGGCGAGCTCGGCCGCCCTGGCCTCGACCTCCCGGTCGATCTGTGCCGCGGCGTCGGCGACGGCCTCGAGCTCGCGGCGGTAGGCGGCGGCCTCCGCCTCCAACCGCCGCAACTGCTCGGCGCGCTCGTCGCGGGCGACCGTGGCCGACCGCAGCTCGGCGACCACGCCTGCGCGCGCCTCGGCGGCGGCGTCTCGGGCGGCCCGGGCCTCGGCGACCGTGGTGGCCAGCGCGGCCGCCTCGGCGTCGATCTGCTCGAGGGAGCGGCGGGCGGCGGCCAGCGCCGCGCGCTGTTCGACCGTGCTGGTCGGGGGGGTGCTGCCGACGACGTAGCCGCCCCCGCCCGCGAGCTCACCGGTGGTGGTCACCACGGTCAGGTCGGGCCGCTCGCGGGCGACGGCGCACGCGGCCTCGTACCCGTCGACGACCACAGTGCCCGCCAGCAGTCGCCGGGCGACGGCGACGGTCGCGGTGCCACC
>CAYVGE010000073.1:9186-13621 GCA_964450395.1 uncultured Actinomycetota bacterium
GGCCTTCGATGAGGAGGTCGACCGACGGGCCGATGGCCTCGCGGACAGCCGCAATCCGTCGCACCGCCAGCTCTACCTCGGCGTTGTCGACCCACCCCGGTCCCCAGCCGAACGGGTTGCACTTCAGCGCATCGTACCCGTCGTCGACCACAGTGCCCGCCAGCTGTCGCCGGGCGACGGCGACGGTCGCGGTGCCGTCGTCGACGAGCGCCGCGGCCGGGCGCGCACCGTCGGGCGCGTCGGCGGCCGCCGGCTCGGCACCGCCGTCGACGAGCAGGTGCACCCGCCCCTCCCCACGCCGCAGCGCATCGTGGGCAGCCCGTTCGGCCGCCGGCACGTCAGCGACGACGACCGCCTCTGCGGCGGCGCCCAGCGCCACACTGACCGCCCGCTCGGCGCCGGGCTCCACCTCGATGCGCTCGGCGAAGCGGCCGACCAGCCCGTCGGGGGCGGCGTCGAGCAGCGCCCGGGTGCCGTCGGTCACCTCGGCGGCGGCCGCGGCCAGCGCCTCGACCCGGGCGGCGATGGCCGCGCGGCGACGCCCGCACTCCTGCTCACGCTCGACGAGCGCCTCGAGCGCGGCCCGGCGTGCCTCGACGGTGGCCTCGGCGGCCTCGACGGCCTCGCCCCGGGCCTCGCGGCGGTCACGCTCGGCGTGGTAGGCCGCCGTCGCCGCCCCGATCTCGGTGCGCGCCCGCTCCTGGCGCTCGCGCAACGACGCCAGCCGCCCGCCACTGCGCGCCTGCTCGCTCGCGGCGCGGGCGAGCGTGGAGCGCAGCGCCGCGACCTCGCCCTCCCACCGCAGCCGCCGCTCGCGCGCGGCGGCGCGCCGTCGGGCCTCGGCGGCCGCGGCCTGCTCGTGCGCACGACGGGCGCGGTCGGCGTCCTGGGCCTCGTCGGTCGCCGTCGCCAGCGCGGCCTCGGCGTCGGCCACCTCGCGCTCCAGCGCCTCGACGCGATCGTGCTCGGCCGCGGCGACCGCGCGCAGCTCCGCGGGGTCACGCAGCATGACCGGTTCGTCCAGCGCTGTCTGGAGTCCGTGGTGCCGCTCGGCGATCTGCGTCGACACCGCCCGCAGGCGGTCGACCGCGCCGCTCAGGCGGTAGTGGGTCGCCGCCGCGCGGTCGGCGACGGGCCGCAGCGCACCCAGGCGGCGCTCGGCCTGTTCCTGGTCGGCCCGCAGGGCCCCGAGGCGCTGCTCGAGCTCGCGGACGGCGCCGGCCTGGTCACGGTGGCGGCCGGCGACCGCGTCGTGGTGCCGGGCGGCGCGCACCACGTCGTCGGTGATCCGCTCGATCCGCACCGTCCGCAGACGGGTCGTCAGCTCGGCGTGGCGCTCGGCCGCCTCCGCCTGGCGCTCCAGTGGCCGCAGGCTGCGCCTGAGCTCACGGGCGAGGTCGTGCAGCCGCTCGGCGTGCTCGGCCATCTGGGACAGCTTGCGCACCGCGCGGTCCTTGCGGCGGCGGTGCTTGGTGATGCCGGCGGCTTCGTCGATGAACGCTCGTCTGTCCTCCGGGCGCGCCGTGAGGATGGCGTCGAGCTGGCCCTGGCTGACGATCGTGTGGCTCTCGCGACCGAGCCCCGTGTCGCCCAGCAGTTCGGCGATGTCGAGCTGGCGGCAGCTCTGGCCGTTGATCGTGTACTCCGTCTCACCCGAGGCGAACATCGCCCGGCCGATCGTGACCTCGCCGAAGTCGAGCGGCACCGACCCGTCGGAGTTGTCGATCGTGATCTCGACCGACGCCCGGCCGAGGCCGGGTCGCCCGGCGGCCCCCGCGAAGATCACGTCGGCCATCGCGCCGCCCCGCAGCGACCGTGGGCTCTGGGTGCCCAGCACCCACGTGAGCGCGTCGACCACGTTGGACTTGCCCGAGCCGTTGGGCCCGACGATCACGGTGACGCCGGGCTCGAGCTCCAGCGTGGTCCTGTCGGCGAACGACTTGAAGCCGCGCAGCACCAGGGATGAGAGATGCACGGCCGAAGTGTAGGGAGGCGCCCGGGCAGCACCAAACACCTGGCACCGCCGCCGTGGCGCGCCCCCAGCGCACGAAAAAGAGCGGCAGTGCTGCCGCTCCGGGGGTCGGGGTCGGGTGGTCGTCAGCTCGTCAGCAGGGCCTCCCGTTCGGTGGCCGCGCGCAGTCGGGCGATCTCCTCCTGCAGTGCGAGCCGCTCGGCCTCGCTGGCCGCCAGCTCCTCACGCAGGCCGGCTACCCGGGCCCGCAGCGACGTGAGCTCTGCGAGCATCTGCGCCGGACGGTGGTCCATGGCTCCGATGAGCGCCTTCATGCAGCTTGTCCTCCCAGGTGTCCTCAGGCTGGTTGGTGCGCGCACCGCCGCCGTGGGGGCCGTGCGACTGCCGACGGTCTCGACCTGTGGGTCGACGCATCGTCATTTCACGATCGCACTATACCCCATGGCGGACGGTGTCACGCAACCAGCGCGCAACGTCACGGGCAACAGTGTGCCACCCGTACGCTCGACGCATGCGCATCCTCAGACGACTGCTCCTGTGGTGGGGCGGGACCACGCTGGCGACCGTGGCCGGCACGCTGTGGGCCGCCGGCCGCGCTCGGCCGGTCCCGGCCGGCGATCCCACGCCCGAACCGCCGCCGGGTCTGCCACCCGCCCGCGTCGTGCCGGTGCCCGGCCACGGCGAGCTGTTCGTGCGCGAGACCCCCGCACCGCACCCCGGCGCACCGTGCGTCCTGCTGCTGCACGGCTGGATGTTCCCCGCCGACCTGCACTGGTTCACCGCGTACGGCCCGCTGTCCCGTGTCGCCCGGGTGATCGCGCTCGACCACCGCGGGCACGGGCGGGGCACCCGGCCGTCCCGGCCCTTCCGTCTGGTCGACGTCGCCGACGACGCGGCGGCGCTGGTGCGCCACCTGGGTGCGGGACCGGTCGTGGCCGTGGGCTACTCGATGGGCGGACCGGTCGCGCTGCGCCTCTGGCAGCGCCACCCCGACGTCGTCGCGGGGCTGGTCCTGTGCGCGACGAGCGCGACGTTCACCACCACGCGCCGCGACCGTTGGCTGTGGCGCACCATGGGCCTGCTGCAGGTCGCCATGCGGCTGCTGCCGCGGCACTGGTGGGAGCAGGGCTCGCAGGCCGTGGTGGAGGGCCGGCTGCCGCTGCAGCTGACCCGGATGGTCGACGCCGACGTCCCGGGCCACCTGCGCGACCTGCTGCCGTGGATGATCGGCGAGGCCGACCGCGGCAGCGCCGAGGACGTCGCCGAGGCCGGCCGTGAGCTGTCACGCTTCGACGCGCGCGGGCTGCTGTCGACCGTCGACGTGCCCAGTGCGGTCGTGATCACCGGCCGGGACCGCCTGGTTCCGGTCCGCAACCAGCGGGACCTGGCGGCGCGGCTGGGGCCGACGGCCGACGTCATCGTGATCGACGTCGACCACGACGCGATGATCCGCCACGCCGAGGTGTTCGTCCCCGCCCTCCTGCGGGCGGTCGCCTCGGTGTCGTCAGCCGCCGGTCAGGTCTGACAGGCGCTGCAGGCGAAGATGGTGATCCCGTCGACCTCGACCTGCGTGATCGGCCGGCGGCAGCGGATGCACTGCTCCCCCACCCGCTCGTAGATCTTGACGAAGTCGGCGTACTCCGGCTCGTCGTCGGCGTCGGCGTCCTCGTCAGGGACCTCGACGCCGCCCTGCTTGACGGCCTCGTAGAGCACCTCGAAGATCGCCCGGTACAGCCGACGGACCTCCTGGCTGGTCAGGCTGTTGCTCCGCCGGGCCGGCGACAGGCCCGCGGACCACAGGATCTCGTCGGCGTAGAGGTCGCCCAGGCCGAGGATGAAGGACTCGTCGCGCAGCAGCAGCGCCAGCGGCAGGTCGCGCAGCACCAGCTCCTGGCCGAACGCGTGCCACGTGAAGGTGTCGGCCAGCGCGTCGATGCCGCCGCCCGACAGCTCGGGCAGCGCCTCGAGCTCGCCGGTCGGGACGACGAAGACCTCGGCGTCCTTCGCCGGATCGACGAGGTGCAGCGCGCCACCGGTCGTGAACGTGCCCGTGAACTGCGTGTCGGGTCCGGCCTCCTCGGTCGCCGTCTCCCGCGACAGGGTGCCGCGGGACCCCAACGACACGACGAGCGTCTGCTCCTCGTCCAGCTCGAACAGCAGCAGGGTGCCACGCCGGGTCAACGACTCGATCTTGCGCCCGTCGAGGAGCTTGTAGAACTCCGGGCGGTTGCGGTGGCGCCCGACGGTGGTCGCGCTCTTGACGTTGAGCTCCCTGAAGCGCTTGCCCTGGACCTCCTTCTCGAGCTCCTTGCGGATCACCTCGACCTCGGGCAGGTAGGTCACGCGTGTTCTCCATTCGGGTCGGGCCGGCTTGCGGCAACGCTAGCGGCCACGTCAACTGCGGCCTGCGGCTCCCCTACGCGCTCCGCCAGCACCCCGTAGGCCTCGCGGGCCGCTTCCTGC
>CAYVGE010000073.1:13631-16231 GCA_964450395.1 uncultured Actinomycetota bacterium
CCTGCTCGGCGGCCTTCTTGCTGCGCCCACGCCCCCGGCCGAGGCGCTCACCGTCCAGGATCGCCTCGGCGATGAACTCCTTGTCGTGGTCGGGTCCCGAGTCGGTCACCTCGTACACCGGCAGCGACGACAGGCGCGCAGCGGCGAGCTCCTGCAGCGACGTCTTGTAGTCGAGCGCCGCGGTCTGGGTCGACAGCTCCTCGACCAGCGGTCGGAACAGCCGCAGGATGACGTCGTTGACGACGCCGAGGCCCTGGTCCAGGTAGATCGCGCCGAGCACGGCCTCGAGCGTGTCGGCCAGGATCGAGTCCTTGTCCCGACCGCCGGACTGCTCCTCGCCCCGGCCCAGCCTGACGGCCGCCCCGAGGCCGAGGCCGCGGGCCAGCGCGGCCAGCCGCTGCGTGTTGACCATGGCCGCACGCAGCTTGGCCAGCCGCCCCTCCCGGGCATCGGCGAAGCGGCGGAAGATCTCGTCGGTGACCACCAGCTGCAGCACGGCGTCACCCAGGAACTCGAGCCGTTCGTTGTCGGGCGTGCCGCCCGCCTCGAAGGCGTGGCTGCGGTGGGTCAGCGCCCGCGCCCAGAGCTCGCCGCACGTGAGCTGGACGCCAAGGGCGCGTTGCAGCGCGACCTCGGCGCCGGGCGCCGAGCTGTCGACCCTGTCGCCGGCGGCGCGCGGTGGCACCGGACGCCTACGCGTCGACCTCCAGCACCTGGCGCCCGCGGTAGTGGCCGCAGACGCCGCACACGGTGTGCGGCTTCAGCGGCGAGCGGCACCGCGAGCAACGGGCCAGGGTCGGCTTGGGAGCGGCCAGCCAGTTCGACCGACGGTGCCGGGTGCGGGAGCGGGACTTCTTGCGCTTGGGAACGGCCATGGTCCGGTCTTTCGGTCGCTAGCGGGCGTCGGGGAGCTGCAGGTCGGCGAGCGCGGACCACCGCGGGTCGCGCTGCTCGGGGTGGCCGTCGCAGGGCGCGACGTTCAGGTCCGCACCGCAGACCGCGCACAGTCCCGCGCAGTCGGGGCGGCACAGCGGACGGGTGGGCACCGCCGCGGCCAGCGCGTCGCGCAGCAGCGTGTCGAGGTCGACGGTGGCGTCGACGATCTCGTAGCCGGCCTCGGCCGCGGGGTCGTCGAGCCCGTCGGGGACGGCGAACAGCTCGAGCACGTCGGCACGCACCTCGTCCTCGCGCTCGGTCAGGCACCGGGCACAGGCGAGCCGGACGGGCGCCGTGAGCGTGCCGCGGACCAGCAGGCCGTCGACGACGCTCTCGATGATGCCCGCCATCGCGACCTCGGGGCCGAGGTGCACCAGGTCGTCCGACAGGTCCGTGGGCGCGGGCATGCGCCGGTCGAGCGACGTGGTCGCTCCCGGACGGTCGATCAACGCGCGGACGTCGATCAGGGTGTCGGGGGATGCGGGCATGGGTCTGGACACCACACGGGAGAGATGGCTGACTGCGAGCAGTACGAACGGTGCAGTCTAGCACGGACCGTCGCGACGCCCCGCCCCGGCAGGTGCCCGTCAGCCCTGTTCGTGGTCGAACAGCGGGTTGCCCGTCTCGCTGGTCAGGTCGATCTCGTCGCCGTCGGCGTCGTTGCGCAACCGGTCCCGCCCCGTCGTCACCGTCTTCAGCGTCTTGGACAGGATCAGCTCGAAGCGGGCGAGCTGCCCGTCGATGTAGTCCTCGGCCTCCAGCCGCATCGACCGCGCCTGCTCGCCCGCCTCGCGCTCGACCCGTCTGGCCTCCCGCTCGGCGGTGCGCATGACCTCCGTCTCGCCGGTCAGCCGGAGGCACTCCTGGCGGGCGTCGGCGATCAGCCGCTGGGCGGTCTGATCGGCCTCCTCCAGCAGGCTCTCCCGCTCGCGCAGCACCCACCGGGCCTGCCGGATCTCCTCCGGCAGCAGCTCACGGATCTCGGCGACCAGCTGGGTCATCACCTCCCGGCTCACCAGCACCGACGCCGACAGCGGCATCGGGCGCGCCTCGGCGAGCGCGCGCTCCAGCTCGTCGAGGCGCTCCTCGAGCTCGCCCAACGTGATCTCGGTCATCAGTCGTGCTCCTTGCCGTCGAAGTGCGCCCGCAGGCTGGCGTTGACGGCGGGTGGGACGAACGGGGTGACGTCCCCGTTGAACCGGGCAACTTCCTTCACGAGTGTGGACGACAGGAACGAGTGGACCGGACTGGTCGCGACGAAGAACGTCTCGACACCCGCCAGGCTGTGGTTCATCTGGGCCATCTCGAGCTCGCTCTCGAAGTCACTGACCGCACGCAGCCCGCGCACCACGATCCCGACGTCGCGCTCCCGGCAGAAGTCGACGAGCAGGCCGTCGAAGGTCGCGACCTCGATGTTGGGCAGCTGCGCGGTCGCCGACTCGAGCAGCTCGACGCGACGGGCGAGGTCGAACAGCGGGCGCTTGCCGACGTTGCGCAGGCACGCCACGATCAGGCGGTCGAACCGGGCCGCGGCGCGCTCGATGACGTCGACGTGGCCGTTGGTCACCGGGTCGAAGCTGCCCGGGACGACCGCGGAGACGCCACTCACGTCCGGGGCTCCGCGGAGCCTGGTTCCGCTGCGCCGCTCATGTCCGGGGCTCCGC
>CAYVGE010000074.1:0-16096 GCA_964450395.1 uncultured Actinomycetota bacterium
GGCGGTACGTGCGCTCAGCACGCACCGACGCCCAGCCAACCTGGCGCTGCTCTGCAACGCCCATCACCGGGCCGTCCACGACGGCGGCTGGCAGCTCGGCGTCAACGCGACGACCGCGACGATGACCTGCACCCGCCGCCACACCACCCTCCACAGCCCCCGTCTGCCCACCACCCCGACGACCGGCACCGGGGCGCCGCCCCGCGGCAGACCCCAGCGACGGTTCAACCCGGATCAGGACGGACCACCCGGCGGCCAGCCGCCCGACCCGCCACCGGCCGGACACCCGACCTCCCCCAACCAGTTGTGCCGCTCCCCTTCTCGCCGCTGCACTAGCCACCGCCCTCGAGGCGGTACGACGAGAGGAGGGCGGGCCACAGCTCGCGCGCCTCCTGCCAGTTCGACTGGCGGGCCACCAGGTTGAGGCCCCAGCCGGTCTGCCCGTCGTTGACGACGAGGCTGTAGGCGTGCAGGTCGGCGCCACCATCCCGGAAGCGGTACTCCCAGAGCGCTGCCGGCTCACCGCGATACGTGGTCGCGGTGATGCCGAGGTTCCGGTAGCCGTCGACGCGTTCGGCGAAGCCGTCCGACGCCCGACGCCGATCGGGCACCGGATCGAGGCCCTGGTCGGTCCACTCCAGCCGCAGGTAGGTCCCGGTCTGCGGATCGCGCAGGTCGGTCTGCCGGGCGGAGTTGCGCGCCACCTGCCAATCCGGCGGGTGGCGGAGGCGGTACGGCGCCTCGCCGGGCCGGTAGGCCGTCCAGTCGTCGGGCACCTCGGCGTCCTGGTAGGCGGGCAGGACCCCGTCGCCCGACGGTGACCGTGAGGGCGTGGTCGACGGCTCGGGGGTGGACGGCTCCGAGGGCGGTGTGGGAGCGAACGACGGCGCCGCGGGCGTCGACGCGGCCGCCGAGGGCGTGCCGCCCGCGATCGCGCCGGCGCCCGGCGTGGGGTCGCCGCCGGCGTCGTCCGACGGGTCGTCTCCCCCCGCGGCCCAGGCCAGCCCCAGCACCAGCAGCACCGCGATCGCCGAGGCGAGCACCGCGGTCCGGCGGCGCGGGCCGCCGTCACCCGGCAGGTCGTCGTCCGACGGCGTGCCGCGGTCGGACGGTCCGTGTGGGGTCGGCCGGTCCCGTGCCGGGTGGTCCGGGGACGCCGCGGGCGTCCGGGGGCGGGCGGCCCCGCCGGCGGTGCCGGTGGCGCCGACCGCCGCGGCCGAGGCGGGCGGCGCGTGCTCGGGCGGCTCCCCACCAGGTGGGGGCGCACCGGCACCATCCCCGGCGGCTCGGTCCGCCCCGGCGTGGGCGCCCTCGGCGGGTGTCGGGCCGACAGCGGCGGGCGCATCGCGGTCCGTGGCGTCCCCGCCGCGGGGGTCGCCGCCGTGCGCCTCCTCGCTGGCGCGCTCCGGCGGACCGTCCGCGACCCGGGCGGCTCCGCGATCGCCGGAAGCGACGTCACCGGTCCCGTCCGCGTCGTCGCGCTCCACCTCGCCGGTGCCCTCGAGGTCACGCGGAGCGATCTCGCCAGTGTCGTCGGCGACGTGGTCGCCGGCGAGCGGTGGGCCGACCGGGGTCGGCTCGGGGCCGGTGGCCACCTCGCGCAGCCGTCGCCGGACCTCGGTCACCGCCGGGCGCTCTGCCGGGTCGCGCGCCAGCAGGTCGGTCAGCAACGGTGCGAGCGGCCCGGCGCGGCGCAGCGGCCGGTGTGCCCCGTTGAGCACGGCCATCACGGTCGACCAGGCCCCCCGCTCGCCGAACGGCGCGACGCCCTCGACCGCGAAGAAGAGGGTCGCACCCAGGCCGTACAGGTCGGCGGGCGGGCCGACGTCGTCGCCACGGGCGTGCTCGGGGGCGATGTAGGCGGGCGTACCGAGGACCACCCCGGTCGAGGTCAGGGTGGCGTCGTCGCCGAGCCTGGCGATGCCGAAGTCGGTGAGCTTGGGCCGGTCGCCGTCGACGAGCACGTTGCTGGGCTTGACGTCGCGGTGCACGACGCCGGCCCGGTGCGCCGCCGCCAGCGCGTTGAGGATCCGCAGCCCCAGGCGGGCGGTCGCCCGCGGCGTCAGCGGCCCGTCGCGACGGACCAGCCCCTTGAGGTTCGGCGCATCGACGAGCTCCATGATCAGGAACGCGCTGCCGTCCTCCTCGAGGATGTCGTAGACCCCCACGACCCCGGGGTCGCGCAGTCGCGCCGCGGCGCGTGCCTCGCGCAGGGCGCGCTCGCGCCCGGTGCTCGCAGCCTGCTCGTCACCGGGGAAGGCGATCTGCTTGACCGCGACCGGGCGCCGCAGTTGCTCGTCCAGGCCACGCCAGACTGCGCCGGCACCGCCTCGCCCGATCAGGTCCTCGAGGCGGTAGCGCCCGGCGATCCGCCGACTGCCAGCACCGTCGTCCGCCATGGCATGTGTCTGCCCGTTCGCCACGCCGACGAACACCCCCGATCGGGCAGGCGCGTGGCCCGTCGGCGCCGCCCGGTCAGTCGGCCACCGCGACGCCGACGACCCGCACGTGCACCTCCCGGCTGCGCCCGACCCCGCCGGTCAGGCCGAAGGCGTCGGGGCGCACGGTCAGCGTGGCCTCGAAGTCGACCGTGCGCCCGTCACGGGCGGGCCGTAGCACGCACAGGGCCGCCCGCGCCGGCAGGGTGTGGCCCTGCAGCGTCAACTCGCCGTCGAAGGCCCACAGCGGCCGGTCACCGTCGGGGGTCGTGTAGCTGTCGAGGATCGGCTGCAGCCGCTCGGCGGCGAAGGTGGTGCCGGCCACGACGCCGCCCGTCCGCGCCGTCCGCCGCGACCGCATCCAGCGCCACGGAACCCCCGTGATGACCGCCCCCGGCCGGATCGACGCACGCAGCCTGGTGGCCCGCAGGTCGTCGGGGAGCTCCATGTCGCCGGTCAGCCCCCACACCGTCGCCGTGGACGGGACGCCGAACCGGCGCGAGCGCACCGTGAGGGTCGTCTGCGTGGTGTCGATGGTGAACCGCCTGCCGGCCCGTGGGTGCGGCGGCGCCATGGCCATGTCCGCGGTGGCGGTCGCGTCTGCGTCGATCACGGTCGTGCCTGTCCCCTGCGCCGGATGTCACCAGCACCGTAGGAGGCGGCGTGCCGCGCCGAATCGCCAATTTCGAGGAACCCACGCGCCCCGCGGGCGCGCGCTCACCGGGGGATGCGCACCGCCACGACCGCGATGTCGTCGACGTGACCTGCGGCCGCCCCGGCCGACGCGATCAGCCGGTCGCACAGCTGCTCGAGCGGGGCATCGGCGGCGCGCATCGCGTGCAGCCGCAGCTGCGCGAGCCCGTCGTCCAGCGACGCCTCCCGGGACTCGACGAGCCCGTCGGTGACCAGCAGGGCCGTGTCGCCCGGCGCGAGCAGGACCTCGCGATCATGCCGCGCGGTCGCGGGCCCGATCCCGAGCATGAGGTCGTCGTCGCCTGCGGCCACCTCGCTGCCACCGTCCGCGCGCAGCAGCACCGGCGGCAGGTGGCCCGCGTTGGACCAGCGCAGCCGCCAGGTCCCGTCAGGCTGGCCCGAGGGTGAGACGGTGGCCAGGACGCACGTCGCGAACGCACCGACGCCCAGCCCCTCGGCGACGCGGTCCAACCGCGACAGCACCTCCGACGGGGGTGCGGCGCGGTCGTGCGCCAACGTGCGCAGCATGTTGCGCAGCTGCCCCATCTGGCCGGCGGCGACCAGGTCGTGGCCCATGACGTCGCCGATCACGATCGCCGTCGCCCCCTCACCGACCGGGAAGGCGTCGTACCAGTCCCCGCCGACGTCGACGCCGGCCATCGCCGGGTGGTAGCGCGCGGCGAGCTCGAGGCCCTCGGGCTGGACCAGCTCGGTCAGCAGGCTGGACTGCAGCGTCTCGGCGGCCCGGCGCTGCGCCTGGTACAGCCGCGCGTTGTCGACCGCCATGCCCGCGCGCTGCACCAGCTCGTCGACCACCAGGCGGTCGGCCGCGCTCCACGGGCGGTCGGCGCCGCGGGCCAGGGTCAGCGCGCCCAGCGGCTCGTCGCTGCGGTCGAGCAGCGCGACGACCAGGACGCGGACGCCGCCCAGCTCGTCGATCAGCGCGTCGTGCTCCGACCCGGTCGTCGTGCCGGCGGCACGGCGGGCCCGCAGCGCGTCGCCGTCGACCTCGATCGTGCGGTGCGTGCCACGGAGGATCGCCGCGAGCGCGTCGGCGCTGCCGCGTGCCGACAGCAGCGGGCGCGACCCGACGGGTGCGGCCACGGCCCGGTCGTCGTGCTCGAGCGCCACGCGCCGTGCGGCGCGCCCGTCGGGCACGTGCACCGCGCACCAGTCGGCGAGCGCCGGCACGACCACCCGCGCCAGGCGGCGCAGCGCGTCGTCGGCGTCGAGCGTGCTGGTCATGGCCTGCGTCGCCGCCCCCAGCAGCTCCAGCCGTGCGCCGGCGCGCTCGGCGCGGCGGCGGGCGTCGGCGGTCCCCGCCTGCAGCGCTTCGGCGCGCCTGCGGGCCTGTTCGGCGTCGGCCCTGGCCGCCTCCGCCTCGGTCCGTGCGGTCTCCGCACGGACCGCGGTGATGCGCAGCTGCAGCTCCGAGGAGCAGGCGGCGGCAAGGTCGCGCAGGACCTCCAGGTCGTCCTCGCCCCACGTCCGCGGTGCCGTGTCGATGGCGCACAACGATCCCAGCGTGTAGCCCTCGCCGTCGACCAGCGGCATGCCCGCGTACGCCACGACGCCCAGCTCGCCGACCGCGAGGTTCGCGCACACCAGCGGGTGGCGCGGGGCATCGGTGACGACCAGCTGCTCACCCGAGGTGACGACGTGCTGGCAGAACGAGTGGCTCAGCGGCGTCTGGCGCTCACCGTCCCACGGCTCGGCCAGTCCGGTCGCTCCGGGGAACAGCTGGCGGGTGTCGTCGACGAGGCTCACCAACGACACCGGCACCTCCAGCAGCCGGGTGACCAGGCGCGTGAAGCGCTCGATGCCGGCGTCGGGCACGGCACCCAACCCGGTCTCGGCCAGCGCGGCGAGGCGTGCCCGGTCGCGCAGGACCCCGGAGTGCAGTGCGGCGTCGTCCACGGTCTGGTCAACGGTCATGCAGGTGGGACGCCTCACGGTCGTGGCGACACGCGGGTCGCCGATCTGCGATCGGTGCACTGCCAGTATGGCGCGGCACGCAGCGCACGGACGACGGAGCGCCGGGCGCTGGCTGCACACCCGGTCGCCTCCTACACTGCCGTCGCGCCCGACGCCATCGAACCCTGGCGGCGGGCCCGCGACCGCAGGCGAGCGCAGAGACGGGGCGATGGGCCACCTCGACCGCATCATGCAGGCCCTGCCGCCGTGGCTGCGTCGCGAGCGGCTGTCGAGGCGCGTCGCCGCGTCGCGTTGGCTGCGCTGCGCACCGCCGCGGCACCTCAAGGACCTGCCAGGCGCGCTGGCGAGCCACCCGCAGGCCGTCGCACTGACGTTCGACGACGGTCCCGACCCCCACGTCACGCCGGAGCTGCTGCGCGTGCTCGAGCGCCACGACGCCCGGGCGACCTTCTTCATGTGCGGCCTGGCGGCGGTGCGCCACCCGCAGATCGTGCGGGCGATCGCCTCGCAGGGCCACGGGATCGGCGCCCACGGGTGGGACCACCGGCCGCTGCGCGGCCTGGGCGGCGACGAGTGGCACCGCCAGCTGGTCCGGCCGCTCGAGGTCCTCGGCGAGCTGACCGGCCGGCCCGTCCGGTGGTTCCGGCCGCCATGGGGCGCCGCCGATGCAGCCACCGTCGCGGCGCTGCGCCACCGCGGTGTCACCACGATGCTGTGGTCGACCGAGGGGCTGGACTGGCACCTGGACGACCCCGGACGGATCGCCAGTGAGGTCGAGCGCGACCTCGACCCGGGCGGCGTGATCCTGCTGCACGACGCCGTCGGCGACCTGTTGCACGGTGACGGGTCGCTGCCCGACGGGGCCCACGCCGACCGACGTCCAACGATCGCCGCGACCGACCTGCTGGCGCGCCGCGCGCGCGACCGCGGCGAGGTGCTGCTCGGCCTCGACGACCTGCCGCCGGCGCCCGCGCCGACCCGCACGACCCTGCGGCTCCCGGCAGTCTGACGGGCCCCGCGGAGGGGCCGATCGGCCCGCGATCAGGGCCTTGTCCGATGGTTCAGAGCAGGACAGGTATCAGGCCGTCCGCGCCCAACTCAGATGTTGTGGGTCCCGACGCTTGGCACATCGGTCTCCGAGGCCGTAACGTATGGCAAGCGGCCTGGATGTTCGCAGCGGCGATGCGCGGACACGGTGCAACGGGTCGAGGACCGGACGGCACACCGTTGCCGGGCCTGACGAGCGAGTTGGCGCAAGCACGCGCGGGGAGCCATGTGGTCGAGTCGTAGACGGCGCACCATGCGTCGCAGCAACGCTGATGACCTTCGGGTCCAGCCGCGTCTCACCAACGTGGTCTCTCGGACCCACGGGCTGTCCGTCGAGCTGCCGCGCGAGCTCGCGCGCAGCCGGCGCCACGGGCACACCTTCTCGCTGATCCTGCTGCACGGTGAGGACCCGGCCGCCGACCTCCAGCAGGTCGTCGATCGGCTCGCCCTGCGCCTGCGGTTGAGCGACCTGCTGATCCTGCTCGACGACGACCGGCTGCTCGTGGCATGCCCCGAGACCAACGCGGCAGGGGCGCGCGTGCTGCTGGGTGACCTGGTCGAGCTCGTCGCCGCTGAGGGCCTCGGCGTGCGGGCGAGCACCGCCACGTTCCCGAAGTCCGCGCTGACCGCCTCGGAGCTCCTCCGCGCGTGCGAAGCCACCCTGACCGACGACCTCGACCCGGCGTTCGACGAGCCGGTCGAGCCCTGGGACGACGGCGGGACCCTCCGGGTGGTCTCCGAGCGGGGTGGGCACCGATGACGCCGTCCATCGGCTGGTACCGCCAGCAGCAGCGCGCCGACGCGTCCGGCATCGACCTGATGACGCTCGAGTCGACGCGCCACTGGGACCAGATGTCGCTGCAGGCCGCCTACCCGTGGCTGCGACTGTCCGCGCGGCAGGCGCGCCCGGCCCCGGGACGCGCCTACCTCCTGGTCAAGCGGGTGCTCGACCTCCTGGTGTCGGCCACCGCACTGCTGCTCCTGCTGCCGGTGCTGCTGCTCGTCCTGCTCGCGGTCAAGCTCGACCACCCGGCGGCGCCGGTCTTCTTCACGCAGCAGCGGACCGGCCAGGGCGGCCGGACGTTCCGCATCTTCAAGTTCCGGTCGATGCGCCCGCCGAACGAGGACGACCTGCTGTACGGCCTGCAGGCCGCGATCCTCGAGCAACGCGACGAGCAGCACCCCAAGAACGCCTCGGACGCGGTCGACCCGCGCATCACGCCGTTCGGCCACTTCATCCGGCGGACCAGCCTCGACGAGCTGCCGCAGCTGTTCAACGTGCTGCGCGGGGACATGTCGCTGGTCGGACCGCGGCCGACGAGCCTCGCCGCCGGCGGCTACGACCTGTGGCAGACCGAACGGCTCGACGTCAAGCCCGGCCTGACGGGCCTGTGGCAGATCATGGGCCGGGGCACGGTCTCGTTCACGACCCGGTGCCGCATGGACATCGCCTACGCACGCCGCCCGTCGCTCGCGCTCGACCTCAAGATCCTGGCGCGGTCGGTCCCGGCCGTGCTCACGGGTCGGGGAGCCCGATGACGGCGCGCGTGTCGGAGGACCAGGAGGTCTGGAGCAGCGACGACTGGCTGCGCGCGCAGGTGCCGGCGCCGCGCCGCGAGTTCAACTTCCTCCGCGCACTCGGGTGGGTCATCCCCCTGATGCTGGCGGCCGGGCTGCTCACGTACTTCTTCGTCAGCCGCCAGACGCCGACCTACGAGGTCGACACCCGCCTGGTGCTGGCCGCCAACGAGCCCGCGGAGGGCGAGGAGTACGTCGTCGTCGACAGCATCTCGGCCCTGGCCAACCGCCAGTTCCTGGGCACCTTCTCCCAGATCATCGACAGCGCCGCCGTCGGCGAGGCGGCGGTGGACGCCGCGGGCGTCGCCCCCGCCGACGCGGAGGCCTACGAGATCACCAGCACGGTCTCGCCGGAGTCCAGCTCGGTCGACATCGTCGTCACCGGACCCGACGCCACGACCGCGGCCGAGGTCACCAGGGCGGTGTCGCAACAGGCGAGCCAGCGGTTCGAGGAGTACTACTCGATCTTCGACGTGAAGGTCCTCGACCCGCCGGTCCCGCCGAGCGACCCGATCGGGCCACAGCCGCTGCGCACCGCGCTGATCGTGTCGGTGCTGGTCCTCGGCGCGTGGCTGCTGGTCATCGTCGCCTTCGGTACCAATGAGCGCGCATAGCGGCCCACGCGCTCTGCTCGCGGTCAGCTGGCCGCGCACCTCCCGGGAGACCATCACGCGGATGGACCGGATCGGTGCGCTGCTGTACCGCGGCTCGCTGGCGACCCTGGCGGTCCTGGTGGCCACCAACGGCGGCGCCGTGATCGCCGAGCGGTCGAGCTTCCCCGTCACCGAGTCGCTCATCGTGCTGATCGGCCTGCAGGCCCTGACGCGCCTGTACCGGCGCTGGCGCGACGGCCTGGCCGACCTGACGCACCTGCGCGCCTTCACGGCCGTCTACGGCGCCTACCTGGCCGCCGCGCTGGCGTCGACGCTGTGGGCCCACGACACCGAGGTGGCGTTCGCGGGCGTCACCTCGCTGGCCACCAACATGGCGATCGCCGCCGTGCTGGTGATCGCGATCCGCGACGAACGCGACGTGCGGTGGATCCTGGGCGGACTGCTCGCGGGGGCCGCCGTCATCGCCGTGCTGACCATGGCCCAGACCGTCACCGGCTCCTTCGACCAGGACTTCCTGGGCTTCGCCAGGGCGTCGGTGTCAGCCGCGGACGACGCCGCGCTGGAGGACGACGAGGAGGTGCGCGCCGCCGGCCCGTTCGAGGACCCGAACTTCTTCGCCCAGATGATGGTGTCGGTGCTGCCGCTGGCCGCGGCGGTCGCCCTGCTGCGGCTCGACCGGCGGATCCGGATCGCAGCCGGGCTGCTCACGGTGCTGATGGCCGCCACCGTCGTGGCGACGCTCTCGCGCGGCGCCATGCTCGCGCTGGTCGTGATCGCGGGTGCGATGGTCTACCGCTACCGCGCCAACCGCGTCGTGCTGCGGATCGCCGTCGTGGTGGCCGTCCTGTCGGTCTTCGCGTTGCCCGGCGAGGTCACGTCGCGGATCAGCGCGGTCGGCGAGATCGTGACCGGTGGCGGGGCGCAGCAGAGCGAGGACGCGTCGCTGCAGGGCCGGACCAGCGAGATGCAGGCGGCGGTGCTGATGTTCCTGGACCGCCCCGCCGGTGGCGTCGGCTACGCCAACTACGCCGAGCTGTACCAGCAGTACTCGCCCCGGATCGGCCTCGACACCCGCCGCGAGATGCGCGAGGCACACAGCCTGTACCTCGAGATCCTCTCCGAGACCGGCATGCTCGGGTTCGGCGTCTTCGCGGTCGGGCTGGCGCTCGCGCGCGCCCGGATCGTGCGCGCCCGCCGTCAGCTGATGGCCGCCGGCTCCGACCACAACGTGCTGCTGCTCGACGCGATCGGCCTGGGACTCGTCGGCTTCCTGGTGACCAGCGTGTTCCTGCACGGCGCCTACCCCCGGCTGTTCTGGCTGCTGCTCGGGCTGGCGTTGGTGGCGCCCTGGCCGATCCTGCAGGCACCCCGCGCGACCCGGCTGCGGGAGGCCGCCGGATGAGCCCCCCGATGCACGCAGGCTCGGCGGGGCCGGACGCGGGCCCCACCCCGGTCACCGTGCTCGTCGACCTCGCCCGCCACTACGGTGGCGCCGAGACGCGGGTGGTGCAGCTGCTCGAGGCCGTGCCCGGCGCCGTCGCGGTGTGCCTGGCCGACGGCACGCTGCACCGTCGCTGCGTGGCCCGTGGCCTACCCGTGCGGACCGTCCGCGGCGGTCGTGGCAACCCGACGCTGGTCATCAGGCTCGCCCGCGAGCTGCGCGCCCTGGGCGCCGACGTGGTCGACGCACACGGGGTCGCGGCCCAGCTGTGGGGACTGACCGCCGCACGGCTGGCGGGCGTCGACCGCAGGATCGCGACCGTCCACAGCGAGTACCGGGCCGAGCAGGCCAGCGGCTCGGTCCGCGGCACCGGCTACGAGGGGGTCCTGCGCGCCACCCGGCTGCTGGCGACCGACTGGATCGCGGTGTCCGGGACCGTGCGCGCCGAGCTGGAGCGCCTCGGTCTGCCCGTCGACCGCACCACAGTGGTCCGCAGCGGCGTCGAGGCGCCCCCCGGGCTGCCGTCCGCGGAGCGCGCCGCACGCCGTCGGGCGCTGGGCTGCGCGGACGACGACCTCGTCGTGGCGGTCGTCGGCCGGCTGCACCCGGGCAAGGGCCACCGCGTGCTGCTCGACGCGCTGGCCGGGGTGTGCGACCGCGTGCCCGCACTGCGGCTGCTGCTGATCGGCGACGGGCCGGAGCGCGCCGCGCTCGCGCAGCGGGCCGCCGCGCTCGGGGTCGCCGACCGGGTGACGTTCGCGGGCTTCCGCGACGACGTGCCCGACCTGCTGCGCCTGGCCGACGCCTTCTGCCTGCCGACCGACCGCAGCGAGGGGCTGCCGTACGCCGTGCTGGAGGCTGCCGCCGCCGGGCTGCCGATCGTCGCCACCCGGCTGGGGGCGGTGCCGGACGTGCTCACCGACGGCGGCACCGCCATGCTCGTGCCGCCCGCCGACCGCGGGGCGCTGGAGGCGGCGCTGGCCCTGCTCCCCGACGCCGGGCTGCGCGCCACCCTCGGCGCCGCCGCCGCGACGCTCGCCCGGGAGGAGCTGTCGACGGACGCGATGCGCGACGCCACCGTGGCCGTGTACGGGCGTGGCCGGCAGGAGGTCGGGGCGCGGCCGCCGCTGGCCAAGCGGGCCAGGCGGGCCGCGCGGTCCTCGGTCGCGAGCCTGTCGGCGTCGGCGCCCGCGGGTGCCGCCGTCGACCTGCTCGACCGCGTCGCGCGGCGCGCGGCCGACGCGCTGCCCGTGCTGATGTACCACCGCGTCGCGCCGCGCGACGGCGACCACGGCTTCGATCCGGTGCTGCTGAGCGCCACGCCCGACGCCTTCGCGGACCAGATCGAGCGGTTGTCGCGGACGTCGCGGCTGCTGTCGCTCGACGACGTCATCGCGATCCGCCGGGGTGGCCACCGCCTGCCCGAGCGCGCCGTGCTGCTGACCTTCGACGACGCGTACGCGGGCTTCCTGCGCTGGGCGTGGCCGGTGCTGCGGGCGCACGACGTGCCCTGCGTCGTGTTCGCCCCGACCGCCTACCCGGGCCAGCCGCAGCGCCAGTTCTGGTGGGAGGACCTGTACCGGGCGCTGCAGGCCAGCCCCGCGACCGAGCTCGACACGCCCATCGGCACGCTCCCGCTGACGTCGGCCGCGGCGCGCACCCGCGCGTGCCGGGAGCTGTCGGACTGGATCAAGGCCACGGATCACGAGGCCGCCATGCGCCACCTCGACGGCTGGCTCGACGACCTCGGCCGCGCCACGCCCGTGCGGACCACCATGGACTGGGACGAGCTGCGGGCCCTGGCCGCCGCCGGCGTCGCCGTCGCGCCGCACTCGCGCACCCACGCAATGCTCGACCGGCTGCCCCCCGACGCACTGGCCGACGAGATCCACGGCTCGATCGACGACCTCCGCGCGCAACTGGGCGGATGCCCGCCCGCGTTCTGCTTCCCCGCCGGCCAGCGATCGCCGGCCGTGCGCGCCGAGCTGGAGCGTGCCGGCGTGGAGGTCGCGTTCTCGACCGTGCACGGCGTCAACCGAACAGGCACGCTGGACTGGCTGGACCTGCAGCGCATCGACGTCTCGGCGGCGATGCCGGCGCCGTTGGTCCAGCTGTCGCTGCAGCCGTGGGCCGAGCCGCTGGCCGCCCGGCTCGCCTGAGCCGCGACACCGAGCCCTGGGAAGTGACGTGCAGTGAGTGACCTCGTTCGTGCCATCGCCGGAGGAGCCTGCGTGGGCCTGGCCTGGTCCTCGGCCGGGCTCGTCGGCTGGACGTTCGCGGGCTACCCCGCGCTCGCCGGCGCGCAGGCCACCCTGCGGCCCCGGCCCGTCCGCGCCGACGACGCCTGGACGCCGACGATCAGCGTGGTGGTCGCCGCGCACAACGAGGCCGAGGTCATCGTCGAGAAGCTGACCAGCGTGCTGGCGGCCGACTATCCGCCGGCGCGCCTGGAGGTGCTGGTCGTCGACGACGGGTCGACCGACGGCACGGCCGACCTGGTCGAGACCGCGGCGCTGCCCGGCGTCCGGCTGCTGCGCCAGCCCGTGCGCGGCGGCAAGCCCATCGCCGTCAACCGCGGCGTGGCGGAGGCCTCGGGCGAGATCGTGGTCATCTCCGACGCCTCGGCGCTGTTCGACGTCGGCGCGCTGCGGCACGCCGCCCGGCTGTTCGCCGACGACGAGATCGGCGTCGTCACGGGGGCCATCCGCGTCATCGACGAGCAGACGGGCGTCGCCCGGCCCGCGGGGCTGTACTGGCGCCTCCAGCAGCAGCTCGCCCGCTGGGAGAGCCGCAGCGGCTCGACCGTCGGGGTCAACGGCAACTTCTTCGCCTTCCGGCGCGACACGTTCGTCCCGCTGGCCCCCGACACCATCAACGACGAGTTCACCATCGCCATGGCCCAGGCGGCCGACGGCCGACGGGTCGTCGTCGGCGACGGCGTGGCGACGTTCGACCGCGCGGCCGGGTCGATGTCGGCCGAGTACGCCCGCCGGGCACGGATCACCGCCGGCCGGTTCCAGTGGGCCGCCGGCGCGGCCGGCCGCCGCCACCCGCTGCTGTTCCGCCTGGTGTCCCACAAGCTGGCGCGCATCGCGGTGCCCCCGGCCTTCGTGGCGCTGCTGCTCGCTTCGGCCGCCCGCGCCGCCGTGGCCCGGCCTACCGGCCGCACCGGCGTCGCCGACCTCCTGCTGCTGCGCGGGGCCGGCGCGTGGGTCTGGCTCGGCACCCAGCTGGTGTTCTGGGGTGCCGGCGCGGCGGGCGTCGCCCGTGAGCGCGCCGGCGGGCGCGTGCCCACGGTGCTGCGGGTGCCCGCATACCTGACGAGCACCACCGTCGCCGGGCTCGCGGGCATGCAGCGCCACCTGACCCGCCGCCAGACCGTGCTGTGGACCACGAGGGCCGAGCACTCCGCCCCCACGACAGTCCCGACAGCCGACGCGCGCCCGGTGGGTGGGCGACGATGACCGCGACCCTGCTGACCCACGGGTCGCCGAGCGTGCGGCTGGTCGAGCCGCACGACCCGCTGCTGGACCGCACGTGGCGGCAGCTCCAGGCCGCCGGCGGCGTCCGGTCGCCCTTCCAGTCCTGGCAGTGGTTCCGCGCGCTGTCGGAGGACCCGCAGGCCTGCCCGGGACTGCGGGTGATCGTCGTCAGCGACGCCGGCGGCCCGATCGGCCTCGTCCCGTTCCAGCACACCACCGACCACCGCGGGCTGCGCGTGGCACTCCAGCCCGGCGCGACGTGGCTGGCGCCCGACCACTGCGACGTGGTGGCAGCGCCAGCGGACGCCCCGGTCGTCGCCGGGGCGGCGGCCGCCCGGTTGCGCGAGCTCGGGTCGTGCGACGCGCTCGACTTCGACGGTCTCCGCGACGGGCACCTGTTCCGCGCCCTGGACACCCACCTGGTGCGGCCGCGGCACGTGCGGCGCCCCGCGCCCGCCACCGTGCTGCCGTACGTCGACCTCACGACCGCGCCGCCGGACCGGCTCGTCAGCCGCAACACGCGCAAGCAGATGCGCCGGGCGGCCCGACAGGCCGAGGAGGCCGGCGGGGGCTTCACCGTGCACACCGACCCCGACGCGGTCGTGGCGCACCTGCCCGAGATGATGGACCTGCACGACGCGCGGTTCGGCGACACCTCAGAGATCTACCGTGGGCCGGCGCGGCGGGCCTTCCACCTGCGCGCCGCCCGGTCCCTGGCGGCCGACGGCATGGTGCGCCTGTACCGCCTGGCCCACGACGAGGAAAGCGTGGCGCTGCTGTACGCCCTCGTCTGGGGTGAGCGGGTCTTCGCCTACGGCGGGGGCATCCGGCCGTCGGCGGGCACGCCCGGCCACGCGCTGACGTCGCTGGCGGTGGTGTCGGCGGCGCAGGAGGGCTTCACGGTCTTCGACCTGCTGCGTGGCGACAGCGAGTGGAAGCGGCGGCTGGCGTCCGGGACGGAGCACAACGGGCGCATCCGGTGCTTCGTGGCGTCACCGGCCGCGCTGGCGCGCTCGGCGGCCTGGCTCGTGCGCCGCACCGCCCGGCGGGCACGCGATGACGGAGGGTCGTCGTGACCGGGCCCCCGATGGCTCCGGCACCGGGATGACCGACGCCGGCGGCACCCCACCGCAGCCAGGGCTGACCGGTGCGGCGGTGCGCAGCTTCCTCTGGGCGATGCTGTCGTTCGGCAGCAACAAGGCGGTCGTGTTCGTCACGACGCTGGTGCTGGCGCGGCTGCTGACGCCGGCCGACTTCGGCCTGGTCGCCGGTGGCCTCGCCGTCCTGGCCTACCTTGAGGTCATCCTCGACCTCGGCGTCGGCCAGGCGCTGGTCTACGAGCGCGAGACCGGCATCACCAGGCGGGTGCAGACCGCGTTCACCGTCAACGTCGTCGTCGCGGCCGTGCTGACGGCGCTGGCCGTCGCCAGCGCGCCCGCGATCGCGGCGTTCCTGCGCACCCCCGACGCGACCACGCTGTACCGGGTGCTGTCGCTGTCGCTGCTGGTCCGCGGGTTCGGCCAGGTACAGGCCGCCGTGCTCCAGCGCGACCTCGACTTCCGGCGGCGGACGGCCGTCGACATCGCCCGGGCGGTCGTACGTGCCAGCGTGTCGATCCCGATGGCCTTCGCCGGCTACGGCGCGTGGGCGCTGGTCGTCGGCGTCGTCGCCGGCGAGGCGACCAGCAGCATCGTCGCGTGGTGGCTGACCCGCTTCCGGCCCTCGTTCGCACTGGACCGCGAGGCGCTGCGCCCGCTGCTGTCGTTCGGTGTGACGATCCTGGTGACCCGCCTGGTCGCCGAGGCCTCGGGCAACGCCGACTACCTGATCGTGGGCCGCCGGCTGGGGCCGACCCAGCTCGGCTACTACTCGGTCGCCTGGCGGCTGCCGGAGCTGCTGATCGACAGCGTGCTGTGGGTCTTCTCGAGCGTGGCGTTCCCGGTCTACACCCACGCGCGCGACCGCGGGGCGGCGGCGTTCAAGGAGGCCATGCTGCGCGCGCTGCGGCTGGTGACCCTGTTCAGCTTCCCGGTGGGCGTGGGCCTGGCCGTGGTCTCGCGCGACGCCATCCTGGTGCTGTTCTCGGAGCGCTGGATGCCGGCGGCGCCGATCATGGCGCTGGTCGCGCTGACGATGGCCATCCTGTCGGTCGGCTACGCGTCGGGCGACCTGTACCCGGCCATGGGGCGGCCCGGCCTGCTCCTGCGGCTCGACGTGGCGCTGGCGGTCCCCATCGTGGCGGCCTTCTGGTTCACCGCGCCCTACGGCATCACCGCGGTCGCGCTGGTCCACCTGGTGGTGACCCTGGGCTACGCGCCGGTGCGCATGGCCATCGCCAACCACTACGTCGACGCGACGATGCGTGAGAGCCTGATCGCCCTCTGGCCGGCGGTCTGCATCTCGCTGGGGATCGTCGTCGTGGCGCTGCCGCTGCGGCTGCTGCTGGAGCCCGGCCTCGTCGCGCTGGCCGCGACGATCGCCGGCGGCGTCGTCGGCGGCGGCGTCGCCATGTTGGTCGGGGCGCCGCGTGCCGTCGACGACCTCCGTACCCTGGCCGCATCGCTGCGTGACCGCTGACCGGTGACTGCCGGCGGGACGAGAGGAGGCGAACGGGCGATGGGCGTTGACATGCCCCACCGCACGGCCGCGCCCGGTCCTCCGACGGGCGGCGGCGGCGACCGCCGTCGCATCCGGCGGTGGTGGTGGATCGCGGCGGCGGCTGCGGCGGCCGGGCTGGTCGGCGGGGTGCTGCTCGTGTGGCTCGGCAGGTCGACGACCCCGCCGATCGCCGTGTCCGACGTCGCGCTGCGCGAGGGCTATGTGGCCAATCCTGGGATGGGGTGGCAGGACATGGACCGCGAGGACCCG
>CAYVGE010000075.1:0-16081 GCA_964450395.1 uncultured Actinomycetota bacterium
CGGCTCACTCGTAATGAGCAGGTCCGGGGTTCGATTCCCCGTCCCGGCTCCACCCTCTCACCAGGCATTTCGCCCGAATTGGCGGGCTGACCAGGCAAAACGCGACGCGCTCCGTGCTGGCGGTCGTGGCCGTTGTCTGCCACTGGTGGCCCCTCGTTTCAGTCAGCTGTGCCATGGGTGTGCCATGCTTGCCGCACGTCGGGTCGCGTCGGGTTATGGGTCGAGGGCGTCTTCGACGCGTTGGTAGGCGACGTGTTCGTCGTGTTGCATGACGCCGTAGTAGGTGTCGAGCAGCACCGACAGGGTCTTGTGGCCGCTCCAGGTCTGGGCGACCTTGAGCGGGACGCCGCTGTTGAGCCACGGGGTGATCGCGGCGTGCCGGAGGTCTTGGCGGCGCACCTGGCGCAGCGGACCGGTGGGGAAGATGGCGGCGACGGCGAGTGCGGTGATCTGGTCGGGGTCATGACCAGGTCGGGGTCGACGATGTGGGGTTCGTGGCCGGCTTCGGGGTTCGACGGCGGTCCACGGGTCTCAGTCGATAGCCGGCGGCGACGGCGTTGGTGAACGCCCCGCGCAGGACGGCGCGGGCACGGGCCATGCTCGACGGCGCGAGTTCGCGGGGGTTCCGTCGGCGGCTAGGCCGCGGATGGTTGTGCACCACCTGCGCCGACCGTTGCGCTCACCGTCCGTCGGGTACGACGGCCACGGCGACGAGCTCGACGAGCGCGTCCGCGTCGAACAGCCGCGAGACCTCGAACAGCGCGGTGGCGGGGAAGTGGCGTCCCAGATGCCGCCGGTAGGCGGCGCCGAGCTGCTCGAGGTGGGCCCGATAGTCCTCGACATCGGTCACGAAGATCTGCAGCGACGTGAGATGCTCGGGTCGCGCGCCGACCGCTTCGAGCGCGGTCGTCACGTTGGCGGCGGCCTGGTCGAACTGTGCGACGAGTCCCTCGGGCAGCGACTCGTCGGCGCGGTGGCCGGTCTGGCCGCCGAGGTGGACGGTGCGTCCGGGCGCGGCCACGACGGCGTGGGAGAACCCCACGGGCGGCAGCAGCTCCGGTGGGTTGACGAGCCGGTGCGGTGTGTCCGCCATGTCAGCGCCTCCTGGGCCGGTGCCGTCGCCGTAGGTGCTGGCTCCGGCGCTGTGTCAACGGCCGGTCCACCGGGGGGTCCGCTTGTCGGTGAACGCCTCGTAGAACTCAGCGTGGTCGGACGACGTCATCAGCAGCGCCTGCGTCAACGCCTCGGTCTCGATCGCCGCCTGCAGGCTCATGTCCTGCTCGCGCGTCAGCAGCGCCTTGGTCGCGCCGTACGCCAGGGTGGGGCCGTCGGCGAACCGCCGTGCCAGCTCGTCGGTCGCGCCGTGCAGGTCGTCGTCGTCGACGACGCGGGTCGCGAGTCCGTAGGCCAGGGCGTCGTCGGCGTCGATCCGGTCGCCCAGCAGCAGCAGCTCGGTGGCCCGCGCGAGCCCGACCAGCCGGGGCAGCAGGTAGGCGATGCCCATGTCGGCGCCGGACAACCCGACCCGGGTGAACAGCAGCTGGAACGAGGCGGTCCGGGCCAGGACGCGCAGGTCGGCCCCGAGGGCGATGACCGCGCCCGCGCCGGCCGCGACACCGTTGACTCCAGCGATGACGGGCATCGGGATCTCGCGGAGGCGTTGCAGCACCGCCCCCGTCATGCGGGTGAACTCGAGCAGTCCGCGGGTGTCCATGTCCTGTAGCTCACCGATGATCTCGTGCACGTCGCCACCGGAGCAGAAGCCGCGGCCGGTGCCGGTGATCACGAGCACATCGACGTCGCCGCGCTCGGGAAGCTGCACCAGGAGGTCCCGCAGGTCGGCGTACACGTCGAACGTCAGCGCGTTGAGCTTGTCGGGGCGAGCGAAGGTGACGGTCGCGACCCCGTCGGCGATCGCGAGATCGAAGTGCGCCCACTCGGCCGTCAGGGGGACGCTGGCTCGAAATGGCACGGGAGCTCCTCACTCGGTTCGTTCAGTGCTGGAGGCCGCCGCCGTCGAGCACCAACGTCTGGCCGTTGACCGGTGCGGCGGCGTCGGAGGACAGGTAGGCGACGGCGGCCGCGACCTCCGAGGTCGTGACGAGCCGGCCGAGCGGCTGCTGCTGCGCGAGGAAGGCCCGCGCCTCTGCCTCGTTCCGGTCGGTCCGTTCCACGATGTTCGCGACGCTGCGGTCGGTCATCGCCGAGTCGACGTATCCCGGGCAGACGGCGTTGGCGGTGACCCGTGAGCCGGCGACCTCCGCCGCGACGGTGCGCACGAAGCCGAGTGCGGCGTGCTTCGACGCGGCATACGCCCCGATGTAGGGCGCCCCGTGCAACGCCGCCACCGACGCCACGACGACGATGCGGCCGAAGTTGTGCTCGCGCATCGCGGGAAGGGCGGCCCGCACCGCGAGGAACACACCGGTCGCGTTGACGCGCAGGTGCCGGTTCCAGTCGTCCAGCGTCGTGCGGTGGACCGGCGCCGAGACCGACATGCCGGCGTTGGCGACGAGCACGTCGACGGGGCCCACGCGCTCGAACAGCTCGATGACCGCGTCCTCCTCGCCAACGTCGCAGGTCTCGGTCCGCACCTGCCACCCGCGCTCGTCGGCCGCCGTCGCCAGCCCGGCGAGCGCGTCGGTGTCGCGGCCGACCGCGACCACCTCGAGCCCGTCGGCGGCGCACCGCTCGACCACCGCCCGACCGATGCCCTTGGTTCCGCCGGTCACCAGCGCCCGGCGCGCAGTGTCACGCACTGTCGGCGCTCTGGCGTTCGCGGTACAGCTCGCGGGCAATGATGGTGCGTTGGATCTCGGAGGTGCCCTCGTAGATGCGCAAGGCGCGGACTTCCCGGTAGAGCTCCTCGAGCAGGTGGCCCCGCTCGAGGCCGGCGGCGCCGTGGATCTGTACGGCGGCGTCGATGACGAACTGCGCCATCTCGGTCGCGTACAGCTTGGCCATGGCAGCCTGCCGGGTGACCCGCCCCGTCCCGGCGTCGTGGGCGGCGGCCGCATCGAGCACCAGCAGGCGCGCTGCCTGCAGCCGCGTCGCCATGTCCGCGAGCCGGTGGGAGATCGCCTGGTGGTCGCGCAGCGGCCGACCGAACGTCTGTCGCTGCTCGGCGTGGTCGAGTGCCGCCGTGAGTGCCGCCTGGGCCATCCCGACCGCTGCGGCGCCAACGCTTGGTCGGAAGAGGTCCAGCGTACGCATCGCCACGGCGAACCCCCTGTCGACCTCCCCGAGCACGGCGCCGGCGGGTACCCGCACGCCGTCGAGCTCGAGCGACCCGATCGCGTGGGGCGCGAGCAGCTCGATCGGCGCCCCACGCAGTCCGTCGGCGTCGCCGGGCACGACGAAGGCGGTGACGCCCTTCGCGCCGACGTCCGGTGTGGTCCGCGCGAACAGCGTGTAGACGTCCGCGTCGGGTGCGTGCGAGATCCAGGTCTTGGTGCCGGTCAACCGGAAGCCGTCACCGTCCCGCTCGGCGCGTAGCTCGAGCGCGCCGGCGTCCGACCCGCTCCCCGGCTCGGTCAACGCGAAGGCGGCGACCGCATGTCCCTTCGCAACCGGCGGAATCCACCGCGCGCGCAGCTCGTCGGTGCCCGACTGCAGGATCGGGTAGGACCCCAGGCCCTGGACCGCGAGCGTGGTCTCGGCCGTCACCGACTCGCTCGCGATGGCCTCGCGCAGGAGGCACAGCGCGGTCGCCGAGACCTTGCCGGCCGCCGTCCCGCCGAGCTCCGCCGGATACAGCCGTGGCAGCACGCCGTGGTCGGCCAGCGCCCGCACGAGGGCGCGGTTCACGCGACCGTGCGGGCCGCGTGCGGCAGCGGGTGCGAGCGCCTCGCGAGCGACCTCGCGCGCGTGGTCGCGAATGCGTCGGTGCTCGTCGCTCAGGCCGTGCACGTGTCCTCGCTGGTGGCGACCGGTCGCAGCATCGTAACCGATGGGCATCCGCGCCCGACGCCAGTGCACGCCACCGGAGCCCACCGTGACCTGTCTTGAGTGACGTGCCCACCCCGCCTACGGTGAGCTCGAGTCGTCCCGGGAGCACACCATGAGCACGTCGGCCCACGTCGACACCTTCACGACGGACAACCTCCCGCCTCCTGAGCAGCTGCCCGACATCCTGCTCGACCTCCCGGAGCTGCAGTACCCGGAGACGCTCAACTGCGCGGAGGAGCTGCTGGGCGGGACCGACGCCGACCGACCGTGCCTGATCTCCAACGGTGAGACGTGGACCTACGGCCAGACCCGCGAGACCGTCGCTCGGATCGCGCACGTGCTCGTCGACGATCTCGGCATCGTCCCCGGCAACCGCGTGCTGCTGCGCGGACCGAACAACGCGTGGTGCGCGGCGGCGTGGCTCGCCGTGGTGCACGCCGGTGGTGTGGTGGTCGCCACCATGCCGCTGTACCGCGCCACCGAGCTGCGCACCATCATCGACAAGGGCGAGATCACCACCGCGTTGTGCGATCACCGGTACCTCGAGGAGCTCACCGCGACGGGTTGCGACCTCGAGGTCGTGCCGTGGGGCGGATCAGAGGTCGACGACCTGTCGCAGCGGGCCGTGTCGAAGCCTTCGACCTTCGACGCAGTGCAGACTGCCGCTGAGGACCCGTGCCTGATCGGCTTCACGTCGGGCACGACCGGGGATCCGAAGGGCTGTGTGCACTTCCACCGCGACGTGCTGGCGACCGCGGACACGTTCTCGAAGCACCTCATCAAGCCCGGGCCCGACGACATCTTCACGGGCAGCCCGCCGCTGGCCTTCACGTTCGGCCTCGGGCAGCTGCTGCTCTTCCCGCTGCGCGCCGGGGCGGCCACCATGCTGGTCGAGGACGGGTCGCCGCCGTCGCTGGCGCAGGCGATCGTCGACCACGACGCCACCGTCGTCGGCACCTCGCCGACCGCGTACCGTGCGATGCTCGACGTCGACGGGTGGAACCCCACGTCGTTGCGCCGCTGCGTCTCGGCCGGCGAGACGCTTCCCAAGCCGACGTTCGACGCGTTCTACGAGCACACCGGCCTCAAGCTGATCGACGGCATCGGCGCCACCGAGATGCTGCACATCTTCATCTCGGCCGCTGACGACGACATCCGACCGGGCGCCACCGGCGTCCCGGTGCCCGGGTACGAGGCGAAGGTGATCGACGACGACGGTGCGCCGGTGCCCGACGGCGAGATCGGTCACCTCGCGGTGCGCGGTCCCACCGGCTGCCGCTACCTGGCCGACCCGCGGCAGACCGAGTACGTGCATGACGGGTGGAACATCACCGGGGACGCCTATGTGCGCGACGAGGACGGCTACTTCTGGTACCAGGCGCGCACCGACGACATGATCGTGTCGGCCGGCTACAACATCGCCGGCCCCGAGGTGGAGGCGGCGCTGCTCGACCACGCCGACGTCGCAGAGACCGGCGTGGTCGGTGTGCCCGACGAGACCCGCGGCGAGGTCGTCAAGGCCTACGTGGTCGTGCGCGAGGGCGCCGAGGCGTCAGCGCAGTTCGCCGAGGAGCTCCAGAACCATGTCAAGGCCCTGATCGCGCCCTACAAGTACCCACGCCGGATCGCGTTCGTCGACGAGCTCCCGAGGACGCACACCGGCAAGGTGCAACGGTTCAAGCTGCGCGAGATGGCGTGACGCCGCTGGCCGGTTCATCCCCGCCGTGGGATGCGGCCGGCTGGGCCAGCGGCGGTCACCGGGGAACGAGTGCCAGCACCCGCACCGGGCTGCCGGAGCCGCCGAGGATCGGCAGTGGCGGCGCGATGACCACGGCGCCGCGGGCGGGCAGTCGCGCGAGGTTCTGCAGCTGGGTCAGGCCGTACTTGCCGTTGCCGAGCATGAAGGAGTGGCACGGGAACGCGGGATCGAACGCCGGCGCGCCGCCGGCGTCGGTGCCGACGGTCTCGACGCCGACGCCGACGATCGGTGCCTCCTCGGCAAGCCACCGAGCGCACTCGACCGAGAACCCGGGGGTGTGCGAGCCCTCCTCGTCGGCGTTCAGGAAGGCCTCCTGGTCGCCCGACCGTGCGTCCCAGCCGGTGCGGTACAGCAACCAGCCGCCGTCGGGCAGCGGCCCGTGCTCGTCCTCCCAGGCGCGGACGTGGTCGACCTCGAGCACGAAGTCGGGGTCGCTGGCCACCTCCTCGGACGTGTCGATCACGGCGGCGGGGCCCAGGAGGTGGCGAGGCGGCACCTGGGACACGTCGATGTTGTCGCGTCCGGTGATCCAGTGAATCGGCGCGTCGAAGTGGGTACCGACGTGCTCGCCGGTGTGGATCTCGTTCCAGTACCAGGCCGGACCACGGTCGTCGTACCGGCTGATCTCCTCCAACGAGAACCCGGGTGTGTCCACGAACTCGTCCGGCAGCAGCAGGATCGGGGTGTCCTCGTGCAGCGGGGCGGTGAGGTCCACCACCTCGACGGATCCGTCGTGCAACGCCATCAGCAGATCATCTAGAACTGGCACTACGTGCTCCTCTCCGCGTCGTTCGGCTGTGGGCGCGCGTGCGCCCGTACGTGTTCGTCCTTCAGCCTTCAGTTCAGTGGGCGCGGAACGCCTCCTCCAGCCACCGTCCCACGACGGTGGGCGTGACCTTGGCGTCGACGACGAACAGGCCGTGCGGGTCGGCCACCCACTTCTCCAAGGCGCCAAGGTCACCCGGTGACCGGACCGTCACACCGTGGCCGCCGGCGGCGCGGCCGTAGGCGGCCAGGTCCGGATCGGGGAAGCGCACCAGGTCGACGGGCTGGCCGTCGGGACCGAAGTGGTGGACCTCCGCCCCGTAGGCGGCGTCGTTGTAGACGACCACGAGCAGGGGGACGTCGAGGTTGGCGGCCGTCTCCAGCTCACCGAGCGCCATCGTCGCGCCGCCGTCGCCCAGTGCGGCGACGGTCAGCCGGTCGGGGCGCGCGACGGCGGCGCCGATCGCCGCTCCCAACCCCAGGCCGACGGACTGGTACGCCTGGTTGAAGACGAACCCGCTGGCGTCGGGTACCGCCAGGTACATCGCCGGCCAGCCCATGAAGTGGCCGGAGTCGATGGCCAGCGTCCGCTCGGCCGGCAGCAGATCGTCCAGGGCGATCGACAACGTGCGCGGATCGATGCTGTCGTCGGTGGACGCGTCCTGATACGGCACGTGCCGCCATCCGCCGGCGGCGATGCGATCGGCGACATCGCCGCCGCTGTACCCGTCGCCGTGATGGCCGCGGCGGTCGAGCTCGTCGAGCAACGCCTCGGCGGCCCGGGCGGCGTCGGCCACGATGCCGAGGCCGACCGGCTGGTGCGCGCCCAGCACCTCGGAGTCGACGTCGACCTGCACTACGCGGGTCTCATCGCCTACCAGGGCACCGTGTCGGGTGGTCCACATGTTCAACGACGCGCCGAGTCCCAGCAGCAGGTCAGCGGACGCCAGCAGCTCCGCGGCGACCGGTGTGGCGAACCCTCCACTGATGCCGACCGCCCAGGGGTCGCCGGCGAACAGTCCGTTGCCGTTGGCCGAGGTCGCCAGCACCGCCCCGATGCGCTCGCCCAGGCGCCGGAGCGGTTCGCGGGCACCGGCCAGCACCGCACCGCGTCCGGCGACGATCGCGGGTCGTCGCGCCGCCACGACGAGGTCGGCCAGCTCAGTGATCGCCTGCGGCGACGGCGCGGGCGCGTGGGGTCGCGGTGGAGCCGTCGGCATCGCGTCGGCGGCCGCGTCGGCGGCCTGGACGTCCAGCGGCAGCATCAACGCGACGGCGCGGCGTTCGACGCTCGCCCGCCGCCACGCCCGCAGCACGTCGGCGGCCGCGCTGTCGGCGCCGTGCACCCGCTCGGCGACCGCACCCGAGGCCGTCACGAGCCCGTCCTGGTCGATGCGGAAGTTCGACTGCACGGCCGCGGCCGACGTGTCGCCGGCGAGGAGCAGGAGCGGGGTGCGCGCCTTCGCGGCCTCGGTGAGGCCCGTCATCGCGTTGGTCAGCCCAGGGCCCTGATGGCAGGTGGCCACGCCGACCTCTTGCGTGACCCGCGCGTAGCCGTCGGCCATGCAGACCGCAGCGTTCTCGTGCCGGGCGTGGGTGAACCGTGCCCCGGCGGCGACCAGCGCGTTGGACACCTCGAAGTTGCCGCTGCCGATGACGCCGAAGACGTGCTCGACGCCCAGCGCAGCCAGCGCCTGACCTACGGCCTCCGCCACCCGCACAGCGCCTCCCTCCGGCACCGACTCGGCATCGTGGACGTTAGCACCTGCCCGATGTCGGTTGTCGATCGGGTACGACGCGCGCAGCACGCCAGCGGGTCGGTCGGGGCAACGGTGCAGCTGCCCAACAGCACCTACATCCTCACCGGCGGAGGCTCGGGCCTCGGCGTGGCCACCGCCCGGCAGTTGGCCGCCCGCGGAGCCAACGTGGTGCTCGCCGACGTCGACGAGGACGGCCGCCCGCCCATCGCGCCATTGACAGCGGCCGCGATCGTCCGCAGCCCCTGTCAGGACGGCGCGAGCCGGCGTTCGACGGCGTCGACGGTGGCGGTCCAGGCGTCCGACGTCGGATCGATCACGACGAAGTGGTCGGCGCCGGCGAGGTGCACGAGCTCGACAGCATCACCCGCCGCACCGGCCCGGTCGCGGTAGCTCTCACTCTGCGCCGCGGGAACGTGCTCGTCTGCGGTGCCGTGCGCCAGCAGCTGCGGGACACCGAGCGGGACGTTGGCGATGGGTGTCGCATCCCGGTACCGGTCGGGCACCCGGTCGGGCGCGCCACTCATGAACGCCTCCACAGAACCCCAGCCGACGCCGTCACGCGCGGCGCGCTCCAGGTCGAGCAGACCCGAGATCGCGACGACGAGCGCCGGCCGTTGGCCGCCCTCAGCCAGCTCGGCGGCCGCCCGCAGCGCCAGCTGTGCGCCGGCCGAGTGTCCCAGCAGCACGACGCGGTCAACGCGGACCCCTTCGGCGGCATGATCGGTGAGGGCGGTCACGGCGCGCACGACGTCGTCGCGCGTGGCGGGCCAGCCACCACCGGTCGGCCCGAGCCGCCGGTACTCGACGTTCCACGTCGCGAAGCCACGGCGGGTGAGGTCGAGCGCGAGCCCGTCCATCAGATCGCGTCCCCACTCGTGCCGCCAGAACCCGCCGTGCAGCAGCACGACGACCGTCGCCGGAGCGGCGGACTCGGGCACGCGCAGGTCAGCGACGTGCGCCGGTTCTTCGCCGTACGACAGGGTGCGCGGTGGCCGTTCGTGACGGGCGTACAGATGCCACAGTGCCCACACGAACCCGCTGGTACCGCGGCCGGTCACCGTGGTCGTGCACGCGTCCTCGACGGCACAGGGCCCGCCGGTCGGGTCACCGCGGCGCACGCCGACGACATCGAAGGCGGCGCGCGCGACCGCGTCGGCCACGCTGCCGTCGTCGACCGGGGCGAGCTCCAGCACAGCGCCGGCGTAGTGGTCCGCGGCGAGCCGCTTGCGCAGTTCGGCGACCGCCAGAGGACCGGTCACGTCGACGTCGGCGCCGGTCCGCCGCGCCCAGGCGGCGCATCGGGCCGGCACGTTCTTGGTCTCCTCCGACGTGCGAAGCAGCAGGTAGGTGGCCACGCGGCCTCCGCCTTCGATGAGGGGCAGCGTAGTCTGCGACGACCCGCACAGACGACCATGCCGGTCGAGCGGTCGGACGGGCACCGCTCGGCCGCTGGACGTCGAGGCCCCAGCTGACGCCTGGTTACGATGGGCCCGGCATCGGGCAACGCCCCTCGATGGTCGCGCGACCACGGGGGAGACGAGGGCGGACGTGAAGGTCACCAGCATCGGCGGCGGCCCGGGCGGCCTGTACACCGCGATCCTGCTGAAGTGCGCCGATCCCGACACCCACGTCACGGTCTACGAGCGCAACGCGGCGGACGACACCTTCGGCTTCGGCGTGGTGTTCTCGGCGGCGACGCTCGCCGAGCTCGAAGACGCCGACGCGGCCAGCTACCACCGCATGATGAGGGCCTGCGCCCGCTGGGATCCCGTGGAGGTGCGCTACCGCGGCAGTCGGGTGCGGGCGCGTGGCAACCGGTTCGCAGCGATCTCTCGCCACCTGCTGTTGCGCATCCTCCAACAGCGGGCGGTCGAGGTGGGCGCCGACGTGCGCTTCGAGACGGATGTCGGCGACGTCGAGGCGCACAAGGCCGACGCCGACCTGCTGCTCGGCGCGGACGGCATCAACAGCCTGGTGCGTCGCACGTGGGGCGACGCGTTCGAACCGTCGCTGACCGTCGAGGGCAGCAAGTTCATCTGGCTCGGCACCACCAAGCTGTTCGACGCGTTCACGTTCATCTTCAAGCAGACCGAGTACGGCCTGTTCCAAGCGCACATCTACCCGTTCGGTGAGACCACCAGCACGTTCATCGTCGAGTGCGCCGATGACGTGTGGCGCAAGGCCGGCCTCGATGAGGTCGACGCGTCGTCGCTGCCTCCCGGCGTCAGCGACGAGCACTCGATCGCGGTCCTCAGCAAGCTGTTCGCCGACGACCTGGACGGCCACGAGCTGATCCCGAACAACTCCAAGTGGCTCGATTGGACGACCGTCCGCAACAGGTCGTGGCGGCACGAGAACGTCGTGCTGCTGGGTGACGCGGCCCACACCGCCCACTTCTCGATCGGGTCGGGCACCAAGCTCGCGATGGAGGACGCGATCGCCCTCGCCGACGCGCTCGAGCACCACGGGGACCGCGATACGGCACTCGCCGCGTACGAGTCAGCACGACGTCCGGCGGTCGACCGCGTGCAGGAGGCTGCGGCGCAGAGCCTCGCGTGGTTCGACGGCTACCACCGGTACTGGGGGTTCCCGCCGGCGCAGTTCGCGTACTCGCTGCTGACCCGCAGCGAGCGCGTCGACTACGAGAACATCAAGCGCCGCGACCCCGACCTGCTCCTGGCGGTGGACCGCTGGATCGCCGAGGAGGCCGAGCGCGGCGGGCACGACGTCCCCGTGCTGGTGCCCCCGCCGCCGGCGCTGACCGGCATCGAGCTCGGCGGGCGCCGCTTCGCCAACCGCACGGTGCTGACCGTCCCGCAGGATCATCGCGCCGAGCACGGCCGCGCGTCGGCGGCGGTGGTCGACCGCTACCGTCGCGACGCCCGTGGCGGCGCGGGGGCCGTGGTCCTCGAGCACGTCGCGGTCTCGGCGCACGCGCGGATCAGCTCCGGTGACGTGGGCCTGTGGGCCGACGAGCACGCCGCGCAGTGGCGCACCGTCGTTTCCGAGCTGCATGACGTGACGCCGACGTTGCTCGGCCTCCAGCTGAACCACGCCGGTCCGCGCGGGGCCAGCCGGCCGCGGCACCAGGGCGTCGACCTGCCGCTGCGTAGCGGTGGCTGGCCGCTGGTCGCGGCGTCCCCGTTGCCGTACACGGCGGTCAGCGCCGTCCCGCGGCCGTTGGACGCACGGCGGCGGACCGACATCCGCGACGACTTCGTCGCCGCCGCACAGCGGGCGGACGCGATCGGCTTCGACCTGCTGGAGCTGCACTTCGGGCACGGCTACCTGCTCGCCAGCTTCCTGTCGCCGCTGACCAACCAGCGCGACGACGAGCTGGGCGGCGACCTCGAGGCGCGGCTGCGGTTCCCGCTCGAGATCCTCGACGCCGTCCACGCGGTGTGGCCGGCCGCCAAGCCGCTGTCGGTGTGCCTGTCGGCCAGCGACCTGCAGCCCGGCGGATTGCCCGAGGAGGAGGCCGTCGAGGTCGCTCGCCGGCTGGGCGAGCACGGAGCCGACGTGCTGCACGTCGTGGCCGGGCAGACGACACCGCACGCCCGGCCCGACTACGACGGCGTCTACTATGCGCGGTGGAGCGACGTGATCCGCAACCGCGCGGGCGTGCCGACCATCGCGTCGGGCGCCGTGCCGACGCTGTCGCAGGCCCACCACGTGCTGGCGGCCGGCAAGGGTGACCTCGTCGTGATCGGCCGTCCGCTGCCCAGCGAGCCGCCGTGGCTCGCGTCGCAGCGTGCGTAACCGTTGCACGCGGACACCGGGAGGACGAGCGCATGGACGTCGGGGTCGGATTGCCGAACGCGGTGCCGGGTGTCGATCCCCGCACGGTCGTCGACTGGGCGCGGCGAGCCGACGACGGCCCGTTCGCCAGCCTGGGCACCGTCGACCGGGTCGTGTACGACAACATCGAGCCGCTGGTGTCACTGGCGGCGGCCGCGGCCGTCACCAGCCGTGTCGAGCTCGTCACCTGCATCCTCATCTCTCCGCTGCGGGAGCGGTCGACCCTGGCCAAGCAGGCCGTCTCGCTCGATGTGCTGTCGGGTGGCCGTTTCACCCTGGGCGTGGCGATCGGCGCCCGCGGCGACGACTACGAGCTCAACGAGTTCGACGACCACCGCGGAAACCGGCTCACCGACCAGATCACCGAGCTGCGCCAGCTGTGGGAGGCCAAGCAGATCACGCCCGGGGCGGCCACACGAGAGGGGCCCCGGGTGCTCGTCGGCGGCGGCAGCGGACCCGCGTTCGCCCGCATGGCCCGGCTGTCCGAAGGCTACTTCCACGGCGGGGGGCCGCCACGGGCGTTCGCGAAGGCCGCGTCGCAGGCGCGGGCCGCCTGGGCCGACGCCGGCCGTCCCGGACAGCCGCAACTGTGGGGGCAGGGGTACTACGCGCTTCGCGACGCCGCCGACGCCGGGCATCGGTACCTGCTCGACTACTACGCGTTCACGGGGCCGTTCGCGCAGCGGATCGCCGACGGGCTGCTGACGACACCGCTCGAGGTCCGTGAGTTCCTCCAGGGCTACGCCGACGAGGGCTGCGACCATCTGATCCTGCTGCCGACCGTCGCCGACCTCGACCAGCTCGACGCCCTGGCCGACGCCGTCGCCGGCTGATTGCGTGGGAGGCCGACCGATGGCAACCGACGAGCTGCTCAACATCGCCGACTACTACCTCGGCGACCGGATGCGGGAAGGTCGCGGCGACCGGGTCGCGTTGCGACTCGACGACGGGACCGTGACCTACGCGGAGGTCGAGCGGCTGGCTGCGCGGTTCGGCGCGGCGCTGCGCGAGCTCGGCGTGCGGCCCGAGGAACGGGTCATCGTGGCGCTGCCCGACGGCGCGGAGTACGTGGGGGCGCTGTTCGGCATCCTCAAGCTCGGCGCCGTCGTGGTCATGGTCAACCCCGGGCTGCCGGTCAACAACGTCGCGGCGATCCTCGACTACGGTCGCGCGCCGGTGGCCATCGTGGCGGCCCCGGCGGTACCGACCTTCGAGGCCGCCGCCGAGCAGAGCCGCGAGCCGGCGCCCCGGCTGCTGGTCATCGGCGACGACGCGGGCGCGCACATGGCCTTCGACGCGGTGCACACGTCCGACGAGCTCGACACGGCCGTGACCCACCGCGACGACCCGGCGATCTGGCTGTTCTCCGGCGGCACCACCGGCCGGCCGAAGGCAGTCGTGCAGACCCACGCGTCGTACGCCAACGCCGCCGAACGGTACGCCAAGGAGGCGATGGGCTACACGGAGGACGACATCGCCATCGCGGTGCCCAAGCTGTACTTCGGCTACGCGATGGGCGCGGTCCTGTTCTTCCCGTTCGCCGTCGGCGGGTCGGCCGTGCTGTTCGCCGAGCCCCCCACGCCGGACGCCCTGTTCGACCGCATCGAGACCCACCGTCCGACCGTGCTCGTCAACGTGCCATCGATGATCGCGAGGCTGCTCGACCACCCAGGCGCGACCGAGCGTGATCTGTCGAGCCTGCGGTTCTCGACGTCAGCCGGCGAGGCCCTGCCGACGGTGCTGTACCACCGGTGGATGTCGACCTACGGCGTCGACCTGTACGACGGGCTCGGCACGGCCGAGATGTGGCACATCTTCTGCAGCAACCAGCCCGGCCGGGTGCGCCCGGGGACGGTGGGCATGGCGGTGTCCGGCTACGACATCCGCGCCCGCGACGACGAGGGGCGCGATCTGCCGCCGGGCGAGGTCGGCCACCTGTGGGTCAGGGGCGGGTCCCGCGCGATCGCCTACTGGCGCAACATGCCCGCGACGCAGCGGACGTTTCGCGGCGAGTGGGTGGTCACCGGTGACCTGATCGCGACCGACGAGGACGGGTACGTCACGTACGTCGGCCGTGGCGACGATGCCCTGAAGGTCAAGGGCAAGTGGATGCTGCCGGCGGAGGTAGAAGGCTGCCTGCTGGAGCACGACAGGGTCACCGAGTGCGCGGTCGTCGGCACGACCGATTCCGACGGCCTGATCAAGCCGGTCGCCTTCGTCGTGGCGGCGACGTCCGACGCCGGTGACGACGCCGCCCTCGCAGACGAGCTGCGGGCGTTCGCCCTCGCGCGGCTCGAGGCCTACAAGCACCCCAGGCGTGTGGTGGTGCTCGACGACTTCCCCCGCACCCATCTCGGCAAGGTCGACCGCACCGCGCTGAAGAAGCGGGCAACGTCGATCACCTCAGCGGGCAGCGCACCGTAGTCCATCCCCGTCGTCGGCGACCGGTGGTCCGTCGAGCGCAACGGCCAACGTCGGCGGGCGGCGAGGACGATCTCACGCACCGGACCGTCCAGGCCGGTGGCCAGCGGCTCGTCGACGCGCCGGAGTCCGCACAGGGACTCCGGCGCGTCGGACGACGACGGCCGTCAGCGCGCCAGCGCCACCTTCAGTGCCTTCGTCTCGGCCGCACGGCCGAACGTGTCGTAGGCGTCGACGACCTCGTCGAGCGCGAACCGGTGCGTGACGAACTGCTCGGGGTGCAGCTTGCCCTGTGCGACCAGCTTGAGCAGCATCGCCGTCGTCGTGCCGCTGACCAGCCCGGTCGTGATCGACACGTCCTTGATCCACAGGTCCTGCAGCGCCAGCTCCACGGGTGCGCCGTGGACACCGACGTTGGCGACGGCGCCCCCGGGACGGATCAGCTGCGTGCACATCTCGAACGTGGCCGGCACGCCGACCGCCTCGATCGCCACGTCCACGCCCAGTCCATCGGTCATCCCGATCGCCGCGTCGCGCCACCCCTCGACACCGCTGTCGACGCTGTCGGTGGCGCCGAACGTCTCGGCGACCTCACGGCGGTTGGCGTCGAGGTCGACGGCGATCACCCGTGATGCGCCGTACAGCCCGGCGGTCATGATCGCCGCCAACCCCACCGGTCCTGCGCCGACCACCGCGACGACGTCACCCGGCTTCACCCCACCGTTGCGGATGCCGATCTCGAAGCCCGTGGGCAGGATGTCCGACAGCATCAACGCGGCTTCGTCGTCGACACCCTCGGGCAGCTTGTACAGCGACGTGTCAGCGAACGGCACCCTCACGTACTCGGCCTGCGTGCCGTCGATCAGGTGGCCGAGGATCCAGCCGATCCCAGACGCACCCTCGTCGGCCAGGCAGTGCGAGGGCAGCTGCTGCTGACAGTAGGCACATGACCCGCACGAGTTGATGCACGAGATGATCACGCGGTCGCCGACGCCCAGGCTCTTGACCGCCGAGCCCACCTCGGTCACGGTGCCGACGCCCTCGTGGCCGAGGACGCGGCCGTCGGTCACCGCCGGCACGTCGCCTTTGAGGATGTGCAGATCCGTGCCGCAGATGGTCGTGCTATCGACCTGCACGACGGCGTCGGTCGCCTGGGCGAGCTGTGGGTCGGGGACCTCCTCCCATGCCTTGTTGCCAGGTCCGTGGTAGACGAGTGCCTTCATGATGATGCTCCCGGGTCGACGAACTCGCCCGACCCAACCTGACGAGCCGATCAATTGGCCAACGGGGCGAACGACCGTGCCAACCACCCCGGTCGGCTCCCCATGTTGCGGGACCTTTGGCCGTGCACCGGAGCGGTCACTGCGTCGTCGGCACCGCTCGACTGCCCGGTCATGCTCGTCGCCGGGTCGCTACAGCCCGGGTCTGGCACGCGTTCTGGGCCGACATGCGCGACGCCGACATGATGGCCATCGCCTGCACGGCGGTACGGGCGTCCTCCGGTGCAAGGGTGCTCACGCCGTTGCCGCCTGGCACGCTGGGCGCGTGCCTGTCGACAGTCCTTCCGAGATCGTCCCCGGACTGTGGATGAGCGGGAGCCGAGCCGCGCTGGCCGAGGGCCGGTTCGACC
>CAYVGE010000076.1:0-16051 GCA_964450395.1 uncultured Actinomycetota bacterium
GGCGTTCTTCAGGAAGCGCACCTGCTCGGCGATCGCGTCGTCGCTCGCGGCCGCGGCGCCGCCGACGACGTCGCTGTGGCCACCCAGGTACTTCGTGGTCGAGTGGGTGACCACGTCAGCGCCCAGTGCCAACGGCTGCTGCAGGTACGGGGTGGCGAAGGTGTTGTCGACCACGACCAGCGCGCCGCGCTCGTGGGCCTGCTCCGCCAGCGCCGCGATGTCGAAGATGCTCATCAGCGGGTTGGTCGGCGTCTCGATCCACAGCAGGCGCGTCTCGTCGCGCCAGGCAGCCTCCACCACGTCCGGATCGGCCAGGTCGATCGGGTCGAACGCCAGGCCCCACGGCTCGTGGACCTTCGAGAACTGACGGTACGTCCCGCCGTACACGTCGTTGGCCATCAGGACGTGATCGCCGGGCGACAGGGTGCGCAGCACGGCGTCGCCGGCGGCCAGCCCCGAGCTGAACGCCACCCCGTGCGTGCCACCCTCCAACGACGCGAGCGCGGTCTCGAGCGCGTCGCGGGTGGGGTTGCCGCTGCGGGCGTAGTCCCAGCCCCGGTGCTCGCCGACCGCCGACTGGGCGAACGTCGAGGTCTGGAAGACCGGTACCGTCACCGCACCGCTGCGCGGATCGGGATCCTGCCCGGCATGGATCGCCCGCGTGGCGAAGCCGGACGCGCTCCAGTCGGTCATGGCAACTCCTCGGATCGCGGAGCCCGGGCCGGCAACACGCGCGGCGCACGGACTCCGTCGGTGGTTCAGCCGGGGCGGATCAGGTAGTCGAGCACGTCGGAGCGCGTGAGCACACCGGTGGGCACGGGCCCCTCGCAGACCAGCACGGCCGGCCACCCCGCCGAGAACCGGTCCATGGCGGCCCCCACCGTGTCGCGGGCGTCGACCATAGGCAGCGGTTCGCTCATGACCTTCGAGACCGGCTCGTCGAGCACGTCCGGCTCGCGGTACACGCGGTCCAGCAGCGACCGCTCGGTGATCGAGCCGACCACGTCGTCCTGCGCCTCGAGCGCGTCGCGGCGGACCACCGGCATCTGGCTGACGTCGAACTCGTTGAGGATGGCGATGGCCTGGCGGACCGACTCGTCCGGGTGGATGTGCACCACGTCGGGCAGCCGCTGTGACCTGGCCCGCAGGACCGCAGCCAGGCGGGTCCCGCCGCCGCGCCGGTCGAGGAAGCCGTTGGCCGCCATCCAGTCGTCGTTGTACAGCTTCGACAGGTAGCCGCGGCCGCTGTCGGGCAGCAGCACCACGACGACCGCGTCGTCGGGCAGGTCGGCGGCCACGACGCGCGCCGCGTGCGCCGCCGTGCCGCAGGACCCACCCACCAGGAGCCCCTCGGTGCGGGCGAGCTCGCGGGCGACCAGGAACGACTCGCGGTCGCTGACGCGGACGTAGCGGTCGACGACGTCCGGGTCGAACGTGTCGGGCCAGAAGTCCTCGCCGACACCCTCGACCTTGTAGGTGTGCACCTCGCCGCCGGAGAAGATCGACCCCTCCGGATCGGCGCCGACGATCTGGACATCGGGGTTGCGGGCCTTCAGGAAGTGCCCGACGCCGGTGATGGTCCCGCCGGTGCCGATGCCGGCGACGAACACGTCGACGCGCCCGTCGGTCTGCTCCCAGATCTCGGGACCCGTGGTCGCCTCGTGGGCGGTGGGGTTCGCCTGGTTGCCGTACTGGTAGGGCTGGAAGGCGCCAGGGGTCTCGCGCACCAGCCGGTCGGCGGTCCGGTAGTAGCTGCGTGGGTCGTCGGGCTCGACGGCGGTGGGGCAGACCACGACCTCGGCGCCGTAGGCGCGCAGCACGTCGACCTTCTCGTCGCTGACCTTGTCGGGCATGACGAAGACGCAGCGGTAGCCCCGCTGGGCCGCCACCATCGCCAGCCCGACGCCGGTGTTGCCGCTCGTCGGCTCGACGATCGTGCCGCCCGGGCGCAGGTGGCCGTCGCGTTCGGCGGCCTCGACCATGGCCAGTCCGATCCGGTCCTTCACGCTGCCGCCCGGGTTGAGGTACTCGACCTTGGCCAGGATCGTCGGCCCGACGTCCGCCGAGAACCTCTCGAGCCGGACCAGCGGGGTGTTGCCCACCAGCTCGATCAGCGACGTGACGGTGTCCATCGACCTACCTCCCGGGGACGCGCCAGCCTATGCGATCGCTCCGGGCGGCCGCGCACCGCCGGTGGCCGTGCCGGGACCCAACGCCGTCGCCGCACCCGCGGCACCATCACCGGCGGCGCAGGCGCACCTGCGTCACGGCGTGATCGGGCCCCTTGCGCAGCACGAGCCGGGCGCGCTGCCGGGTCGGCAGGATGTGCTCGCGGAGGTTCACCTCGTTGATCGTCCGCCACAGCCGGCGGCCCTCGGCGTCGGCCCGCTCGTCGGTCAGGTCAGCGTAGTGGCGGAAGTAGCTGTCCGGGTCGCGGAAGGCGGTGCGGCGGAAGGTGTGGAACCGCTCGACGTACCAGCGCGCGATCGCCTCCACCGGGGCGTCGATGAAGATCGAGAAGTCGAAGTGGTCCGACGGCGCGGGCCCACCCACGTTGCCCTGCAGCACGTTGAGGCCCTCGACGACCACCACGTCGGGCCGCACGATCTGATGCCACTCGTCGGGCACGATGTCGTAGGTGAGGTGGGAGTAGACGGGGGCGGCGACCTCGTCGGCCCCCGCCCGCAGCCGTTCGACGAACGCCAGCAGACGGCGGCGGTCGTAGGACTCGGGGAAGCCCTTGCGATCGAGCAGTCCGCGCCGCTCGAGCTCGGCGTTGGGGTGCAGGAAGCCGTCGGTGGTGACCAGCGCCACCCGCGGCTGGTGCGGCCAGCGCCCGAGCAGCTCGACCAGCAGCCGCGCGGCGGTCGACTTGCCGACGGCGACGGACCCCGCGATGCCGAGCACGTAGGGCACGCGCGTCGACGGCCGCCCCAGGAACGCCTCGGTGACCAGCGACTGCTGCCTGGTGGCCTGCATGTGCAGGTCCAGCAGCCGCGCCAGCGGCAGGTACACCTGCTCGACCTCGTCCCGCGACAGCGCGACGTTGCTGCCGCGCAACTGCTCGACGTCGGCATCGGTCAGCGTCATCGGGGTCGCCGCACGTAGCGACGCCCACTGGTCGCGCGTGAACGTCAGGTAGGCGTCCTCGTCGATGGCGGTCACTGTAGCGGGCGTCGGGGGCGCTCCGGCGGGCGGGTACGGTGACCCGCGCACCGACGGGAGGGACGACGCCGCCATGAACGACCGCCTCGACCACACCGTGCCGCTGCCCGACGGACGGCACATGGGCGCGCTGCTGCGCCGGCCGGCAGCGGGCAGCGGACCGGGCCTGGTGCTCGTGCAGGAGATCTTCGGCGTCAGCGAGTACCTGGCGTTCAGCGCCGAGCGGTTGGCCCGGCTGGGCTACACCGTGCTGGCGCCGGACCTGTACTGGCGGGTGCAGGCCGGGGCCGACATCTCCGACAACGACCTCGACACCGCGATGGACATGGCCGCGCAGCTGGACGCGCAGGCGGCGGTCGGCGACCTCGTCGCCGCACTCGATCACCTGCGCGGCCTCGACGGCGTGGACGGCGGCACGGGGATCCTGGGGTTCTGCCTCGGCGGCGCGCTGGCGTACCACGTGGCGTCGGTGGCCGACCCCGACACCTGCGTGTCGTACTACGGCTCGGCCATCCCCGACGCGCTCGATGCCATGGACGGCATCACGTGCCCGACCCTGTTCCACTTCGGCGAGCGCGACCCGTACACGCCCGCCGACGCCGTCGACCGGGTCGAGGCAGCCGCTACGGGCCGGGCCAACGTGCAGTTCGAGCGCTACCGGACCGGCGGGCACGCCTTCGACAACGCGTGGTCCGAACGGTTCCACCAGCCCCGCAACGCCGTCACGGCATGGGGGATCACCGCACAGTTCCTGCAACGCACCCTGCCGGCGGCGTGACGCCTCAGCGGGTGACCTCCTCGGCGCCGAGCAGGTGCGAGACGTCGCCGAAGCCGGTCATGCCGAAGGCCACCGCGTGGGCGACCTGCCTGGTGTGCAGGGTGGCGACCGAGGTGTGCGCCGAATCGAAGCGGTCCCACTCCCACGGTGTCGGCGACGCGCCCAGCAGGTGGCCCAACGTGACCGCGTTGGTGCCGCCGTGCGCGATGAAGAGCACGCTGACGTCGTCCGGCTGGCTCCACAGGTCCGGGTCGCCCTCGTCGGTGACGACCGGCTCGGCGCCGTAGCCCCGCAGCGTTCCGGCCAGCCCGCGGGTGACGCGTTCGTGGAAGGCACGGAACGACTCACCGCCGGGGATGCCCTCCCACAGCTCGGTGATCGCGCGCAGGTTCAACTGCTCGAACACCTCCGCGTAGCGCTCGACCGGGCTGCCCTCCCAGTCGTCGGGCACCCGGATCTCGTGCATCCAGTCGCGGATCACCGGCTCGAGGCCGAGCGCCTCAGCGATCGGCGCGACGGTCTGCTGTGCGCGGACCATCGGCGACACCCACAGCTCGTCGACACGGCCCCAGTCACGCGTCGCCAGCAGCTTCGCCTGCCGGTGCCCACGCGCCGTCAGCTCCGGGTTGTTGAACAGGGTCCTGTCGACCACGTACGCCGGCTCGGCGTGGCGGATCAGTCGCAGCAGCACGGTGCGTCCCTCACAGCGGTCGGGCGGTTGGCCCGGCGGGCGCCGGACCGACGGCGAACCTAGCGCCGCTCCGGCCCCCGTGGCGTTCCATTGCTTGACAGCTATATAACCGCCTGGCAATCTAATTGCCATGACCACGATGTTCGCGGTGCTGGCCGAGGAGAACCGGCGCCGGATCCTCGACCTGCTGCTGGCGGGCGAGCGTCCGGTCGGCGACCTGGTGGAGGCCCTCGACATCAGCCAGCCGGCGGTCTCCAAGCACCTGCGGGTGCTGCGGGACGCCGGCCTGGTCGAGGCCGACCGCAGGGCGCAGCAGCGGGTGTACCGCGTGCGACCGGAGCCGCTGCGGGCGGTCGACGCGTGGCTGGAGCCCTACCGCCGCCGCTGGTCCCAGCGGCTCGACGCCCTCGAGCAGCACCTCGGCGCCATGCCCGACGACGATGAGGGAGCAGACGATGGATGACGGGACCCTCGAGCAGACCGACCGCGGGTGGCAGCTGCGCTTCGAGCGCCGGCTGCCGCACCCGCCCGCCAAGGTGTGGCGCGCGCTGACCGAGCCCGAGCACCTCGCCGCCTGGTTCCCGACGACCATCGAGGGCGAGCGCCGCGCCGGGGCGCCGCTGCGGTTCACCTTCCCGATGGAGGACAGCCCGGTGCTCGAGGGCGAGATGCTGACGTACGACCCGCCGTCGGTGCTCGAGTTCCGTTGGGACACCGACCTCGTGCGGTTCGAGCTGCGCTCCGATGGCGCCGACGGCTGCCGGCTGACGTTCACCACGGTGATCGACGAGGTCGGCACGGGCGCACGGGACGCCACCGGCTGGGACGTCTGCCTCGACGTGCTCGCCCACCACCTGGCAGGCACGACGCCACCGTGGGACCCCGACACCCGGTGGCGCGACGTGCACCCGCGCTACGTGGAGCGGCTGCCCGACGAGGCGTCGGCCATCGGTCCACCCGATCAGTCGCGCCAATAGGCTCCCGAGCGCGGTGAGCCGGTCGTCCCAGCGGCGGCCGACGTCGTCGAGCCAGGCCCGCGCCTCGTCGAGCCCGTCAGGCACGGCCTCGTAGCGCTCTCGCGGCCGCGTCGGCGCGCGGTCACGAGCCCGGCATCGGCGAGCACGCCCAGGTGCTTGGCGACCGCCTGGCGGGTGGGTCAGCAGTCGTCGTGGGTCGCGCAGTAGCCACCGCCGGCCTCGACCGACTCCGGCACCGTCGGCGTCGCCCGCGGCGTAGGGGTCTCGGGTGTCGCGGGTTCGATCCCGCCGTCGCGGTCGGTCGTGCCGTCGGGGTCCCCGCCCACGTCGAGGTCCCGCTGGTCGTCGAGGAAGCGGCCCTCGCAGGCCACACCGTCGCTGTCGGTGTCGAGCGTGAAGGGGTCGGTCGGGTCGCGTTCGAGCTCGGCTTGCGCCTCTGCCTGGGTCTGGAAGTCCGCGCAGTCGATGTCGTCCGTCTGCGCCGTGGCCAGCATCGGGACTGAGGCGAGGAGCGACACGAACACCGCGGCCGCGAAGATGGCGACCGCGCGGCGCATCGTCAGGACCATCGCCCCCGCTCCTCCCATCGCCGTGCTCGACGCTAGCACCTGGCGGGAGCGTGCCCAAGGGGGGTGCCGGGTCATGCGCCGGGGCGTGCGACCGCGGCCGCACGCCCCCGGAGGACACCGGGCGGGGGTGTGGCATCATCGGCCCATGACGCTCGAGATCGCGATCTTCGACATCACCGAGGGCCGGGAGGACGCCTTCATCGAGTCGTTCCACGCGGCGCGCCACCTGGTCGTCGACGCTGACGGCTGCCACGCACTGCGCATGACCCGGGGCGTCGAGACCCCCTCTCGCTTCGTCATGCTGGTCGAGTGGGACTCCGTCGACGCCCATCAGGCGTTCCGCGACAGCGACCGCTTCGGCCGGTGGCGTGGCCATGTGGGCCCCCACTTCGCCGGTCCGCCGGTGGTCGAGCACTTCGAGGACGTCTGAGCGGCCATGCCCGACGTGGCCCGCCCCGCGTCGACGGTGCTGATCCTGCGCGACGGCACGGACGGGATCGAGGTCTACCTGCAGCGTCGGCCGCGGCGCATGCACTTCGCCGGTGGCCTGTGGGTCTTCCCCGGCGGCCGGGTCGACGAGGTCGACCGCGACCCGGCCATAGACGCCCACTGGACGGGTCCACCGCCGGCCGCCTGGGCGCGCGTGATGGACGTCGACGTCGACCTGGCCCGCGGGCACGTGGTCGCCGCCTACCGGGAGGTGCTCGAGGAGTCGGGAATCCTGCTGTCCGCCGACACCCCGCCGCCGGCAGCCGTCGCCGACGCCCGCCGCGCCCTGCTCGACGGCGCCACGAGCCTCGTGGCGGTGGCGAGGGAGCTCGGCCTGCACCTCGACACGCGGCTGCTGGGCTACTGGGACTGGTGGGTCACCCCCGCGTCCGAACCACGGCGCTACGACACCCGCTTCTTCCTGGCACGCCTGCCGGACGACGCGGTCGTGACGCCGCACGAGCACGAGGTGGTCGAGGAGACCTGGGCCGGCGCCCCCGCGCTCGACGAGCTGTCGATGATCGCCCCGACCTACTGCACCATGCGCGACGCCGTCGCCCACCCGTCGGTCGACCGCGCGTTCGACGCGGCCGCCCGCCGGACGGTCGCCGCGACGCAGCCGGTGATCGAGGACGGCGAGGTGGTCCTGCCGTGGGACGAGCGGCTGCGGCTGCCCGAGGGGTTCGGCGGGACCTGATGGGGCGTTCGGCGCTGGCACTGGTGACGCTGCCGGCGACCGTGGTCGCGGCAGGGGAGCACACCACCCGGCGTGCCGGCCACCGCGTCGGGTTTCTGGGCTGACCCGCAGGCGTACGCTCACGGCGAGGCGAGCCACGGCGAGAGGCGATGCGATGAGCGACCTGTCCTTCACCCTGCCCGATCACGAGGGCACGCCCGTGTCGAGCGACAGCTTCCGGGACCGGGGACTGGTCGTGTTCTTCTACCCGAAGGCGTCGACGCCGGGCTGCACGGGGGAGGCATGTGACTTCCGCGACCGCTACGACCGCCTGCTCGACGCCGGCTACGCCGTGGTGGGGATCAGCCCGGACCCCCCGGCGGCCAACGCAGCGTTCGCCGAAGCGAACGACCTGCCGTTCCCGTTGCTGTCCGACACCGACCACGCGGTGGCCCGGCGGTACGGCGCGTGGGGCACCAAGCAGAACTACGGCCGCGAGTACGAGGGGCTGATCCGCTCGACGTTCGTGCTCGGACCGTCCGGCGAGCTGGAACGCGAGTGGCGCAACGTGCGCGCCAAGGGCCACGTGGGCCGCGTGGTCCGCGACCTCGGCATCACGGAGGGCTGAGCCGTGGCGACCGATACCGACGACGCCCCGCAGCTGCTGTGGAGCCCACCCGACGACGCCTGGGACGCCACCGGCATCGGCGCGTTCGCTCAGGAGGCCCGCAGTCGCCACGGCGTCGAGGTCGACAGCTACCACGACCTGTGGACGTGGTCGGTCGAGCACCCGGACGACTTCTGGTTGCTGGTGGTCGAGCACTTCGACGTCCGCCTGCACGACGACGCCGAGGTGGTGCGCGACTCGGACACCATGCCGGGGGTCCACTGGTTCCCGGGGGCGACGGTGAACTACGCCGAGCACGCCCTGCGCCGCGACGACGACCACACGGCGATCATCGCCCGGTCGCAGACGCGCGACGAGCTGCGCCTGACCTACGCCCAGCTGCGCGATCAGGTGGCGCGGGCCGCCGCGGGGCTGCGTGATCTCGGCGTCGAGCAGGGCGACCGGGTCGCCGCCTACCTGCCCAACATCCCAGAGACGATCGTGGCGTTCCTGGCGACCGCGAGCATCGGGGCCATCTGGTCGTCGTGCGCGCCCGAGTTCGGCGTGACGTCGGTGATCGACCGCCTCGAGCAGATCACCCCGAAGGTGCTGCTCACCGTCGACGGCTACCGCTACGGCGACCGCGCCATCGACCGTGCCGAGGAGGTCGCGGCGATCCGCGAGGCGCTGCCGGGCCTGGGCCACACCGTGCTGGTGCCCTACCTGGATCCCGACACCGACGCGATCCCCGATGTCACGCGCTGGGAGGACCTGCTCGCGCGCGCCCCCGACCTGCGGTTCACCCCCGTCCCGTTCGAGCACCCCCTGTACATCCTGTTCTCCAGCGGCACGACCGGGATCCCCAAAGCCATCGTCCACGGCCACGGCGGCATCATCCTCGAGCACCTCAAGATGCTCGGCCTGCACCACGACATCGGCCCCGACGACGCGTTCTTCTGGTTCACCACCACCGGGTGGATGATGTGGAACTTCCTGGTGTCGGGGTTGCTGGTCGGCTCGACGCTGGTGCTGTTCGACGGCAACCCGGCCCACCCCGACCTCGACACGCTGTGGCAGCTGATCGAGGACACGGGGATCACGGTCTTCGGCGTGTCCGCGCCGTTCCTGATGAGCTGCCGCAGGCAGGAGCTGTCCCCGGGCGCCGACCACGACCTGTCGCACCTGCGCCAAGTCGGCTCGACAGGCGCGCCGCTGCCGCCGGAGGGCTTCGTGTGGTGCAGCGAGGAGGTCGGCGACCACGTGCAGGTCGCGTCGGTGTCCGGCGGCACCGACATGTGCACCGCGTTCGTGGGCGCCGCACCGGTGACCCCGGTCTACGCCGGCGAGATCTCGTGCCGCTGCCTGGGCGCCAAGGTCGAGGCGTACGACGAGCGGGGCAAGCCGGTCCTCGGCGAGCGCGGCGAGCTGGTGATCACGGCGCCGATGCCGTCGATGCCGGTGAGGTTCTGGGGTGACGAGGACGGCGGGCGCTACCGCGACGCCTACTTCGACACCTTCCCGGGCGTGTGGCGCCACGGCGACTGGATCCGCATCACCGAGCGGGGCACCTGCGTGATCACCGGGCGGTCGGACGCCACGCTCAACCGCGGCGGTGTCCGCATGGGGACCAGCGAGTTCTACCGGGCGGTCGAAGACCTCGACGAGGTGAAGGACGCGCTGGTCATCCACCTCGAGGACGACAGCGGCGGTGCCGGGACCCTGGTGCTGTTCGTCGTGCTCACCGACGACGCGCAACTCGACGACGACCTGCAGTCGCGGATCGCCGGCCACATCCGCGAGCAGCTGTCACCGCGCCACGTCCCCGACCGGGTCCACGCGGTGCCCGATGTGCCGCGGACCCTGTCGGGCAAGAAGCTCGAGGTGCCGGTCAAGAAGCTCTTCGCGGGTGCAGCGCTGTCCGACGTCGCCAGCGAGGGTGCGCTGGCCAACCCGGAGTCGCTCGACGCCTACCAGGACCTCGCAGCGCACGGCGACGGCTGAGCGCGGGGGCGACCGACCCGGGGGTGCGACCGGCGCACCGACCTGCGGCGGACGCCCGGTCGGGCGCTCCGGTCAGGGCAGGCGTCGACAGGATGCCAGCGCGTGGCGGACGACGCGGTCGTGGCCCTGCGACATCTCCGACTCGACCGCCTTGCTGGTGACCTCGCCGACGGTCAGCCAGGCGAAGTCCAGGGCGTCCTCGGCCGGCCGCGGCTCACCGTTGATCGGCACGACGTAGGCCAGGCTGACCGTGTGCTGGCGGGGGTCGTGGAACCCGGTGCGGTGGGGGTCGGGGAAGTACTCGACCACGGTGAACGGGGTGATCGACGCCGGCAGCTGGGGGTCGCAGTCCGGGCCGAGGTCCTTGGTGAGGTGGCGCCACAGCGCCTCGCGGACCGTCTCGCCGCGCAGGACGCGGCCGGTCACGATCGCCCGGCTGACGGTGGTGTCGGGCAGCGCGCGCAGCAGCAGGCCGACCTTCTCGACCTGCCCGAGGTGGTCGAGGCGGACGGGTACCGCGTCGACGCAGACCAGCGGCACCCGCTCGCGGATCCACGAGAGGTCCTCTTCCGGCAGCCAGCTCGTGGTGGTGGAGATGTCCTGCAAGAACACGTCCTTGTCGGATCGGGCCGCAGTCGCGCCATCGGGTACGGACGCCCACACGCTACGACGCACGGTTTGCGCCGCTGACCAGCCGTGGGCGGACGCCGTCCCGCTCAGCGGGGCGGCCGCGGCCTACTGTAGAGGGTGCGCAACGCGGTGCGAGGAGGGCGGATGCGCCGGACCATCTTCGAGCCCGAGCACGACAGCCTGCGGCAGGTCGTCCGCGACTTCGTGGCCGAGCGCGTGCTGCCGTCGCTGGACGACTTCGAGGCCAAGCGCATGGTCGACCGCAGCGTGTTCCTCGAGGCGGGCGAGCTCGGGCTGCTGGGCTTCGCGGTGCCCGAGCAGCACGGCGGCCTCGGCCTCGATGACTTCCGCGCCAACGCCGTCGTGACCGAAGAGTTCGCGCGCGCGGGGGCGCACTCGGTGGGGCTCGCGTTCACCCTGATCAACGACATCGTGCTGCCGTACCTGCTGGAGCGGACGGACGCCGGGCAACAGGCCCGCTGGCTGCCGGGGGTCACGACCGGCGAGACGGTGCTGGCCGTGGCGATGACCGAGCCCGGGGCAGGCAGCGACCTCGCCGCCATCCGCACCCGCGCCGAGCGCGACGGCGACGACTACGTGGTCAATGGCGCGAAGACGTTCATCTCCAACGGCCAGCAGGCCGACCTGGTCGTGGTCGCCTGCCGCACCGCCGAGGACCGCCACCGCGGGCTCACGCTGCTGGTGGTCGAGGCGGACACGCCGGGCTTCTCGCGCGGGCGGAACCTGGACAAGCTCGGGCTGCACGGGCAGGACACCAGTGAACTGGCCTTCGTCGACGCCCGCGTGCCGGTCGCCAACCGGCTCGGCGAGGAGGGCGCGGGCTTCGCCACCCTGGTCGAGCACCTGCCGCAGGAGCGGCTCGCCATCGCCGTCAGCGCCGTCGCAGCGTGCGAGGGCATGCTCGAGCGGACACTGGCGTACGTCCGGGAGCGCACCGCCTTCGGGCAGCCGATCGGCACGTTCCAGCACAACCGCTTCCTGCTGGCGGAGCTGGCGACCGAGATCGACGTCGCCCGCGCACACGTCGATGCCTGCATCGCCCGGCACGTCGATGGCGAGCTGACCGCCGTCGACGCGGCGAAGGCGAAGTGGTGGGCTACCGAGACGCAGGTCCACGTGGCGGACCGGTGCCTGCAGCTGCACGGCGGGTACGGCTACATGCGCGAGTACCAGATCAGCCGCGACTTCGCCGATGCGCGTGTGCAGACCATCTACGGCGGCAGCACCGAGATCATGAAGGAGATCATCGGCCGGGACCTCGGGCTGTGACCGGGCCGGGCCCGGCCACGGCGGGCAGCCACCCGGCGGCCGACGGGCCACTGGCGGGCACGACCGTGCTGGAGCTGGCCGGCCTGGGCCCCGCGCCGTTCGGGTGCATGGTACTGACCGACCTCGGGGCCCACGTGCTGCGGATCGTCCGCCCGGGCGGCGGCGGCCGGCTGCTGCCGGCCGAGCACGAGGTGACCGACCGCGGGCGCGCGACCGTCACGCTGGACCTGCGCGACCCCGACGGGCTCGCACGGGCGCTGGACCTCGTCGAGCGGGCCGACGTGCTGGTCGAGGGCTTCCGACCGGGGGTGACCGAGCGGCTGGGCATCGGCCCGGACGACTGCGCGGCACGCAACCAGGGACTGGTGTACGCCCGCATGACCGGCTGGGGCCAGGACGGCCCCCTCGCCGGCCGCGCCGGCCACGACCTGACCTACCTGGCGGTTTCGGGCGCGCTGTCGCTGATGGGACCCACCGACGGCCCGCCGGCGATCCCGCTGAACCTCGTCGCCGACTACGGCGGCGGCGGGATGTTGCTGGTCACGGGGATCCTCGCCGCGCTGCTCGAGCGGCAGCGCTCGGGACACGGCCAGGTGGTCGACGCCGCCATGCTCGACGGCGTCTCGCTGCTGCTGGCCCAGACGTGGAGCTTCCGCAACGCAGGGCTGTGGGCCGATCGGCGTGGCGTCAACCTGCTGGACGGCGGCGCGCCCTTCTACGACGTCTACCTGTGCGCCGATGGAGGCTACGTGGCGCTCGCGCCGCTGGAGCCGACGTTCTGGGCCGAGTTCCTCGAGGGCGTTGCGGTCGTCACTGACCCGTCGACCTGGCCGGACCGCACCGACCGCAGCCGGTGGCCCGAGCTGCGCGCCAGGATCGCCGCCGTCTTCCTCCAGTGGCCCCGGGACGCCTGGGCCGAGCACTTCGCCGGGACCGACGCGTGCGTCGCCCCGGTGCTGGGCCTCGACGAGGCCGTCGACCACCCCCACCTGCGCCACCGCCGCAACCACGCCCGGTGGGCGGCAGGGGGCCGCCACCCCGCGCCGGCACCGCGCTTCTCGCGCACCCCCGCCACGGCGGCGGACGCGGTCGACGACGGGGCGGCCGCCGCCGCCGCGCTGCAGGCGTTCGGCCTCGACCCTGACCACGCCGGCGCCGGCTGACGGCGATCCGTCGCCCGGCCCGCCCGGGGCCGATGAGTCCCGCCGGTGCCGGACGTCGGGAACGGTAGCTGCGAAGATCCCAACCGGAAGGTCGCGATGGGCACGCCGCTGTGCTCGGTCACGATGTCGCTCGACGGGTCAGGTGGCGTTGGCGGCCAGGTGCCCACCCAGCAGCGCGTTGACGACGTCGGCGGCGACCACCGGCAGCCAGTGCCCGACGCCGGGCACCGGTGCGAACCGGTAGGGCCCCGTGACGTGGGCGCCGGTGCCGTAGGCAGCCTCCGGACCCAGCGCCCGGTCACCCTCGCCCCAGATGTACAGCGTCGGCACCTGCACGTCGCCGACCTCGGCGAAGCTGCGGCGGTCCAGCGCCCGGTACCACGCCAGCGCCGCCGGCAACCACGCCGGATCGCGCCGCGCGCGCTCCACCAGCGCGGCGCTGCGGTCACGGGGCAGCCCGCTGAGGGCCAGCAGGGCGCGCAGCCCCAGCGCGCCGAGCCCGCCGAGGACAGGCGGGCCCAACCGCGACGCGAAGAGGCCGACGTAGCCGGACCTGCGGCGCTGGTCGAACGACCGCAGCGCCCGTCCCACCGCCCGCGGGTGCGGCGTCGACAGCACCGTCAGCGACCGCACCCGCGGTGCCGCGTTGGTGGCGACCCACCAGGCGACGAAGCCGCCCCAGTCGTGGCCGACGATGTGGAAGCGGTCGACGCCCAGCGCGTCGGTCACGCCGAGCGCGTCACGGCCCAGCAGGGGCAGCCGGTACGCGGCATCGCCCGCCGGCCGGGCGCCCGGTGAGTACCCACGCTGGTCGATCGCGACCGTCCGGTACCCTGCGGCGGCGAGCACCCCCTGCTGCGCGCTCCACAGCGCCGACGTCTGGGGGAAGCCGTGGAGCAGGAGCACCAGCTCGCCGTCCTCGGGCCCCGCCACCAGGGCGTCGAACCTCAGGCCGCCGATCTGCAGCTGCCGCGCCTCAGCCACCGCGCCTCACCCCTGGCGGACAGGCGGCCGGGCGCTGGGTCGCGGGAGGCGCCCCGGCGCTGAGGCGCCCTCGCGCGGCACGCCCGAGCCCCCAGCGTCCGCGTCCGCCTCAGCTCTGCGACTGCGTCCCGAGGATCATGAAGCTGCCGCCGTGGGGGTCGTGCACGGTGGCGAACCGTCCCACGCCCGGCATGTCGTCGGGTCCCTGCACCAGCTGGCCGCCGAGCTCGCGCACCCGCTCGACCGTCGCGTCGGCGTCGGCGACCATGAAGTAGACCGCCCAGTGGTTGGGCACCATGTCGGGCACGCCCGGGGGCATCGGCATCAGTCCGCCCAGACCGCCGGCATCGCCACCCTGGATGACGTGGTACGTGCCGAACGGCATCTCCATGCCGTCGTAGGTCCACCCGAAGACATCGGTGTAGAACGCGAGCGCCGCATCGACGTCGCGCGTCATCAGCTCGTTCCACGACCAGGTGTTGGGCTCGTCGCAGACCTGCGCTCCGTGGTGCACCCCGGCCTGCCAGACCGAGACGACGGCGCCGGTCGGGTCGGCGTAGATCGCCATGCGCCCCTGGTCCATGACGTCCATCGCCGGCATCATCACCGTTCCACCGGCCGACTCGACCCGCGTGGATGTGGCGTCGACGTCCTCGGTCGCGACGTACGTGCTCCAGATCGGGGGCGCGCCCTCCATCCCGGGCTGCTGGCCGCCCATGCCCGCGACGAGCTGGCCGTCGCGCAGGAAGTTCGTGTAGATGCGGGTGCCGTCCCCGTCGAACTGGTCCTCGGCCTGCCACCCGAACAGGCCGGTGTAGAAGGCGGTCGACGCGTCGACGTCGGGCGACATGAGGTCGACCCAACACGGCGTGCCCGGCTCATAGCTGCTGCGTGTGCTCATCGTGGTTGCCTCCAGGGCGAACGGACGTCCCCGGCCGGCAAGGGTACCGCCGGAGCAACGGGGCCACGGACCGACCGATCGGGTCGACCGACGCCGGGACGTCAGCGCAGCACGATCCATGCACCGCCCAGCAGCAGCGCGACGCCCGCGGCCTTCTGCAACGTCAGGGGCTGCACCTCCGCCCCCAGCAGACCGAAGTGATCGATCACCGCGGCGACGACGAACTGGGCGACGGTGATCAGGAGCAGCCCTCGGACCACGCCCAGGCGGGCCACCGTGAACGAGATCGCCCCGACGATCACCAGCCCGAACACCCCGGCGAGCAGCACGTGCGGCGGCAGCTCACGCCACCGCGGCAGGTTGCCGCCGCGGGCGAGCAGCACCAGCAGGCCGGACACGAGGCCACCGACGCCGTAGGTCAGGAAGACGGCTTCGAGGGTCCCGAGCTGGCCCTCGACGACCGCCGCGAGCTGCGCCTGCAGCGTGACGGCGGCGCCACCCGCGATGACGACGATGATGATCACCCACCAGGCGGTCACGACGCTCCTCCGGCCGACGGGGTGACCTGCTCCAGGTACACCAGCCGCACCCGCGCCGTCTGCGGGGCGGTGGTGGTGCGACGGTACCGGGCCCGCGCACACATCCGCAGGTGCCGATCGCTGCGGTGCCCCGTGCACAGCGCGTAGCGGTCGACCGGTGCGAGCCGGACCTCGATCGCCCGCCCTGTCAACGGTCCGCGCGGAACCCGCCCGGCCGGGCCGGGTCCGGGCCGGGCAGGCCGATCCGCACGCCGCGACTCAGGCGCCGGCCATCGAGGTCCCGGCCGACCGCAGCGCCTCGCAGGCCTCGACCACCCGGGCGGCCATGCCCTCTTCGGCCTTCTTGCCCCACGTCCGCGGGTCGTAGGTCTTCTTGACGCCGACCTCGCCGTCGACGCGCAGCACGCCGTCGTAGTTCTTGAACACGTGGTCGACGATCGGGCGGGTGAAGGCGTACTGGGTGTCGGTGTCGATGTTCATCTTGATGACGCCGTAGTCGAGCGACTCGCGGATCTCCTCCAACGTCGAGCCCGAGCCGCCGTGGAAGACCAGGTCGAACGGCTTGCTGCCCGCCTCGAGGCCGAGCTCCTC
>CAYVGE010000077.1:0-15861 GCA_964450395.1 uncultured Actinomycetota bacterium
CCCGGACTGTGGATGAGCGGGAGCCGAGCCGCGCTGGCCGAGGGCCGGTTCGACCGTGTCATCACGTTGTGCGCCGAGCGGCAGGAGCACGTGGCCGTTCCCTCAGGGAGTACGGCGCTGTCGTGGCGCATCGCCGACGCGCAGCTCGACGAGCCCGAGCAGGTCCGCGAGTGGGCACGGCGCATCTCTGCCTGGATGGACACGGGCGAGACCGTGCTCGTGCGCTGCGCCGCCGGCCTCAATCGCTCGGGCCTGGTCGTCGCTCGTACGCTCATCGAGCGCGGCATGGACCCGCACGAGGCCGTCATGCACGTCCGCCACCGCCGTCGCGCCGATGCGCTGAACAACCCGTGGTTCGTGACGTGGCTCGGGCACGAGCACGCGGGTTCTGAAGCGGGCACCCGCGTCGCACGCCGCATTCCACTGCCGCGGCAGGTCATCGGGTGGCAGCCGTTCACCCGACGTGGCGGTCTTGACGACCGCGAGCTGGCGTCGACTGCCATCGCGGCCGTGATCTCCGGCGGCCTCTACGTGCGCTGCGGCCACCCGCATCTCGCGCGGGGCCTCGTGGGCCTGGCCGTCCTGGCACTGCCGGTGGTCTCCCACCGGGCTCGTCTCCGCCACGAAGCGATGGTCTGTCTGGTCGGCATCGGCGTCGTGCACGCCGCCGACCCGCAATGGCCGCTGCAGGTCGAGTCGCCGGGGTGGTGGGCCGCCTTCGGCGCCGGCCTGGCGGGCTACCTGCTCGCTCGCTGGCGGCAACTTCCCTCCAGCCGCTGGGCCGCGCGCCGCGAACGGCGCCGCCTGGCGGCCGCGGGACCTGTGGGGGTGCATCTGCGACGCGGGGGGCGCGAGCCCAAAGAGCAGCCACGGTCGAGGCGGCAGGCTTGGGGATTCCCGGATGCCCCAAGGCGGATGGCGGCTTTGGCGCGGGTGGTAACGCGTTGAGCATCACCTTGCGGTGTCGAGTGGCTGGTCGTACGGACACGCGTACGCGGTACGGCCGGAGAGCGGGAACGCCTCTACCGGCCGCCCGCAGGTTCCGCACGTCTGCTGCTTGTAGACCTTGCGGGTCTCGCCATCGTGGCGTTTCGCGGTGACGATGCGGCCCACCGTGGCCGCGTCCCGCATGATGCGCACGATGTGCCCCCACAAGTCCGCGAACTCGTCGCACGAGACAGACGTAGCGATCCGCCGTGGATGGAGACGCGCCGCGTGCAGTGCCTCCGCGCGGATCACGTTGCCGATGCCGGAGACGAGGCGCTGGTCGAGCAGCGCCACGCCCATGCTCTGACGTCGCTTCCGCAGGCGGGCCCACACGAGGTCAGCGTCGGCGTCTCTCCGCAGCGGGTCGGGACCGAGGTCGGCCACCACCGCGTCCCGCAGCGCCGGTGTGCCGAGCTCACACAGGAGCGGCGCGATGAGGTCCACGACCAGCGCTGGACCGGCAACACGGAGACGGACCTGGCGGCGAGGGATCGGCGCCGGCTGTCCATGGTGCAGGAAGATCCCCTGCATGCCGAGATGCACGTGCACGACCTCGCTGTCCCACCAGTAGAACAGGTGCTTGCCGTAGGGCTCGATGCGTCCCAGGCGTCGGCCAGAGAGCTCAGCCGCCGCGGCGAATCTGCCCTGGGGTGACGTCACAACCGTCTCGCCAAGTAGCCCCTGCTCCTGCGTCGTCGCGTAGTAATGGATGAGGTGGCCTTCGGGCATGCCGTCTCCGAGCGCTCATGCCGGTGCAGCACAGACCTTCCCCCATCCCGAGGATCCGCGATGCAGACCTTCCTGCCATACAGCAGCTTCGCGGCGACCGCTGGGGTGCTCGACATGCGCCGGCTGGGCAAACAGCGCGTGGAGGTCCTCCAGATCCTCCGCGCATTGACGTTCGATGACTACGGCTGGCGCACCCACCCCGCCGTGACCATGTGGGCCGGTCACACGGCGGCCCTCGTGACCTACGGGGCGGTGATCGTCGAGCACTGGGTCGCCCACGGCTTCGACGACACCGTGGCGCCCCAACTCGTGGAGTTCATCGCTCCCCACCCTGTGCGGTCACAGGCCGAGCTCGCCGTGGCGGGCGACCTTCCGCCGTGGATCGGGTGGGAGCCGCTGCATCGGTCGCACCGTGCGGCGCTGCTGCGCAAGCATCCCGAGCACTACGGTCCGCTGTTCCCGGACGTCGACCCCGACGAGCCCTACGTCTGGCCCAAGTCGGCGATGCCCGACACATCCACCGGCACGGTCTCCGCATGGGTCGTGCGCGGAACTCCCGCCGAGGTCGCCAGCATGCGGCAGCGGTCGTTCGTCGGTCTCCGCCCGACCGGCGACGAGGACGCCGCCGCGCCGATGGGACGCTCACCACGGAACACCAAGCGCCGACGCCAGATGCGCACGTTCGTGACCGACATCCGCATCGCAGACCGAGTGGTCGTGCCGACCGGCGACCGGCTGCTCCTCGGCGAGATCACCGGGGACTACGAGTGGCGGCCCGATGCGCCGGACGGACTGCACCACTCCCGCAGCGTGCGCTGGCTGTGTGCCATGTCCCGGTCCGATCTGACCCGACCGGTGCATCTTCAGGACCCGCGGGTGGTGTTCGCCCTCCGCGACGAACCGAGCGTCTCTGCAGGTTCTGATCGGGCTGCTCCACGACGCGGCGCTACGCGAGATGTGACGCGCCGCACGGCACATCCACGCTGACACGACCGTTCGTCGAACCCGGCGACCTCGCCGGCAAGACCAAGCAGGGCGACCGAATCGCGCCGCCCCGCCTCCTCGAGCCCGGCCTCGGGCGTATCCTCGCCAAGCTCACCCCCATGCATGTCCAGCGGTACATCGCCGACGAGCTGGCGGCGGGCAGGGGACGCAGGACGGTCCAGTTGTCCCACGCCGCATCACCGAGGCCGCCGGCGTCGAGCGCCGCGGCATCCACCACCTGCGCCACACCTGAACGGCTATGCAGCTGGGCGGTCGGGGGATCCCTCGGCGGCGCCACGCCGGGAGCCTCAACGTGCCCGGGAGGCCGCGCTCAGACGCCGGTGCCGTCGTGCCGACGAAGGAAGTCCAGGTGCCGCTCGTACTGGTCGAGCACGTCGTCGATGAGCTGGGTGCGCGTGTAGCCCATCACGTTGTAGCCCTGGCCACCGTCGCGCAGGTGCACCTCGAGCCGTGAGTAGTGTTCGTCGCCGCGTGGCATCGATCTGCCGAAGGCTGGGATCGGCGCGTCGCGATGCTCGACCCGGTAGCGGAACGGTAGGTGGTCGCCGAATGTGGCCACGAGCTCGACGGCGGGCTGCGCGCCCTCGTCGCTGACGCCGGCGACGTGCGCGGTCACGCCCTGCGAGCCGAGCTCGGCGGCCACCTCCTCCAGGGCTGGTGTGACGTCCTCGGCGAGGAACGCTTCGGCACGGTCGCGGCCTGGGAACGTCATCACCCGGCGCACGCGCGCCTGCCAGGGCACATCCGGTCGTGACGACTGCTCGACGGCGTTGGAGCGCCCGGACAGCGCTCCGGGCGGGATGCCGGCGCGGCTGTCGGCCAGGTGGGCCTCGACCGACAGCGCCTGGTACAGCCCCCACATGACGCCGATCATCAAGAACGCGAACGGCAGGCCGATGATCACCGTGGCGTACTGCAGCGCGAGGATGTTCCCGGCGGCCAGGATCGCCAGCGTCAACGCGCCGGTCGCGACCGCCCAGAAGATCCGCAGCCACGCGCGGGCGTCCTCGCGGGGGGTGCGCAGCCGCGACGACAGGTTGGCCATCACCAGTGCGCCGGAGTCGGCCGAGGTCACGTAGAACAGCAGGCCGACGATGATGGCCAGGGTGGCCACGATCGGGAACCCCGGGTACTCCTGCAGCAGCGCCCACAGCCCCTCGGAGGGGTCGACCGCTTCGGCTGCCACCTCGGTGAAGGCGGTGTTGCCGCTGCGGATCTCGTCGAGCGCGGCGTTCCCGAAGATCGCGATCCACATCACGATGTAGCTGAACGGGATGATCATCGTCCCGGCCACGAACTGCTTGATGGTCCGGCCGCGGGAGATGCGCGCGAGGAACAGCCCGACGAAGGCCGACCAGGCGATCCACCAGGCCCAGAAGAACAGCGTCCAGAATCCCATCCAGTCGCCGGTGTCCTGGAACGCGAAGGTCTGCATGGTCATGTCGGGGAACAGCCGCACGTAGTCGCCGAGGTTGAGCACCAGTGCGTTGAGCAGGTAGGCCGTGCGACCGGTGACCAGCACGAACACCGCGAGCAGGATCGCCAGCAGCACGTTGAGCTGGGAGATCAGCTTGATGCCCTTCTCGACGCCGGTGGTCGCCGAGACCGTCGCGATCAGGACCGCCAGCGCGATCAGCGCGATCTGCACCCAGACGGTGATCTGCACCCCGTAGACCACGTTGAGGCCCACGTTGAGGCTCACCACGCCGATTCCCAGTGACGTGGCGACGCCGAAGATTGTGCCGAGCACGGCCGCGGTGTCCGCGGCGTCGCCGATCACGCCGTCGACGCGCCTGCCGACGATCGGGTAGATCGCCGAGCGCACCGCCAGCGGCAGCTCGGTCCGGTAGGCGAAGTACGCCAGCGCCATGCCCATCAGCGTGTACATCCCCCAGCCGGAGATGCCGTAGTGGAACAGCGTCCACGCAGTCGCCTCGCGCGCCGCCTCGACCGTCTGGCCGTCACCGACCGGGGGCGACAGGTACTGCGTCACCGGCTCGTACACGGAGTAGAAGATCAGGTCGGTGCCGATGCCCGCAGCGAACAGCATCGCAGCCCACGCTCCGGTCGAAAACTCCGGACGCGAGTGCTCCGGACCCAGTCGCACCGCGCCGTAGCGCGACAGCCCGAGGAAGATCACGAAGATCAGCACGACGGTCGTCAGCGCGATGTAGTACCACCCGAACCACGTCGACACCCAGCCGAAGGCGCGCTCGAGCGTGGTCCGGGCGTGATCGGGGATGGCGATGCACCACAGCGTGACCGCGACGGTGATCACCGCCGAGGCGACGAACACCGGCCACTTCACTCCGCTCGCGGGCTGGTCCGGGCGCTCCTCCGCGTTGGCGGGGGGGATGGTGTCGGTGCTGGCCATGTGCTCCCTCCAGTGCGTTCCGCGGTCGCCTCGCGCTAGCGGTGTGATGGTCCCGGGAAGCGCATCGTTGCGCGGATCGCCCTCCGGGTACAGGGGCATGCCGGCCCCGTGGCCGCAGAACGGGATGTGCCGCGGGGGCAGTGGCGTCGTCCCGGCGATGAGGTCCGCGGCCTTCTCAAGTGGAAGCTGCACTGGACCGACGCTGGGATCGAACTGGTGACACTGCGGCGCGGACGACGGGTGGACCGGATGCCGGTCTGGCCCGGAGCGCCCCGACGCGCCCGGTGTCCGCTGGTCAGTCCTGCATCTCTGACGTCAGGCGCCCTGCGGCCTCGCGCATGTGCTCATGGAGGATCGTGGCGGCGGACTCGGCGTCGCCCTCGACGACCGCGTCGTAGATCGGACGGTGCCGCTCGACGTTCATGAGGTGCCTCGCCAGCTCGGGGCCACCGCGCATCATCGTCATCCGTATGTAGCCAGACAGGTGGTTCCACGAGCGGGCGAGCGGCTGGTTGCCGGTGAGCTCGCAGAGCAGGCGGTGGAAGCGGAGATCCGCCTCGGCATGCTCGGCCAGGTCCGACCCGTTGTCCATGTCCTCGAGCGCATCGCGCAGCCGGGGCAACAGCTCGGTGAGGTCCTCGCGGGCGCACAACTCGGCGACGGCCAGTGCCTCGAGGGATTCGCGGACGGTGTAGATGTCGAGCAGTTCCTGGCGCCCGACGCGACGCACGCGCATGCCGCCGTCAGTCGACGCCACCAGGCCCTCCTGCTCCAGCACGCGCAGCGCCTCGCGCAGCGTCCCTCGGCTCACCTCGAGCGACTGGCTGAGCTCGGTCTCCACCAAGCGGGTCCCGAAGGGCAGGTCACCACAGGTGATCGCCGAGCGGAGCGCGTCGAGGCAGTGTTCACGCAGGGTACGGCGATCCACAGATGGCATGCGGAGTCGTGGTGGCTGATCCACGCCGCAACTGTACCTCCGCGGACATCGCGACAGTCCCGGCCCGCGCACTCCGGACAAGCACGGCGGGTCATCCCGTACGGACCGGCGGGCACGAGAATGGAGACGTCGACAGTTGCCTGTTGACAGTCAACCAGCGACGATGGTCCACTACCCTATGAGGGTGGGTCCGTCAGCGGAACGTTCGCCGGACCCGGGTCAAGGCCGACGGGGAGGCCACGACCGTGATCAGCTGTGCACGCACGCATCGCGGCGTGATCATCTGGACCGCGGTCGTGTGCCTGCTGTTGGCCGGATGTGGGACGGGCAGCCAAGCCGAAGCCGCTGACTGCGGGTCGGCGGACCTGCTGTTCGGCCACGGGTCGGCCCCGGACAATCCGCGGGCCATCGCCGCCGAGGCCTTCGCTGACGAGGTGGAGCAGCAGACCGGCGGACGCATCAGCGTGCAGGTCCAGGGCGCCGGGCAGGTCGGGTCGGACGAGGAGATGCTGCGGGCGATCCGCTCGGGCACCCTCGATCTGTCGGCCAACTCGCAGGGAACGCTGTCGACCTTCGTGCCGCAGACTGCGTTGATCGGCCTGCCCTTCCTCTTTGACGACGCGCCGGAGGCCTACGCGGTGCTCGACGGCGAGGTCGGCGACCGGCTGAAGGACGTCGCCCGCGACCAGGGCTTCGAGGTCCTCGCCTGGTGGGACAACGGCATCCGCCAGGTCACCAACTCCCGCCGAGCCGTCTCCACGCCCGAGGACCTCAGCGGGCTGAGGATCCGCACACCGGCGGATCCGATGACGGTGGACATCTTCGCGGCGCTCGACGCCAACCCGACGCCGCTGGCGTTCGGGGAGCTGTACCTGGCGCTGCGACAGGGCACCGTCGACGGGCAGGAGAACCCCCTGGTCAACATCTGGTCGGCGAGGCTGTACGAGGTCCAGAGCCACCTCGCGATGACCCGGCACAAGTACGAGTCCACTCCCTTCGTGATGAACGTCGAACGGTGGGAGTCGCTGTGCGACGCCGACCGTGAGGTCGTCGCGACGGCGGCCACCAATGCCCGGGGACTCCAGCGCGGCCTGATGCAGGAGCGCGGCGAGGAGGTGTTCGACGAGCTCAGCCAGGCGATGGAGGTGACGGAACCGGACACCGAGCCGTTCCGGGAGGCGACGTCCGCCGTCTACGACAGCTGGTCACAGCAGTACCCGGACCTGATCCGGGCGCTGCAGCAGGCGGCCGGTGGCGACTAGGGGAGCATGGCATGCAGACCCAGGACCACGCACAGGACGCCCCGGCGTACGAGCACGTACCGGCGTTCGAGAAGGTGCGACGCATGGAGCGCGGCATGGCCCGGGTCGCCAACGTGGTGACCGTGGTCACCACCACGATCATCGGGCTGATGCTGTTGGTCGCTGTGACGCTGCGCTACCTGTTCGGGTCCAGCCTGCCCTATGCGACGGAGGTCCCGACATACCTGTTCCCCTGGCTGATCTGCGGTGGCATCGTCACCGCCGCGGTCACCGGCGGGCACCTGGCTGTCGACGTCGTGGTCGAGCGGCTCCCCCGGTCCGCTCGCCGGGCGATGCGCACGGCCATGTGGACGCTCATCGCCGTCGTGTTCGCGATCGTGACGGTCCTGGCGCTGTCGCTCCGTGACACGTTCGCCGGGCAGGTCACACCGATCCTGCGCTGGCCGTCGCAACTCAGCTACGTGGCGTACCCGCTGGCCCTCGCTGCGCTGACCGCCCATGCGGTCGGGCGCTCCATCACCTCCGCCCTCGGAGCGCCGCCACCCTCGGACGCCTTCGCGGAGGCCTCGGCCATCACCGATGATGTCGACGGTCGAGAGGGTGTCGCCGGGTGATCACGCTTGTAATCGCGGTCGTCGCGTTCTTCGTCCTGCTGCTGCTCGAGGTCCCGGTCGCCCATAGTCTGCTGATCGGCTGCAGCATCGGGATCGTCCTCGGTGGCGCCGTGCCGTTGGAGATCGTCGTCGAGCGGTCCTTCTCGCCCACGCAGAGCTTCCTGCTGCTCGCGGTGCCCTTCTTCATCCTTGCGGGCAACCTGCTCGCCTCCGGCCGGCTGGGCAGGCAGATGGTCGACCTGGCGGCCAGGGTCGTGGGCCGTTTCCACGGCGGGCTCGGCCAGGCCTCGGTGGTGACGTCGATGCTGTTCGGCGGTGTCTCCGGCTCGGCGGTCGCGGACGCCTCCGGCATCGGCTCGGTGCTGATCCCGTGGCAGAAGCGCGAGGGGTACCCCGCCACCTTCGCGGCCGCGATCAACTCCGCAAGCTCCACGGTCGGCGTCATCGTGCCACCGTCGATCCCGATGATCGTCTACGCCGCCGTCGCCAACGTGTCGGTCGCGGGGCTGTTCATCGCGGGTCTGCTCCCGGCCCTGCTCGTTGGCCTGTCGCAGATCGTGATCTGCTTCGTCCTCGCCAAGCGCAACGACTTCCCACGGACCGAGCAGCCCTTCGACCTCACGGCGTTCACGAAGGACTTCGCCGCGGCCATCCCGGCGATCCTCATGCCGGCGCTCGTCATCATCGCGCTCGTGTCGGGCATCGCAACCGTGACCGAGGTCTCGGTGCTCGCCGCCGCCTACGCGCTCATGCTACGGGTGCTGCTGTACCGCGACCTGCGGCTCGCCGACCTGCGACGAACGATTGTGAGCGCCGGCATCGCCACCGGTGTCGTGATGTGGTTGATCATGACCTCGACCGCCCTCGGCTACCTGCTCACGGTCAGCCGACTGCCCCAGCAGCTGGCCACGTGGTTCTCGGAGAACGGGATCGGCTTCGTCGGCGTGGTCCTCTTCATGATCCTCGTGATGCTCTTGGTCGGCGCGGTCGTGGACATGCCCGCGGCGATCCTGTTGCTCGCGCCGGTGTTCCTGCCGCTCGCCGGGGAGGTCGGGCTCGACCCGATCCAGCTCGGGATCATCATGACCCTCACCCTCGCGGTCGGGCTGTTCACACCGCCGGTCGGCACCACCCTGTACATCTCGACCGCGTTGGCGGGCGAGAAGATCGAACGCGTCGCCCGGACGCTCGTGCCGTTCTACGTCGCGAGCCTCGTGACGGTCCTGCTCGTCTCGTTCGTACCTGCCCTCACGATCATCGTGTGATGTCGTCCACCCCACGGCGTGCTGCGGCAGCGGCGCACCCCTTCCGAAACATCCGTCCACCAGGAGCACACCGATGAGCTATCAGACCGGCGTCGGACAACGCACCGCGGTCGTGACCGGCGTCGGCTCGCGCCAGGGCATCGGCTACGCGACCGCCCGGCGCTTCGCCTGCGAGGGCTGGGCCGTCGCCGTACTCGACCTCGTCGGCGACGCCGTCGAGTTCGCGGTCGCCGAGCTGCGTGAGCAGGTTGATGTCCCGCTGCTCGCGCAGCAGGTCGACGTCACCTCGAAGGCGTCGGTCGACGCGGCCGCCGAGGCGGTCCGGTCGTCGGACCTGCCCGCCGTCGGGGCACTGGCCAACGTGGCCGGCATGCCCTCGCCCGTGCCGTTCATGGAGGTGACCGAAGACCTCTGGCATGCGGTGCTCGACGTCAACCTGACCGGGCTTTTCTTCACCTGCCAGGCCTTCCTGCCGGCGATGATCGAGGGCGGCTACGGACGGATCGTCAACATGTCGTCGGTCTCGGCGCAGCAGGGCGGCGGCGTGTTCTCCAAGACGCCGTACTCGGCGGCCAAGGCCGGCGTCCTGGGCTTCACGCGCGCGCTCGCCCGCGAGGTCGCCGACCACGGGATCACCGTGAACGCCGTCAGCCCAGGCGTCATCGCCACCACCATCCGCGATGGCGCGAGCGACGAGGAGACCGAGCGCGCGCTGTCGGCCTCGGTGCCGCTCGGGCGGCAGGGCGAGCCCGACGAGATCGCCGCGCTGTACGTGTGGCTGTGCAGCGAGGACGCCGCCTACATCACCGGGGGCACGCACAACATCAACGGCGGCCTCTACATCGCATGATGAAGGTGCTCCGGATGCACGACACGACCGCCCTCGACCGCTTCGACGTCTCGCCCACGACGCTTCCGGCACCAGCCGATGCGCGACGCGGCCTCGACGAGATGACCGACCTGCTGGCAGCGACCCGCTGACGGCACCGGACCCAGTGCCTCACACGAGACAGGAGACGATCGTGACCCGTACGTGGAACAACCCCGACACCTTCGTCGACGACGTGCCGGACGGCCCGGTCCGGGCCCATCCCGACCACGTGGTCGCGGTGCCCGGTGGCATCGTTTGGTCCTCCCGCACGCGACCCGGCAGGGTCACATCAGTCGAGGCGGTCGGCGCCGCCATGACGAACGCGGACGGCCGATGAGCGCGGTCGAGGCGCCGTCGTCGACGCGGATCGAAGCCTGCGCCGACGCGGCCTACCGCATCCGCCTGGGCGTGCTGGAGCAGGCCGAGGTCCAGGGTCAGGGCTACGTCGGCCAGGCGCTCGGCCTGGCCGACGTCGTCGCGGCGGTCTACACCGACCAGCTGCGCTACCGCGACGGCGACCCCGACTGGGAGGACCGCGACCGGTTCCTGCTGTCGATCGGGCACTACGCGCTGCTGCTGTACGCGGGGCTCGCCGAGGCCGGGACGATCCCGCGCGACGAGTTGAGTACCTACGCGGCGGACGAGTCCCGGCTGCCGATGTCGGCGATGGCGACCTACACCCCGGGCGTGGAGATCTCCGGGGGCTCGCTCGGTCACGGCCTCGCACTCGGCGTCGGCACCGCGCTGGGGCTGCGTCACCTCGGCCGCGACGACCAGCGGGTCATCGTGCTGCTGTCCGACGGCGAGCTGAACGAGGGCTCCGTCTGGGAGGCGGTGATGCAGGGCGCCAGCTGGGACCTGGGCAACCTCGTGGCGCTCGTCGACATGAACCGGCTGCAGGCCGACGGCCCGACCGACCAGGTGCTGCGGATCGAGCCGCAGGCGCCGCGCTGGGAAGCGTTCGGCTGGCACACCCAGCGCTGCGACGGCAACGACCTCGAGGAGCTCCTCGCTGCGTTCGACGCGATCGGGCAGGAGCGCACGGCGACCGGTCCGCCGCACGTGATCCTGTGCGACACGACGGTCGGGCGCGGGGTCCCGCTGCTCGAGAACCGCGAGAAGGCGCACTTCATGAAGATCGCCGACGACGAGTGGGACGTCTGCCGTCAGCAGCTCGCGGAGTCGGCCGGCCGGGAGGAGACGTCATGAGCAACGACAAGCGGGGCAAAAAGCGCTCGGGGGCGATGATCGCGTCGATCGCCGACGCCGGGGTTCCGACCACGAAGGCCCCGTTCGGTCACGCGCTCGTCGAGCTTGCCCAGAGTGACGAGCGCGTGGTCGGGCTCACCGCTGACCTCGGCAAGTACACCGACCTGCACGTCTTCGCCGAGGCGTGCCCCGACCGGTACTTCCAGATGGGCATGGCCGAGCAGGGGATGTTCGGCGCGGCGGCTGGCATGGCGCAGGTCGGTCTGGTGCCGTTCGTGACGACCTACTCGGTGTTCGCGACCCGGCGCGCGTACGACTTCATCTGCTTGGACATCGCCGAACCCGAGCTCAACGTGACGATCGCCGCGGCACTGCCCGGCCTCACCACCGGGTACGGGCCGTCACACCAGGCGGCCGAGGACATCGCGATCCTGCGGGGCATGCCGGGCCTGACCATCGTCGACCCGTGCGACGCGGTCGACATCGAGCAGGCGGTCCCGCAGCTCGCGGCGTCGCCGGGGCCGGCGTACCTGCGGCTGCTACGCGGATCAGTCCCGCGGATCCTCGACCAGTACGACTACCGGTTCGAGCTCGGTCGCGCCGCGATCGTGCGCCCCGGCACCGACGTGGTCGTCGTCTCGTCAGGGCTCATGACGATGCGAGCGCTGCTCGCAGCCGAGGAGCTCGCTGCCGACGACATCGACGTCGCGGTCGTCCACTGCCCGACGATCAAGCCGTTCGACGCCGAGGCGGTCCTGCGGGAGATCGACACCCCCCGCTTGGCCGTCACAGCGGAGAACCACACGCTGGTCGGCGGCCTGCACGAGGCGGTCGCCACCGCGATGGTCGGCGCCGGCGTCACCGGACCGCTCGTGCCGATCGGTCTGCCTGACCAGTTCCTCGACGCGGGCGCGCTGCCGACGCTGCACGACCGATACGGCCTGTCGACCGCAGCGGTCGCCGAGCGGATCCGGACCTTCCTGTAGGCCCGGCACTGGTACTGCTGCGCTTCAGTCACCCGTGAATCAGGGATTGGCGCACAACACTGCTCGCCTCGTGTCGGTCAACAGAGGACCACCTCCTCGAGTGACAGCCAGTCGGGTTGCCCGCCGTACACGCGAGGCGGCGGCTCCACGTGGGCCGCCGCCGGTTGACGCCGTCTGACGCCCGGTGGCCCAGCCGTCCCAGCGGCTGAGGTCAGTGCTTCTCGAGCGTTCCGGACAGGATGACGTCGCCATCCGGTGTGCTCACCGTGACCTCATCATCCTCGGCGAGGGCCGGCACGTCGTCACCGTCGTCCGACCGCAGCCGCAGCTCGCCGTCCTGATTGTCCTCGAGGGTGATCGTGCCGACGCTGTCGCCGTTGACGGCGACGTCCAGCTCGGTGCCGGGGTCGAGGTTGACGTCCTGCACCTTGACCTCGAACTCACGGCGGACCTCGTCGTCGTCGATCTTCTCGACGAACCTCGCCTCCCCTCGCGGCTCGACGCCGTCGATATCGTCGCCGTTCAGCTCGGCGCGCAGGTCGACCTGGGTCGACGATCCCGATCCGGCGAGCGCCGAGCCGGCGCTCACAGCGATGATCAGCGCGAGCAGCGCCAAGGTCGCGACGGTCCAGCGGGCGATTCTTACTGAATGCTGCATGATGTCCCCTCAGTGGTTGGTACCACGTCCGCACAAGTAGGCGGTATACGGGTATACGCACGGGACCCCTGAAAAGTTCACGCCTTTCGGGCACTTTGCTTGCTGCGTCCTCGCGGTCACTCAGGCCTGCGTCCGAAATGTTCCGGAGCATTTTCGGCCTTCTGTACCCTGTTCGGTTCTGTGGCCGTGGGCGACGTCCGCTGGTGTGCCGGCAGTGAACGGCCGCGGGTGCGGGTTCGGCGGCACATAACGTCAGAGCGATGCGAGCCACGCGAGCAACGTGTTGTCGTCCCGCCAGCGGGGCGCGAGGATGTCGAGGCGGAAGGGGTACACGCCCATCGCGAGAGAGGCCAGCGTCGTCGACACAGGTCGCGGCACCTCAGACCCCAACACCCTGTGGCCGCTCCATGCTTTCGTCGGTGAGCGCTTGACCGTGGACCTGTAGTCGGGTACCGAAACGGCGGACATTGTCATACGCCTCCGGCCCGGTAGTGGCGGACCAGTACCTCGCTCATGGCCCACCTTCCCACCGTTCTCGCCATTCACGGCAGTGACGTGACAATCGCCGATCATCGCCAGTGATCGGCGGCGGTCAACGTCCCACGGCGCCACGCTCGTCGAACCGTGGCACGGCTGCGCCCATGTCGACGGCTTCGGAGGGTGCCATCATGCGCTGCCAACGTGACGCGGCGGCGAGCGCCGCCGCGTTCACCGCCCAGTGCGCCAACCACGGACCTGCGACGTGGCCGCTTGCGAATCGCAGCCCCGCGAGCACGCCGCCCGCCAAGCTGGTCACCGCGACCGCCGCCGCGCACGCCGGCAGGCGGCCGGTGTCGACGTCGTTGACTCGGAGCGCGGCGAGCGTCGGTCCGATGTGCCACAGTCCGAAGGCCAGGCTCGAGCCGACCGCGCCGGCCCAGGGACCGCTGCGGTCGGCGATCATACCCTGCAGCACGCCGCGGAACGCGACCTCCTCGAACGCCGCGGTCCCGATGGGGATGCGCACGAGGAACTGTCCCCACCGCGCCGAAGGGCCGATTGCGGCACGACGGTCGTTGAGGAGCCGTCCGCCGAGGGAGGAGTGAGCTGCGATGGCCGTCCCGACGGGCACCACCGCCAGGACCACCCCCGCGGTGGACAACCCGAGGCCGAGAGCGCGTCGCAGCCGGGTGCGATCGAAGCCGATGTCGCGCCAGGTCAGACCGCAGTGCCGCGCGAAGCCGACGAGGATCGCACCGGTCGCGACGTTGCGTGCCACATACCGGTCCTGTCGGGCCTTCCGGCGGTTGGTCAGCTGGTTGTAGCCGACCAGTACGGCCGCGGTGGCCACGCTGCTGACATGGTCAGGTTTCACGCGCATCCGCGCCACAACCACGAGCGGACCGCCGTCGGCATCGTGCCGCAGCGTGTCAGCGCTGCAGTAGCCGTGAGCAGGACCGTGCCGGTGAACGCGCTGACGGACGAGGCGAACCAGGCGAGCACGAAGGGGCAGCCTGCGACGCCGACGACGGTCCCGGTGACCGCGGGCAGCGTGCGGGCCCGCCCGTCAGCCGTGGGCGGCCGCGGCGCCACTCCAACAGGGTGAGCAGACATGCGATTCGGCATCAGGATCAGGGCGTAGGTCACCAGTCACGCCGGTCGGTCGCCACCAGTGTGCACCACCGAGCGCTGGCAGCGGCGCGGCGACGGCGAGTGCCACGCCGAGGGGCGCCACGGCAGCGGTGAGGTGCCACACGACGCTCGTCGTCACCGCCGGGCCGACGAGCGTCACCAGCCGACCACACGCGGGGTCGGGCCAGGAGAGGCGAGCGGTGCGCGCCGCGGCATCACGACACCGATCTGGAAGGCAGCCAGCGCGAGGATCTCCGCCGTCGGCGGGGTCATGTTCGGCCTCGTCGCGCCAGGCACCCCGACCATGTTGACCGGGTACGGCCCCACGCGCGTCAGGGAGTCAGCGCGCCGAGGCCGCCAGCTGGCCGTGGGCCGACCACATCACCTGCGCCCTCGAGGTCCTCGGGCGCATCGACCCCGCGCCCGGCTGACCGCCGACCTCCGCGCCGCCTTTCGTCCGCCACGACCCCATCACCCGCGGCACCCGGACCCCACCTCCGCCGCGGGGGGGGGTCATCCTGCCGCAACGTCGGTTCACGCCCGATCTCAGACGCCATCCCCACCAACCATAACAACACCGAACGCGATCAACCCCGAGAACACGTTACAAATACCTCGCCGTGCACCCGGGTTTATGCACAATACTGCATAATGTAGCATCATGGAGAGCGGACAGGCCGCGAGAGACGGCCGATAAGCATGGGTACGGCTCACCTTTCCGATTCCTGAGTCGTTCCCTTGTTTGTATCTGCGTTGGTTGACCAAGTCCGTTGGGTGCGGGAGCCATGCGGCGTCACGGGAACATCGACGGGACATGGCACGGAGGGCAGTCCGGCTGTCTGAGCGACAAGGGGACAGCTATGGGACTATCGTCGGTGTCTGCTCTTGTATTGGGAATGCTACTCGTGGCGACTGCGGCTTCAGCGCACGAGGATCAACAACTGCCCGAGCACCCACACGGTGCTGACCTGATGAACAACCTCGATGTGGTTGCAGGTGCCTTCAACGCCGGTGGCCATCTGGTCGGGGGCCCCCCACCTCACCATCAGTGGCAGGGCGAACGAGCAGAGCCCGACCTTCGGCGGAGCCAACGCCGAGACGATCTCGGAGGCTTTGACGTTGGGTCATGACGTGGCCGACGCCGAGACCACTTGGCGGTGGCGCCGCACGGCGCGCTGGCTCCTGACCTGCTGCCGGCGCAGATCAAGACCCCGGTCGGCGACCCCAGCTTCTGGTGGCTCGCCATCTTCAAGTAGCCGGGCGAGAGGTTTCGAGGGGCGGCTACGTGGGCCGTCCCCTGACCTCCCAGCGGCGGGACGAGGCGTTGGGTGGAGCCGTGCTGGCCGACCACCC
>CAYVGE010000078.1:0-15830 GCA_964450395.1 uncultured Actinomycetota bacterium
CGCGAATCCGCTGCATTCGCGCTGGTCGGCGGGCTCGCGGTGTCGGCGCGTACCGCCCATGCAGATCGCCCATGTCGAACGCGGCGTCAGCCGCGGTGGGCGATCTGCGAGGATGCCCGCATGGCCGATGTCGACCACGAGCAGCGGGTGCGTGCGGCCTGCCTCGTTGAGATCAGTCAACGCCGCGCCGGGAAGCAGGGCCGACCGGTTCGACCGACCGGCTACCGTGAGGGCCCACAGCCAGTCACCGATCAGTGAGACGATGGCGGAGCGGACCTCGAACGACGCGCCGGCGGCGATGCCACAGCCGTTCGCGCACACCCACGCCGACAAGGCGGCGGTGTATCGCGCCATCCTGAAAGTGTTCGCCGACGGCAAGCAGCGCTTCGAGGTGCATCTGCGCCCTGAGGACGTCGCCGACCGCCTGACCGGACGGCACGACGTCGAGGCCGTCACGGCGGCGCTCGATCAGCTGGTGGCCTGGGGCAACCTGCGCCCCTACCCCGACACGAGCCGGGTCACGACGGTCGAGGACTTCAACCGCCGCCGGCACGTGTACGCGCTGACACCGCACGGTGAGGCGGCTGAGGCGGCGCTGGCGACGTACGCGCAGGTGCTGGGGCACCGCGGGGAACTCCAGGCCGTCGCGCTGTCGGACATCCGCGTCGCGCTGCGGTCACTGGAGCAGCTCGCGCGGGCGCCCGAGGTCGACGCGGGTCGCACGGCGGCGGCACTGCGCGACCTCGAGACGGTGTTCCGCGGGTTGGCGGACAACGCGTCGGCGTTCATGGCCACGGTGCAACGCAGCATCGACCGGTCACACGCCGAGGTCGACGCGTTCCTCGCCTACAAGGACCGCCTGATCGGCTACCTGGACCGGTTCATCGGCGATCTGGTCGTCGCGTCCGGCGAGATCGCGGCGGTGCTGGGACGACTCGACGACCTCGACGTCGATCGGCTGCTCCTCGCGGTCGCGCGGCGGGAGGCCGCCGACGCGGCACCGGGAGCGGCCGAGGACGCAGACACTGACGACGCGGTCGCGGCGCGGTTGCAGGTGCGCCGCGCGCGCTGGTCGGGACTGCGCGGCTGGTTCATCGGGGACCGCGATCGTCCCTCGCAGGCCGCGCTGCTGCGCGGACGCGCCCGCGCGGCGGTCCCAGCGTTGCTGGACACGGTCCGCATGCTCAACGAGCGCCGCACCGGCCGCAGCGACCGCGCTGCGGACTTCCGCGCGCTGGCGCGGTGGTTCGCCGAGGCACCGAGCGACGCCGACGCGCACCGGCTGTGGCGCGCCGCGTTCGGGCTGGCCTCGTCGCGGCACCTGTCGGTCGACGCGGCGACACTCGACGCCCGCCGCGACGACCCCACCACCGCGACGACGCCGTGGGCGCTGGCGCCCCCGGTACAGGTCAATGCCCGACTCCGGGCGACCGGCACGTACACCCGACGCGGCCGGCTGGCCCGGGTGACCGACCGCTCGGCCGAGCGGGCACAGCTGGCGGCCCGCCTCGCCGCCGAGGCGGCCGAGGCCGACGCCGCCCGACGCAGGCTGGCGACGGGCCGACCCACCCGGTTGTCGGAGCTGGAGCTCGACCGCCGGCAGTTCGCACTGTTCCTCGCGCTGCTCGGCGACGCGCTCGCTGCCGCGGGGCCGTCGAACCAGGCCATCCGGACGATGACGGCGGACGGCTCGCTGGAGATCGTGCTCGAACCCTGCGCGGATGGGCGGATCGCACGGATCGCGACACCCGACGGCGTGCTGTCGGGACCGGACCACCTGCTCACGATCCGCGATCTGCGTCGCGTCCGCGATCGCACGGCACCGGTGCACTGATGGCCGGTGCCGACCCCGCAACGGCGCTGCGCGACGCGCTCGACGAGATCGCCGTCGACGAGCAGCAGCGGGCGGCCCGTGCACTGCTGCGCCGCCCGTTGCTCTCGGCACACGGCGCCGACGCCGCCGCGTTCGCGCTCGTCCGCCGCCGCGCCGACGCGCTGCGCGACTGGTTCGCGGCCGAGGCGGGGTGGCACCTGTCGGTCGACGCCGAGCACGCCCGACTGCGCAAGGTGCCCGCGGACCACGACGACGCGACGCGACCCGCGCAGGCGTCGTCGCGAGGGCCGTTCGGCCGCCGTCGCTACGTGCTGCTGTGCCTGGCGTTGGCCGCGCTGGAGCGCGCCGACGTCCAGACCACGCTGGGCCGAATGGCCGAGCAGGTGCTCGACGGCGCCGCCGACCCTGCGCTGGCGGACGCGGGCGTGGTGTTCCGCATGGAGACCCGCGACGAACGCGCCGACCTGGTCACGGTCGTCCGGCTGCTGCTGGAACTGCGGGTGCTCCGCAAGGTCGCCGGCGAGGAGGAGGCGTTCCTGCGCAACACCGGTGACGCCCTGTACGACGTCGACCGCCGGGTGCTCGGTGGGCTGCTGTCGGCACGCCGTGGCCCGAGCACCGTGACCGCGACATCGCTCGCCGACCGACTGACCGCGTGCACCGCCGAGGTCGTCGCCGACACCGACGAGGGCCGCCGTCGCGCCGCCCGCCACGCGCTGACCCGCCGTCTGCTCGACGACCCGGTGGTCTACGCAGACGACCTGCCGGCGCGCGAGCGCGACTACTGGCAGCACCAACGAGCGGCACTGGTGCGCCGCGTCGCCGACGCGACAGGGCTCGAACCGGAGGTGCGCGCCGAAGGGGTCGCGATGCTCGACCGCTGGGGCGACGCGACCGACATCGGCATGCCCGAGGAGGGCACGAACGGCCACGCCACGCTGCTGCTGGCCGAGCACCTCGCCCAGGCCGACGGGCCCGTCGCGGTCGTCGCGCTGCAGGAGCACACCACGACGCTGGTGGCCGAGCACGGGCGGCACTGGAACAAGCCAGCGCGCGAACCGGGTGGCCATCTCGCGCTGTGCGCTCAGGCGCTGAACACGCTCGAGGCGCTCGGGCTCATCGCCCGCGACGGCGAGCAGGTGGTCGCCCGCCCCGCGCTCGCCCGCTACGCGGTCGGCGAACCCACCCTGCTCGGGGGCGGGTCGTGACGTCGGCCGCCAACGGTGCCGCGGGACACGACGGGCAGGCGCCGACGCTGCCAGAGCCGCGGCGCCCGCGGTGGCAGCCACTGCGCGGCGGCCTGGTCGACCTGTTCCACTACGACGCGGAGGAGTTCTGGTTCCGCGACGGCAACCTGCTGCTGCGGGGCAACAACGGCACGGGCAAGTCGAAGGTGCTGGCGCTGCTGCTGCCGTACCTGCTCGATGGCGACCACCGGCCACAACGCGTGGAGCCTGACGGCGACCCCAACAAGCGCATGGACTGGAACCTGCTGCTCGGCGGTCGCTACACCGACCGGTTGGGCTACGCGTGGCTGGAGTTCGGGCGCCGCGCCGACGACGGCAGCGTGGCGACCGTCACGCTCGGATGCGGGATGAAGGCGGTCACCGGCCGCGGCATCGCCGCCAAGTGGTTCTTCGTGACCGACCGGCGGGTGGGTCACGACCTGGCCCTGGTCGACGGCGCTCGGCTGGTCCTGTCGCGCGACCGGCTCCGTGAGGCGCTGGGCGACCGCGGTGAGCTGTTCGACCGCGTCGAGTCGTACCGCCGCGCCGTCGACGAGCGGCTGTTCCGCCTGGGTCCCGAGCGCTATGACGCGTTGGTCACGCTGCTCATCCAGCTGCGCCAGCCGCAGCTGTCGAAGCGCCCGAACGCCCAGGCCCTGTCCGACGCCCTGACCCGCGCCCTGCCCCCGCTGGCCGACGCGGTCGTCAGCGACGTCGCGGACGCCTTCCACGCCCTCGACGACGACCGCCGCGAGCTGGCCGGTCTGGCCGAGGCCCGCGGAGCTGTCGACGCCTTCCGCGGGCGCTACCGGCGCTACGCGGCGATCGCGACACGGCGGCGTGCCGCCGCCGTCCGGCTCGCCCAGTCGGCCTACGAGACCGCCAACCGCCGGCTGAGCGACGCGGGCGCCCAGCTCGACGACGCCGAGCGTCGCGAGCGCGCCCTGGGCGACGAGCTCGCGCGGCTCCGACGCGAGCGCCACCGCGCGCAGGTCGAGCGGGAGACGCTCAGTGCCGATCCCCGGATGCGCGATGCTGGCCGCCTGCGGGACGCCGCCGACGCCGCCGAGCGCGCCGCAGCGGTGGCCGAGCGTGCCCACGGCGACCTGACCGAAGCGCAGACCACCGCACAGCGTCGGCGCGCCGAACGCGACCGCTGCACCGCCGAGGCCGCGCAGTCCGATGAGCGCTTCCGCGGGACCCGGCGGCGCGCCGCCGAGCTCGCCGGAACCGCTGGCCTCCGTGCCACGCACGCGGCGCTGGTCGATCCTGTCGGGATCGACGACGACCCGGCCGCGCCGGTGCCGGAGGCCGAGGCCATGGCGCTGGCGGACCGTCGCGACGAGGCGGTCGGCCACGTGCGCGGGCTCGTCGCGGCGGTCGCGGCGGCGGAGCGCGACCGGGCCGAGGCACGCCGTGCGTTCGATGACGCCGGGCGCCAGCGCGACGCCATCGACGAGGCACTGCGAGGCGCCCGCGCCGAGGCCGGCCAGGCCGCCGACGACCTGCTCGCCGCGTTCGAGCGGTACACGACGACCACCGACGAGCTGGTGCTGGACGACCTCGACGCGGTGCACGGCGAGCTCGCCGCGTGGGTCACCAGCCAAACGGGCGACAACCCCGCCACGGTCGCCGTGCAGCACGCGGCGCGCCGCGTCGAGCGCGACCACGCCGCGGAGGAGACGCGGCTGACAGCGCAGCACGACGCCATCGAGGCCGAGGCCGTCCGGCTCGACGTCGAACGGGAGCGGCTGCGCGCCGGCGGCGAGCTGCCGCCGCCGGCGCCGCACACCCGCCTCGATGGCGTGCGTGACGACCGGCCGGGCGCGCCGCTGTGGCGGCTGATCGACTTCGTCGACGACATCTCAGACGACGACCGCGCTGGGCTGGAGGCCGCGCTGGAGGCGGGCGGGCTGCTCGACGCGTGGGTGACGCCGGACGGCGCGTTGCTGTCGGCCGACACCGACGACGTCGTCGTCACCGCGGGTGCGCCGGTGGCGTCGTCACTCGCAGCGGTCGTCCGGCCCACTGCACACGACGCCGTGCCCGAGACGACGGTCGCGGCCGTGCTCGCCGGCATCGGGCTGGGGGCGGCGACCGCCGACACCTGGGTGTCCGCCGACGGCCGGTTCCGTGTGGGCGCGCTGGAGGGGGCGTGGCACAAGCCGGCCGCCGAGCACGTCGGCCCGGCCGCCCGGGACCAGGCCCGGCGCCGCCGACTCGACGAGCTCGACGAGCTCCATCGCGGGCTGCAGTCCCGGCGGGGTGAGCTGGCGCGGCAGCGGGCGCGTCTCGTGGAGCGCCGTACGACGCTCGACGCCGAGGTGGCCGCGCTGCCCGGCGACGAGCACGTCCGCGAGACCGCGGGAACCGTCACGTCGGTCACCGCCGAGCTGGCACGTGCCGACGAGCACGTCGCCGTCGTCGAGCGTCGGCTCACGTCTGTCATCGCGACGCTGGACCAGGCCGTCTCCTCACGCGACGAGGCGGCCGCCGACCTCGGCCTGCCGGGCGACGCGACGGGGCTCGACGCCGTCGCGGCAGCCGCTACCGGCTACCGGCTGGCGCTGGCGGCGCTGTGGCCAGCGGTCCGTGCGGCCCGCACGGCGCGTGCAGCGCACCGGCACGCGGTCGACGAGCTGACCAATGCCGACGCGGCGGTCGAACGACGGACCGTCGCGCACGAGACGGCCGTGCGCGACGCCGATGCGGCCGCGCAGATCCACGAGACGCTGCAGCAGACCCACGGCGCGGCCGCGCGGGAGGTCATCGCCCAGCTCGAGGCCGTCACCCATCGGTTGCGCGAGCTCGACGACGACGTGGAACGATGCGATGGCGAGCTGCGTGACGCGGTCGGCCGGGCCGGCGTCGCCCGCGGCCGCGTGGGCGAGCTGCGCGACCGGGTCCACGAGCAGGCGCAGCTGCGGCGGTCGTCGACCGAGGGGCTGCAGCGCTTCGCCGCGACCGGGCTCCTGGCCGCCGCGCTCGGCGACGACGCGACGGTCGATGTGCCGGACCCCGCGACGCCGTGGGCGCCGGACCCGACGGTCCGCCTCGCGCGACGGCTCGACCAGGCGCTGGCGGACGTCGACGCCGATGAGGCGGCCTGGGACCGCGCGGCGAACACGGTGATCGAGCAGCTCACCGACCTGCAGCGCACCCTGAGCGTCCACGGCCATGAGGCCGTCGCCGACCAGCACGACGAGGTGTGGGTCGTCACCGTCCAGTTCCGCTCGACCACCGTGAGCCCCGATGAGCTCGCCGGCCACCTGACCGACGACATCACCCACCGCGAGCGGCTGCTCGATGCCCGCGAGCGCGAGGTGCTCGAGGAGCACCTGGTCGCCGAGGCGGCGAGTCAGCTGACGGCGCTGATCGCCGACGCCGAGCGACGTGTCGAGCGGATGAACGCCGAGCTCGCGGCCCGGCCGACGAGCACCGGCATGACGCTGCGGCTGCGGTGGACGCCGGCAGCCGACGCCCCGGCGGGACTGGCCGAAGCACGCGACCGCCTGCTGCGCCAGGTCGTCGATGCGTGGTCGTCCGAGGACCGCCGGGCGATCAGCGACTTCCTCAAGGCGCGGATCGACGCGGTGCGCGCTGCCGACGAGGCCGGGACGTGGCGCGACCACCTCGCCACGGCGTTGGACTACCGGCGCTGGCACCGGTTCGTCATCGAACGGCGTGTCGACGGTGCATGGCGGCACGCGACGGGACCGGCGTCGGGCGGCGAGCGGGTGCTGGCGGTGACCGTGCCGCTGTTCGCCGCCGCGTCATCGCACTACGAGAGCGCGCACCCCGACGCCCCGCGACTGGTCCTGCTCGACGAGGCGTTCGCGGGCGTCGACGACGACAGCCGGGCCAAGTGCCTGGGGCTGCTCGCCTCGTTCGACCTCGACTACATGATGACCAGCGAGCGCGAGTGGGGGTGCTACCCGACGGTGCCCGGGCTGGCGATCTGCCATCTGACGCGCCGGGATGGCATCGACGCCGTTCACGTCAGCCGCTGGGAGTGGGACGGGCACCGCTTGGACGAGGCGGCGCAGCCGGCGCGGACGGCGCTGGCGGCCGTCGGTGGTGACGGCGCTGCGGCCGGTTCGGGCAACGGCACGCCCGGTCTGTTCGGACCCGACGCGTGACCGCGGACCACGAACGGTTGGCGCGGCTGCTCGGCGGACCGGATCTGCGGTGGTTGGTCGACCGGGTCCGCGACCGGCTGGAGCGCGGCGGGGCGGCAATGGGAACCGTCACGCTGCGCTCCCCCACCGACGCCCAGCGTGCAGCGATCGCCGCCCTGCTGGGCACGCGGCGGGGCGCGGGGACCACGCTCGTCGTATCCCTGGAACAGGCCGAGGCGGTGCTGCGCAGGTCCGGCGCGGCGCCCGACCTGCGCGCCGCGATCGAGGCGCTGACCGGCCCGGTGGTGGATCGGGCTGCCACCCGCGACCGGACCGAGCGCGCCTGGGCCACCGTGATCGCGGGCCTCGACGGCTTCGCCGCGTCCGACGCGCGCCTGGCATCGTGGCGCGACGAGGTCGTCGGGACTGGCCTGCTGCGCCGGCTCGCGGGCGGTGACCCCGAGGCGGCAGGGCAGCTCGTCGCGCAGTGCTGTGCGCTGGTCGATCGCCTGCCCGCGGTCGGCATTCCGCGCAGCCGCCTGGCCGCCGAGACCGTCGGCGACGCGCATGCACTCGACCGCGGCGTACCGCTGGCGACGCTGGTGCTGAAGGCCGCCGCGCACCTGACGGGACTGCCGTGGGGTACCTCCGCGGAGGCGCAGCGCACGCTGTGGGCGGGGATGGGCGTGCTGGTCGGCGAGCTGAGCGCGCCGGTGCTGACGCTCGGCCTGCGCGGCGACACGAGCAGCGCGACCGGGCGCGTGCTCAACGTCTGGCGGGAGACCGGCCAGCCGGTCCACCTCACGCTGCGCCAGCTCGTGGCGGACCCGTCGGACCTGCCGTCCATGACGACCGTGTTCGTCTGCGAGAACCCGAGCGTGGTCGAGCACGCTGCCGCGTCCCTCGGGTCCGGCTGCGCGCCGCTGGTGTGCGTCGAGAGCCATCCGGCGGCCGCCCAGCTCACCCTGCTGCAGCAGCTTGCCGCGACCGGCGCCGAGCTGCGCTACCACGGCGACTTCGACTGGCCGGGCGTGGCGATCGCCAACGGCGTGATGCGCCGCCTGCCGGTCACGCCGTGGCGGTTCTGCGCCGCTGACTACGCGACGGCGGTCGCGGCCGACCTGGGCTCGGCACTGGCGGGTCGGCCCGTCACCGCGTCGTGGGATCCTGCGCTGACCACCCGGATGCGTGCGTCGCGGCGCAAGGTCGAGGAGGAGCACGTGCTGGCGGATCTGCTCACGGACCTCGACGGCGCGTAGCCCGGCGCATCTCGACCCGTCCACAGTTGGCCGGGTTCTGAGAGCTGCTCATCCATCGCGTGGGAGCAGTCGGAACGTTGCGCCGCTCGCCCGGCGAAGCACGCGGAAGTGGCGTTCGTCGAGGGTGAGGACGGCATCGGTGGCGTGGCGATCGGCGAGCACCGCAACCGAGGCATCGGTCACACCGATCTCCTGGTCCTCGAACCGCCGACACAGCGCATGCATCGCCGCGATGTCGTCTTGGGTGAAGGTCGCGAGGTCGTAGGCACGGTCGGCAACCTGCGCGAGCAACGCAAGCTGTGCGCGCACACCGACCCGCCGCATGACGAGGTAGTGCAACTCGGCCAGGACGAACGGCGACAACACGATGACCGCCGCAGCCTCCACTACCTTCCTGGCAGCGGCGTGTTCGGCTTCGTCGGCATCCAGCGCAGCAAGCAGGCCACTGGTGTCAGCAACGACGACGGTCATGCACCGAAGCGGAGGCGATCCAGTTCGGCATCGACGTCCGCGGCGACGCTTGCGCGGCCGCTGCGAAACAGCGGCACCTGCGGTCGAGGCCGATCATCGGTCAGCATCGTCTCGATGGCCTCCCGGATCAGCGATGCTTCCGACACCCCTCGGCGCTTGGCCTCTCGCGACAGACGCTGCTTGGTGTCGTCCGAGAGATACACCGTCGTCTTGGTCATGCCATATAGGGTACCACCGCTTGCACGCACCGGTGCTGCTGCGCTGCGCGCCGACGGATCTCCGCCTCTGGTTCCAGGCGCAGCAGACAGCACCGGCGATGTTGTAGCGCAAGTTCCGCGAGTTCGTAGCGTAGATGTCTGCGAACTTGTGGTGTCACAGATGAGGTTGCTACGTCTCGGTGGTAGAAGTGTGCGACCTTGCGCCAGCGCTCCTCTCCGACCCCCACAGGTGCCGGTCAGGTGGGAGGAGTGGTCGCCGGACCCCCGCCGTCGAACGGGTTGACGACTGCGACGCCGGTCCGGGCGATGTCAGTGACGTTGCGCGTGGCGACCGTCAGTCCGTGCACGAGCGCCGTCGCTGCGAGCAGCGCGTCGACCACCGGCAGCGGATCCCGGACGTTGAGCCGACCCCAGGTCTCGGCGATCGGGCTCGTGATCGGCAGCACCCGGTCCGCGTGGGCATCAGTGATGCGGCGCAACCACGCGTCAAGCGCCTCGGCCTGTCCGACGTCACGACGTCGCACGCGTTCGACACCCTGCCGGATCTCGCCCACCACCAACACGCTGAGGTACATCTCGTCGTCGCCGACGTGCGCCATCCAGTCGGTGACCGCGGCGTCCGCTCGTTCGCCCTTCCGCAGTTCCGAGATGATGTTGGTGTCGACGAGGTAGCTCACCAGTCGATCGTTCGACCGATGTCGTCGTTGCGCTCGAAGTCGGCGTCGTCGCCGACGTCGGGCATTGTCATCAAGTCATCTCGCAGCGACGTCTGCGCAGCGGGGGCGAGTGCCTGTCGGAGGATCTCGCGGTGCTCCTCCTCCGCGGAGTGACCGCGTTCAGCAGCGCGGATCTTCAGCCTCCGGACGAGGTCGTCATCCAGGTTCCGCACGATCAACTGTCCCACGCGGACCACCTCCCCGACGCGATGATATCAATGCTATCAGCCGGCAACGACCGCTGTCGCCGCATCGTGGCCTGGTCATCGGTGCTCCGGCCACAGCGTCCCGCGCAGCCCCGACGCCCGCGCGACGCGCCGGGCGACGGCCGCGCGGACCGCGTCCGCGGTGCCGATCACCGTCACGCCCCGCTGCGCCCGCGTGACCGCGGTGTAGAGCAACTCACGGGTCAGGATCTGCGACGTCTCGTCGGGCAGCACGATCACGACGTGGCCGAACTGGGAGCCCTGGCTCTTGTGGATGGTCATGGCGTGGACGGTCTCGATGCCCTCCAGCCGGCTGGGCGCGACGCGGCGGATCCCGTCGCCGCCACGGAACGCCACCGTGACACCGTCGCCGTCGCGCACCACGACGCCGACGTCGCCGTTGAACAGCCGCAGCCGCGGGTCGTTGCGGGTGACCATCACGGGGCGGCCGACGGCGAACCGGCCGGCGGGCTCGTAGCCGTCGACGTCGCGGGCGAGCCAGCGCTCGACCAGCGGCACCCAGCGGTCGACACCGACCGGACCGCGGCGGTGCGCGGTCAGCACCCGGACCCGGTCGAGGGCGTCCAAGGCCCCGCAGGCATCGCCGGCACGCGCCGCCGCGACGACGTCCCGCCCGACCTCGACGAGGTGTCCACGCACTGGGGCGAGCTCCCGGCGGTTCGTCGCCTCGCCGGTCGCCTCGATCCACGTGACGTCGTCGGCCCCGGATGCCAGCACGTCGATCGCCCCGTCACCATCGCCCGCGTGGATGGCAACAGCGAGCCGAGCGATCCCGGAGCCGGCCGCGAACCGGCGGACGGTGCCGAGCACGATGACGGCGTCGTCGATGCCGCCGGGGCGGGCGGCGCGGACCTCAGTGGCCGCGGCGTCCGTCGATGTCGCGCCGTCGGTGGCGTTCCCGAGCGGTTCGCCGGTCACAGCCGCCAGCACGTCCCGGTGCCCGTCGGACATGCGCAGCCCGTCACCCGCCGGGCCGATGATGTCGGCCAGCACCGCGCCGGCCTCGACCGAGGCAAGCTGGTCGGGGTCGCCGACGAGCACGAGCCTGGTGTGCGGTCGCAGCGCCTCGAGCAGCTTGGACATCAGCGGCAGGTCGACCATCGACGTCTCGTCGACGATCACCAGCTCGTGCGGCAGGCGATGGCTGCGGTCGTGACGGAACCGCGTGCGGCTGTCCGGGCGCCAGCCGAGGAGGCGGTGCAGCGTGGTCCCCTCCACGGCCCGCAGCCGTGCCCTCACCCTCAAGTCGACGTTGAGACCTGGGTCGTCCGCAGCATCCCGGAGCGCCGCCGTCAGCCGATCGGCCGCCTTGCCGGTCGGCGCCGCGACGGCGACGCGCGGCCAGTCGCCGTCGGCGAGCTCGTGAACGGCGGCGAGCAGCCGCGCGACCGTGTAGGTCTTGCCGGTCCCCGGGCCGCCGGCGATGACGGTGAGGTCGCGCAGCAGCGCAGTCGCGACGGCCAGGCGCTGCCGGTCGGGCCGGTCCGCCGACGGTGGCAGCAGCCGGTCGAGCACCTCGCGGAGGCGTGACGGGTCGACGCCCTCGGTCACGCGCCGTGCCCGCGCCGCCAGCACCGCAGCGACCCGGCGCTCGTAGCGCCAGTAGCGGTCGAGGTAGAGCCGGTCGCCGACCAGGACCAGCGGCCGGTCCTGGTCGGCCTGCAACTGGTCGCGGCTGGGCGTCCCCTCCGGGCGCTCCCGGACCAGCGGGCTGTCGACCAGCACCTTCCGCCACGCCTCCGGCTCGGGCCAGTCGAGGTCGTCGGGATCGACCGGCGCGTCCTCGGCGATGGTCGTCGTGTCGGCGACAGTGGCGAGCTCGACGCAGACGTGCCCATGCTGCGGGGCGCGCAGCGCGAGGGCGGCCGCGAGCAGCACCTCGGGGCGGTCCTCGTCGACGAGATCGGTGAGCGTCCGCGCCCCGTGCACCTCGGCCGGACCGATGATCCCTGCCAGGTTCCATGGGCGGAGGACGTCGGGCGGGGCGGCCACGATGCGTGCGTCTGCGCTGTCCCATGCGACGCCCGCCTCGCCGGGGGTCAACGAGGCGACGCTCACCGCCCGACCTCCTCGCTGGCGCGAGCAGGTCGCCCCCCGGCCGGTCCAGTGACCGCTGACGCGCTCACCGCGGCACCCCGTGCAATAGGTCGCTGGCGGCGACGACGAGCGATGCCGGCGGCGTCCAGGTGAACACGCCGCACGGCTGGCCGTCGGGCGCCGGGGCGTCGGGGCCGACCATGCCGCGCAGGAACAGGTAGCCGATGGCACCGAGGTGCACGTGCGGGTCGTAGTCGGGCAGCCGCCACCGCAGCAGGCGGTGGAGCGCGACCGCGTACAGCAGCGCCTGGATCGGATAGTGCCCGTGCGCCATGGCCGCGACGAGCGCGTCGGGGCGGTAGTCCCAGGCGGTCAGCGGCACGTCGACGGTGCCGAGCCAGTTCGTCTTGTAGTCGACGACGTGGAACACCGGCGCGCCGTCCACCTCGCGTCGCAGCACGAGGTCGATCGAGCCGTTGAGGTAGCCGCGCAGACTGCGCGGGAGCAGGGCGTCGGGGACCGTGTCCGGGTAGCCGTGCAGCGGATCGTCGTCGGGCAGGTGCTCCCGCAGCAGCCGCACGACGTCGCGGACCGTCGCCGCGCGCCCCGCTCCCCCACGGTCGTCGCCGAGGCGGTCGAGCGGCAGCTCGAAGCCGACCTCGTCGCGGCGGTCACCCCGGGTGAGGCCGCGGAGCGCGAGGTCGCCCAACGCCGGGCCGAGTGGCGTCCGGATCGCGGCGTCCAGCCCCGTCGCCAGCTCGTCGGGGTCGAGGTCGAGCCGGGTGCGGCGCAGCTCGGCGTCGATCACGCCCGCGAGCTCGCCCGGCAGGTCGTCCGCAGTGAAGTCGGTGTGCTCGAGCACGCGGTGGACGAACGTCCCGACGTCCGAGCCGCCCGGCATGTCCGCGAGCGGCAGCGCGACGTCGCGCAGCCCGAGCGGGTCGTCGGCGGCCCCGTCCGCGTCGTCGGCGGGGAGCGCCGGTCCGGTCGTCTCGTCGTCCTTGACGGTCTGCTCGGGTTCGGAGCCGACCCGCGGCGTCGGGTCGTCGAGCCGGGTGAGCGCGGTGTAGGAGGTGCGGTGCCAGGCGTCGTCGAGACTGCGGGCGAACCGCGCCCGGTCGAGGTCGACGTCGACGCGGCGGTCGGCCCGCCAGGACGCCGTCGATGGGCGCTCCGGCACCATCTCGACCACGATCGTCCCGTCGGCGCGCGCCGCGAGCCGGCCCGCCGCTGCGGCGGCCGCCTCGTCGTCGGGGATCGGCGCCTCTTGGTCGGTGGCCGGCTGCCCGGCGTCGTCGCGGCACAGCAGCAGCCGCCCGAGCCCGGACCACTCCGGCACACCGGCCGGGGCGTACCAGGCGACGACCTGGTGCTGGGCGCGGGTCAGCGCGACGTACAGCAGGCGCAGCTCCTCGCCCCGCAGCTCCCGCTCGGCGCTCGCCTTGTGCTCATCGCGCCCGGGGTGGTCGCCACCGACGTCGAGGCGGCGCTCGCCCTGCTCGTCGTGGAAGACGGGGGTGTCACCGACGCGGATGCTCGACGACCACAGGAACGGGCAGTGCACGACGGGGAACTCCAGCCCCTTGGCGCCGTGGACGGTCGAGACCTGGACAGCATCGTGGTCGGTCTCGAGCCGGCGCAGCCGGTCGTCGCTCGACTCGTCGGAGGCCTCGGTGATGCGCTCGCGAAGCCACACGGCCACGCCGGGCGGGCCGAGGTGCTCGGCGGCCGCCGCCGCGTGGGCGAGCTCGCCGATGTGGTCGAGGTCGGCCAGCAGACGCTCCCCGCCGGGCGTGGTGAGCACCCGCCGCGCCACGCCCCGCTCGTGCTGGACGGCGCGGACCGTCGCTGCGACGCCGTGGTCGGCGAGCAGCCGCGCCCAGCGGTGGACGGCCTCGTGCAGGTCGTCCACCGCCGCGTCGTCGGCACCGGCGAGGTCGTCGGCGGTCCAGCCGATCCACGACGTCAGCGCGAGTGCGCGGACGCGGGCGGCGGACGCGGGACGTTCGAGCGCGTCGAGCAGGCGGCGCCAGTCGGTCGCGGCGGGCGTCGCGAACACGCTGCCCGCGCCGCCGACGACCGACGGCACCTGCACCGTGCCGAGTGCCTCCTGCACCAGGGCGGCCTCGTGGTGGGACCTGACGAGCACCGCGACGTCGGCGGGGCGCAGCGCGCGGCGCGACACCTCGATGCCGTCGCGGTTGCGCTCGACGAGCTCGGGTTCGGCGTCGAGCAGCCGCACGATGTCGGCGGCGACGTCGGACGCGATGAGCTCGCGGACGTCGGCCGCAGCGGGCTTGTTGCCCGACCAGATCGGCAGCGACGGGTGGCGTGGTACCAGCCGCAGCCGCAGCGGCGTCGGGTCGGGCGCCCCGACCAGGCGCGGCGCGTCATGGCCCGGCGCGTGGCCGACGGGGCGGAACGGGATCTGGTCGTGGCCGAACGTCGCGCCGCCGAACAGCGCGGCGCAGGCGTCGAGCAGCCCGGCGTCGGCGCGCCAGCTGGTCGACAGCGTATGCCGCTGGTGCGCCTGGCGGGAGGCCTGCAGGTAGGCGTGCACGTCGGCGCCGCGGAAGGCGTAGATGGCCTGCTTGGGGTCGCCGATGAGCACCAGCGCCCGCCCGTTCGACCCGTCGCCGTTGCCAGTGTCAGCGCCCGCCCGCCCGTCGTCGCCCGGTGCGTCGACGAACGCCTGCGAGACGATGCTCCACTGCACCGGATCGGTGTCCTGGAACTCGTCGATCAGCGCGACCCGGTACCGGCGCCGCAGCGCCGCCCGTGCCGACGGGCCCAGGTCGTGGTCGCGCAGCGTCCGGTCGAGCCGCGTCAGCAGGCCGTCGTAGGACAGCAACCGGCGTTGCCGCGCCCGCCGCGCGACCTCGTCGCGGATCGTGGTGGCCAGGTGCAGCCGGAAGCCGGCCTCGGGGTGGTCCGGCGCGCGGGGCGCCAGCCGGGTCCCCGGGTTACCCACGACCGCCCGCCCCAGCTCGACCAGGGCGCCGCGTTGGAGGCGGGGGTGGTCGGTCTGCTCGACGTAGGTGGACACGAGCAGGTCGTCGACGACCTCCTCGACCAGGTCGTGCAGGTCATCGACCAGCTCCGCGTCGCGGTCGAGGTCGCTGGAGATCCCGAACCCATCGAGCACGTGCTGGCAGAAGCCGTGGATCGTCGCGATGGTCGCCGCATCGACATCGATGAGCGCCCGCGCCAGCCGCTGGTGGCGCAATCGCACCAGGTCCTCGTCGCCGTCGGCGAGCCCGACGAGCACCGGGTCGGCGGTGTCGCGGGCGGTCCCCGCGAGCACGGCCTCGAGGTGGTCGGCGGCCTCGACCAGCCGCGCACGGACGCGGTCGCGCAGCTCCGCGGTCGCCGCGCGGGTGAACGTGACAATCAGCAGGTTGGGCAGGCGCGCGTCGGTCTCGGCGACCCACCGGGTGGCCAACCCGGCGATGGTGTAGGTCTTGCCGGTGCCGGCGCTCGCCTCCAGCACGACCGTCCCGGACGGCAGGGGGCCGGTGAGGTCGAACGGCGCCGGCTCGTCGAGGACCGGGGCGCTCACGGGGTCGTCACCTGCTCCCGCAGCACCTCGGCCAGGGCGCCGAGCGGGTCGGCGCGCTCGGCGCAGTGGACGCGCAGCACCTGGCTCCCTCCATGCGAATCCCGCCGAGGCGGCGGGACGGGCTTCATGGTACGGGAGGACGGTGCGGAGTCTGCGGAGGGGCTG
>CAYVGE010000079.1:0-15786 GCA_964450395.1 uncultured Actinomycetota bacterium
TGACGCTCGACGAGGCCGAGGAGGCGCTGGACGACTTCCGCGCCCAGCTCGACACGGCGCTCGACGAGACCCGCGAATCGTCGCCACCGGACCCCGACGTGTCGCTGGAGGCCGACGTCGACGGCGTGCTGCCGCACGTCGACACCGGGGTGGGGCGCGAGCGCCTGGAGCAGATCTCGGCCGGGGTCACGTCGTGGCCCGACGACTTCACGGCCCATCCCAAGCTCGGCCGGCAGCTCGAGAAGCGCCGCGACCTGCTGGACCGCGACGCGGTCGACTGGGCCATGGCCGAGGCGCTGGCGCTCGGCTCGCTGCTGCTCGAGGGCACGCCGATCCGCATGGCCGGGCAGGACTCGCGGCGCGGGACCTTCAGCCAGCGCCACGCCGTGCTGATGGACTACGAGACCGGCGCCGAGCACGTGCCGCTGGCCAACCTGTCCGACGACCAGGCGATGTTCAAGATCTATGACTCGCCTCTCAACGAGTTCGCCGCGCTCGGGTTCGAGTACGGCTACTCGGCGGCGCGCAAGGACGCGCTCGTGATCTGGGAAGCGCAGTTCGGCGACTTCGTCAACGGCGCGCAGGTCATCATCGACCAGTTCGTCACTGCGGCACAGGACAAGTGGGGGCAGACCAGCGGCCTGGTGATGCTGCTGCCCCACGGCTACGAGGGCCAGGGTCCCGAGCACTCGTCGGCACGCATCGAGCGCTTCCTCGAAGCGGCCGCCGAGGACAACATCCAGGTGGCGCAGCCGAGCACGGCCGCGCAGTTCTTCCACCTGCTGCGACGCCAGATGCACCGCGACGTGCGCCGGCCGCTGATCGTGTTCACCCCCAAGGGCATGCTGCGCGCCAAGCCGGCGGCCAGCCCGGCGAAGGATTTCATCGAGGGCGCCTTCCAGGAGGTCCTCGACGACGCCGACGCGCCGGAGCACGTGGAGCGGGTGATCCTCTGCTCGGGCAAGCTGGCCCACCAGCTCCGGGCCCAGCGGTCGTCCCGCGAGGCGCCGGCGGCGGTGGTCCGGGTCGAGCAGCTGTACCCGTGGCCGGCCGACCAGCTGACCGAGGTGCTCGACGGCTACGCGGAGGCGACCGAGGTCGTGTGGGTGCAGGACGAGCCGGAGAACATGGGGCCGTGGCCGTTCGTCGAGGCGCGCCTGCACGAGCTGGCCGGCGACCGCGCGGTCGCGCACGTCACCCGCGCCGAGAGCGCGAGCCCGGCTTCCGGCAGCTCGCAGATCCACAAGCAGGAGGAGGAGCTGCTGCTCGACGCCGCGTTGGGCGCGCTCGACCCGTAGGTCCGCCACGCGGGCGTCGGCCTCGCGCGTGCGCCACGGGCGAGGCCGGCCCTCGACGATTCAGCGTCGCAGCGCCTGGATGAACTCCCTGTCCAGCGCCGTGGCCTGGGGTGACGCGATGACGCGGCCGCCCACGACCTCGCTGATCTCCGACAGGGCGTCGACGTCGGCCTGCTCGCCGTAGGCGATCGACACGACCTGGATCGGCTCCTGGCTACGGTGCAGTCGCTGCAGCCGGCGCAGCAGCCCAGCCCGGTTGATGCTGCGGTCGTCGTCGTTGCGCCCGTCGGTGAGCAGGACGATGAGGTGGCGCCGTCCCGGCGTGTACGTCCGGCGCAGCTGCTGGTACGCGGCGAGCAGCGAGTCGTACAGCGCGGTGTCCTGCTCGGCGTCGATCTCGTCGAGCGCTGACAGCAGGCGGTCCTTGTGCGTGCGACCGTCTTCCATCGCGTCGAGCCGGCCGATGGGCACCAGCTCGCGGTGGTCGCCGGTCGGCGAGTCGTCACCGCCCAGGTCGGTCGAGAACTCCCAGAGGCCGACCTCGCTGCCGCCGGGGATGATGTCGATGCTGCGCTTGGCGGCGTCGACGGTCGCCTGGAGCCGCGTCCGGCCGGTCCCCGGCACGAACTCGACCATCGAGCCCGACACGTCAAGGAGGAACAGCGTGCGGCTGACCCGCGGCACGGTGATCCACGACGACCGCAGCTTGCGGAACTGGTCCACGTCCGGCGGCTCGCCGGGCGGCTGCGCCGCGACGTCGTCGAGGGCGGCCAGGCAGTCGTCGGCGCGCAGCACCTCCCCCGGCTCGTTGTCCCGGGTGCGGAACCCCGCATCGGTGAACAGCGCCACCCCCGGGTCGCTGCGCAGGTAGTCACCGAACTCGTCGGCGAACTGGTAGACGCTGTCGCTGACCCAGCTGGTGTCGAGCTGCACGTACGGGTAGTCGGACTCCATCGCGATGTCGTCCTCGCCGGTGGGGTACATCGCGACGAGCTCGGGGCGTCCGCCCGCGCCCGTGTCGCTCTCCGAGGCCATCGCCGCGGCCCGCACCTCCGACGCCGACTCGGACGGCGCCGCTGACCCGGTGGCGTTGAAGCGCCACAGCTCGCGCTCCTCGATCGGCAGGGCAGACAGGGCCTGCAGCGGCTCGTCGGTCGCCAGGTAGCGCTCGAGGGTCTCGCTGGTGCTGGCGTCGATCGCGGCCAGCGCCCGCTGCACGCGGAACAGGCTGAGCGTGGTCGCCCGCTCCATCCGGGCGCCCTGCGCGGCGTCGAGCGCCAGCAGCGCCTGCAGCCCCGTCGTCGTGTAGCGGGGATCGGTGAGGTCGAGGCGGAACGCGCCCCACTCGGGGGCTCCCTGCCCGGCCCACCCGTCGTCGTCGTCGGCGAGCTGCAGGAACTGGCCCCAGCTCATGCGGGCATCGGGCCACCCGAGCTGCTCGGCCATCGGCCTGGGCAGCGCCATGACCGTAGGCGACCTGGCGAGCACCGTCGGGTCCTCCGAGACGATCGACGAACCCACCTGGTCGCGGAGCAGCTCGACCCACAGCGTCGACTTGGGGATCCACACGTCGGGGCGTGGGCCGTGCGTGCCGGTGCTCCAGCCGTTGGTCAACCGCCCGGCGACCGCGGAGGACTTGACCGAGCGTACGTCGATCCGCACGCATGGCCGCCCCTGCTCGCGCAGGTCCGCGATGTAGCGGTCGGCCAGCTCGGCGACGATCGTCACGACCGCCTCGTCGGCGGCGACGTGGAGCGTCTCCGCACCGCCGGCGCACTCGGCCTCCGACGCGCCGTCCGCGCCGTCATCCGTGCCGGAACGCTGCCAGACGCCGCCGACGGCGACGCCAACGACCACACCGACAGCGACCATCACGCCGGCGAGTCCCGCCTTCGGCCAGACGGACGCGATGATCCCACCTTCCGTGTCTGCGATGCAGGCGACGTCCCTGACCGGGAGGGACGCAATGGACCACCATACGATACGACGCGGGACGGTACGTGCGTCCACAGTGTCCCGACACCATCCGAACGGACCATGTCCCACCGGCCCGCAACGGACCGCGAGCGACGTCCGACCACACGTCGGCAGGGTCCGGGGGCGGGCCCCGCGCGGACGCGGCGGGGGCTCCGCGCCGCGCGGGCGGGCCCGGGAACTATCCTCACCGGTCATGGACCACGCCGAGGACCTCGTGCAGTTCGTGACCGGGGCGGTCACGCCGTACCACGCCGTCGACTCCATGGCGCGTCGCCTCGAGGACGCGGGCTTCACCCGCCTCGACGAGGCGGACGCCTGGACGCTGCACGGCGGTGACCAGCGCTACGTCGTCCGCGACGGCGGGAGCCTGATCGCCGTGCGGGTCGGCGCCCGCAGCCCCGTGGACGCGGGGCTGCGGATGATCGGGACGCACACCGACAGCCCGACGCTGAAGGTGCGCCCGACCGAGGACGTGCGCCGGCACGGGTACGCGCAGGTCGGCGTCGAGCCGTACGGCGGCCTCCTGGCGCACACCTGGCTCGACCGGGACCTGACGCTGGCCGGCCGGGTCGCGGTGCTCGATGACGATGGCCGGGTGGCGACGCGACTGGTCGACCTCCGCCGGCCGCTGCTGCGCATCCCGTCGCTGGCGATCCACCTGTTCCGCGAGCTGCGCGAGCAGGGCCTGCACCTCGATCCGCAGCGCCACCTCGTCCCGGTGCTGGGGCTGGCGGACGCACCCGAGCTGCGCGAGGTGCTCGCCGACGAGCTCGCGATCGAGGCGTCCGCCCTGGTCGGCCACGACCTGGTGACCGTCGACACGCAGCCACCGAGCCTGGCGGGCGTCGACGGCACCGCGATCCACGCGGCGCGGTTGGACAACCTCGCGTCGTGCCATGCCGCGGTGCAGGCGCTGTGCGGCGCAGCGGCGGGTGACGCCACGCAGGTGATCGTCGCCAACGACCACGAGGAGGTCGGCAGTGGCACGGCCGAGGGCGCGCGCGGGTCCTTCCTCACCGACACCGTCGACCGGGTGCTGGGCGCGCTCGACGACGACGCACAGGCGCGCGGCCGCGCGCTGGCGCGTTCGCTGCTGGTCTCGGCCGACATGGCCCATGCCGTGCACCCCAACTACGCCGATCGGCACGAGCCCGAGCACCGGCCGCGGCTGGGAGGCGGCCCGGTCATCAAGGTCAACGCCAACCAGTCGTACGCGTCCGACGCCGGATCGGCGGGCTGGTTCACCGCCCGCGCCCGCGACGTCGGCGTCACGCCCCAGCACTTCGTGGTGCGCGCCGACCTGCCGTGCGGCTCGACCATCGGTCCCCTGACGGCCGCCCGCCTGGGCGTGCAGGCGGTCGACGTCGGCAACCCGCTGCTGTCGATGCACTCGTGCCGCGAGCAGGCCCACGCGGCGGACGTGCCGGCGATGATCGCCGTGCTCCGGGCGCACCTGAGCGCCCCGGCCGCCTGAGGGCCGCCTGACGGCTGCCGCGCGCCAGGCATGAGCGCGGCGGCCGAGGGGGTACGGTGCGCCCGTGCAGAGCCAACGCGACGACCAGACACGCGACGATGACACCGTCGAGCCCGATGCCGCCGACACCGACGACCGCGCGGACCGGGAGGCGCCCGACGACGTCGGCGAGCTCGCCGACGAGGTCGAGGCGAAGCACGACGAGGGACCCGAGGCGTCGACGCTGGCCGGCCCCGTCGAGCGGACGGGCGTGCCGCCGCGGACGCTGAGCGAGCGCTCGACCATCCGCGTCGGCGCCTACGCGTGGGCCATCATCGGCGTCATCGCCGTGGCGTTCCTGCTGCTGATGGTCATCGGCCGGCTGTCGATCGTCACGATCCCCCTCGTGATCGCCCTGTTCCCGGCGGCCGTGCTGACCCCCCTGGCCGTGCGGATGAAGGCCAGGGGCATCCGCGACGCCGCCGTCGCCGCGCTGCTGGTGGTCGGGACCCTGCTGGTCATCGCGGGCACCTTCACGGTCCTGGTGCCGGTCGTGTCCGGCCAGATCGACACGCTCGGCGACCAGTTCAGCCAGGGCATCGAGGACCTGCGCGCCTTCCTGGCCAGAGGGCCGTTCGGGCTGGCGCCGGTCAACCTCAACGACCTGATCGACCAGGCCCGCGCCCAAGTCCAGTCGGCGGACGTCTTCAGCTCCGACGCCGTCGGCTCGGTGGCCAGTCAGGCCGGACGGTTCCTGACCGGGCTGGTCGTGTTCATCATCGCGCTGTTCTTCTACCTGAAGGACGGCCCCACGATGGCGGGGTGGCTGCGCCGCCAGTTCCCGCGCGGGGTGCGCGACGACGCGTCCGCGGTCGGCCACGTGGTGTGGACCACGATCGGCTCGTACTTCCGGGGGCAGCTGCTCGTCGCCGTCATCGACGCGACCGGCATCACGATCGGGCTGCTGATCCTCGGGGTGCCCCTGGCCCTGCCGGTCGGCGTGCTGGTCCTGTTCGGCAGCCTGTTCCCCGTCGTCGGCGCGTTGGTCAGCGGCTCCGTCGCGGTCGTCATCGCGCTCGCCACCAAGGGCCCGATCAGCGCACTCATCGTGCTCGGCATCGTCCTCGGGGTGCAGCAGCTCGAGGGCAACGTGCTGCAGCCACTGATCCTGGGGCGCGCCACGCGCCTCCACCCGCTGGCCGTCGTGGGCTCCCTGATCGCCGGAGGTGCGCTGTTCGGCATCCTCGGCGCGTTCCTCGCCGTGCCGGTCGTCGCCAGCGGCTGGCGGACGGTGAGCTACCTGCGGGCCCGCATCCCCGGCTGACGTTGCGCCGGCGCGTCGACGAGCACGCGCACGCTGGCCGTGGCGGGCAGCCCCAGCCACCGCCGGGCGCGGTCCGGCTCGTCGAGCAGGGCGTCGAGGTGGCGGAGCCGGTCACCGGGCTGGTCGTCGAGCACCGCGTGGTGGTCGAGGACGCGCGCCAGGGTGGCGCGGTGGTCGGGGTACCGGCGCGCGAGCGCGGCGAGCAGCAGGCAGAAGGTGCGCTGGCGCACCACCAGAGGCTCGTCTCCGCGCCGCCATGACGGCGCCGCGAGGTCGAGGCGGGCGGCGGTCTGCCCGGCGACCGCGCGCAGCCACCCGACCTCCGCCACGCCCGGCGCCGCCTCGCGGATCGCCCGTTCGGTGGCGTCGGCGGGTGCGTCGTCGAGGCCGAGCAGCCCGGCGGGCGCCTCGACGTCGTCGACGGGCTCGAGCGCGTCGACGCGCACCACGTCGGTGCCCGCGACCCGGTCGTGCCACGCCGGAGCGGGGGGATCGGCCCACAGCGGCCGGACACCCACGCCCACGGCGAGCAGCGAGGGCGTGCGCGCGACCGCGCGGACCAGCGCCGCGCGACCGCCGGGCCGGACGCCGTCGACCGCCCGCACCTCGAGGCCCAGCACCCGACGCCCCGCCGTGCTGCCCCAGCGACGCAGGCACAGCGCCTCGTAGCCGACCGACAGCACCCACACGACCGCCAGCCACGCCAGTGACCGCGGGGCGGTCAGCCGCGGCGGCGTCCCCAGCTCGCCGGTCTCGATGAGCAGGATGGCCCCGGCGGCCCACACGACCCAGAAGATGCCGACGTCGATCGACCAGGCGGCACCGCGCTCGGCCGGCGTGGGCCGCGCGGCCGCGGTCCACCGGGCGCGCCTGGGACCGACCGCACGCGACAGCGGCGGGACCCTGGCGGGTTCGCCGGCGGTGCTCACGCCTGCTCGACGGCGACCAGCAGGTCGCCCTCCAGCACGGTGTCGCCCGCCGCCACGCCGATGGCGCTGATCCGGCCCGCCACGCCGGCGGTCACCGGGATCTCCATCTTCATCGTCTCCAGCGTCACGAGGCGCTGCCCCGCCGTGACCCGGTCCCCGACGGCCACGTCGACCCGCACGACGCTCGCGGCGATCTCGGCCGTGATGCGCCGCGTCACGGCGCCCATGACCCGGAGCGGCGGGCCTCCTCCAGCGCCGTGGCGAGCCGGTGCGTGACCGGCGCATCGTCGGGCAGCCGGTGGTCGTCGACCATGGCGACGCGCTGCGCCGGGCGCACCGACGAGCATGCGAGCACCTCGTCGGCGGTCACGACCTCGCCGACGGTGCAGCGCACGGTCCGGTGCGCGATCCCCTCGCGCTCGGCGAGCGCGAGGAGCGTCCGTCGGCTGATCGAGTCGACCAGCCCGAGCTCCAGCGGTGGGGCCTCCAGCACCCCGGCGCGCACCCACAGCACCGCGAACGTCGGCCCCTCCAGCGCGACACCCTCCAGCGACACCAGCAGCGCGTCGTCGCCACCGGCCCGCTGGGCCGCGCGCGACGCCGCCATGTTCGGCCCGTAGGACATCGTCTTGGCCGCCGACGGGCCGTAGGTGCCGAGCGGACGGATCCACGGTGCGGGCTGGCTGACCAGCCGGCGCAGGTCTGGTCGCAGCGGCGGCTCCGAGAGGGTCACGATCCGCGTCCCACTGCCGGTGACGTACAGGCGCAGGGCGGCGTCGCCACCCTGGCCGTCGAGCGCGTGGCCGACGTCGGCACGCAGCTGCGGCCCCGGCGCGGCGGGCAGCCCGATCGCCGCGAGCGAGGCGTCGAGGCGGCGCAGGTGGTCATCGAGCCGGAAGGGCCTGCCGTCCCACACCCCGACGGTCTCGAAGGCGCCGTCGCCCCGGGCGACGCCGGCGTCGGTCAGCCCGAGCGCCGCGCGCTCGAGGGGGTGGTCGACGCCGTCGATCAGCGCCAGCTGCCTGACCAGGGCGCCTCCTCTCGTCGCGTGCGGCGCCGCGGCTGCCGCACGGCCGGCCCTGTCCCACGTCCCGTACCCGGGTCGCCCCAGCGACGTCGCGGACCGGGCTCCCGCGGAGATCCTACCGGCTGGCGGAGGCCGACCCACTGCGGGATGCATGGCCCCACGGCGTCAGTCGGGCAGGGTGATCCCCGATGCCGTCGACGGCGGCCGCACGGCGGCCGATCCGGTGCTGAACCCGTCCCACCACACGGCCCGTTCGGGGTGGAACGTGAACCCGCTGTCGACGTGGCCCCGCAGCAGCACGCCGCGCCGCGTCGACGGGCGGGGATCGTCGTGCGCGTCGACGACGACGCACGCCGGGGTGTCGTCGTCGGGGACCGCGGCGGCCCCGACGTCGAGCTGGAACTTCGCGCCCCACACGGCCGGCTGCACCGTCAACGCATCGCCCCGCTGCGTGGCGAGCGTCACCAGACGGGTCCCGGTGACCCCGCGGCGCACGGCCGCGGGCAGCTCGGTGGGCAGCAGCGGCCCCACACCCGTCCGGCGCTGGGGCGCCAGGCGGCTGCGTGCCCGGTCCACGCGGATCCGCAGCAGGACGCGGTTGGTCGGCAACCACCGCGAGGGCAGCTGTGGCAGGTCGCGGACGTAGCCGGCCACCGACGACCGGTGCGACACGGCCAGCGCAGCCAGCGCAGCCGAGATGGTGGGGGCGTGCAGTGCCAGGCCGACCGGATCGGAGCGGTCGAAGACGCGGGCGGTGCCGTCGAGCGCGACGCCGGGGTCGGTGGGGTCGGGGGGCTCGATCCAGATGGCGCACCGGGGGTCCCGCCGCAGGGCCGCGACCTTGGCCGCGTGCCGGGAGGTGACCATCCACAGGCCGCCGCCGTCGGACCAGCAGGCCATGGGGGTCATCGCGGGACCGCCCGTGACGCGGTAGGCGACGAGGCAGCGGGTGGCCTGGTCGAGCAGCGTGTCGGAGGCGGGCATCCGTGCCGTTGTCCCCCGCACGACGGACCGCCATGCATCGCGACGCGGGCGGCGCACCCGCCGTGGGTCCGGGCGTGGCACGATCGGGGCACCACCGCCGACCAGCCGGGAGCCGTCCACATGGCCTTCGTCGCGATCAACGTCCTGACCGTGCCCGCCGAGCGCCGGGAGGTCCTCGAGCAGCGGTTCGCCTCGCGTGCCGGGGCCGTCGACACGACGCCCGGCTTCCAGGGGTTCGAGCTGCTGCGCCCCGTGGACGGCGAGGACCGCTACCTCGTGTACACGCGCTGGGATTCGCGCGACGCGTTCACCGCCTGGACCGCATCGCAGGCGTTCGGGAGCGGGCACGCGCGCACCGCGGGCGATGGCCCGGCGGCCAGCGGGGCCGAGCTGTGGACCTTCGAGGTCGCCGAGCGCAGCGGGCAGGCGTGAGGTGCCCACCACGTGGGTCCTGCACGTCGACGGTGACCTCGACGAGGTCAACCGCCACTGGCCGGAGCTGAGCGGCGCCGGCATGGTGGGCGCAGCCGAGGTCGACGGTCGCGCCGACGTGTACTTCCCCGAGCGCGTCGACGGCCTGACGCTTCGCGGGCGCTGGGAGCAGGTGCCCGACCGGGACTGGCACGAGCGCTGGCGGGCGGGTCTGACCCCGGTGCACGCCGGCCGGTGGACGGTCACGCCGTCCTGGCTGGCGACCGGCGAGGACGACGAGCTGGTCATCGACCCCGGGCAGGCGTTCGGGACCGGCCACCACGAGACGACCCTCGCGTGCCTCGCCGCGCTCGGCGCGGTGGACCTGGCGGGCCGGACGCTGCTCGACGTCGGCACGGGCACCGGGGTCCTGGCGATCGCCGCCGCGCGGGCGGGCGCCCACGCGACCGGGGTCGACACCGACCCGCTCGCCGTCGAGGCGGCCACGGCCAACGCCGGGCGCAACGACGTCGCCGTCGAGGTGCTGGCGGGCGGCATCGACCTGATCGCCGGCCGCCGCTTCGATGTGGTGGTCGCCAACCTCGACAGCGACACGCTCCAGTCGGTCGCCGGGCAGCTGCAGGCGGCGCTGGCCGACGACGGGCTGCTGCTCGGCAGCGGCGTCAGCAACGAGCGCGCCGACGAGGTGGCGGCGACGCTGCGCGCCGCCGGCCTCGACGTCGAGCCCGCGACCGGCGGCGAGTGGAGCCTGCTGCGCGGCCGCCGGCACCCGTGGTGAGCGGACGGCGGAGTCGGCCCAGGCGACCGCCGCGCCGCGACCCGCTGCTCGGGCGGGTCGTCGAGCTCGAGGTGGGCGGCCTCGCGCACGGCGGCGACGCGGTCGGCCACCTGCCCGACGGGCGGGCCTGCTTCGTGGCGTACGCGGTCCCCGGTGAGCGGGTGCGCGCACGGGTGACCGACGCGCGGCGCCGGTGGGCGCGGGCGACGACGGTCGAGGTGCTCGAGGCGTCGCCGGACCGCGTCGTGCCCCCCTGCCCGCTGTTCGGGCCCGACCGCTGCGGCGGCTGCACGCTCCAGCACATCGCCCCGGCCCGCCAGGCGACGCTGCTGGCCGACGTCATCGCCGACCAGCTGCGCCGGATCGGGCACCTCGAGCCGCCCGGCGGCACGGTCGAGGTCCTGCGCCCGCACGCGCCGGACGGGCTGGGCTACCGCTCCCGCGCCCGGTTCGCAGTGACCCCCGACGGTCGGCTGGCGTTCCGGCGCGCCCGCAGCCACGACCTGCAGCCCGTCGGGCACTGCCCCCTGCTGACGCCCGCGGCGGACGACGCCCTGCGCGCCGTCGCCACGGGGTGGGCCGGCGTCGAGGAGGTCACCCTCCAGGCGGGCACGGACGGTGACGTGACGCTGGCGGTGCGCGCCAACGACACCGATCCGCGCGTCCCGGGGACGTTCGCCACGGTCGGTGGCACAGGCACGCCGCGGGGCGACGGTCCGGCGGTCGCGCACCACGAGGTCGCCGGCCGCATGCACCGGACCGGTGCGACCAGCTTCTTCCAGGCCAGCGTCGCCGCCGCCGAGGTGCTGGTCGACCTGGTGCGCCGCGCCGCCGAGGTCGCGCCCGGCGCGCGCGTGGTCGACTGCTACGCCGGGGTGGGGCTGTTCTCGGCGGCGCTCGCCGCCGACGGCGCGCACGTCACCGCGATCGAGGCCCATGGCCCCGCCTGCGCCGACGCCCGGGCGAACACCGCCGGGCTGCCCGTCGAGGTGGTGCAGGCCGACGTCGCCGACGCCCGGGTGGAGGCACCGGTCGACGTGGTCGTCCTCGACCCCCCGCGCACCGGTGCGGGGGCGCCGGTGCTGACGCGGCTGGCCGGCCTGGACCCCGCGCGGATCGTGTCGGTGTCGTGCGACCCCGCGACGTTCGCCCGCGACGCCCGGGTCCTGGTCGACGCGGGCTACGAGCTGACCGCGGTGACCGGCGTCGACCAGTTCACCCACACCGGGCACGTCGAGCTCGTCGGCACGTTCACCCGGGCGCCGCAGTGACAGCGCTGCGCGCCGCCGGCGCGGTGACGCGCCGCGCGGCTGGCGGACGCCCCCACCCGGTCGAACGGCGGTCGGCCGGACCGGGTGCACCCGGGAGGAGGGAACAGAAAAGCCGCAGGTGATGCGGCGGAGGGGTCGTTCGTTAGCATCACCTGCGGCGTGTCTGCCGAAGCAGACACCAGCAGTATGACCCTTCCATCCCTGGTTAGCAAACATTAGTCGCGTACATCACCTTTACGTCTCCGCGGCGTCGGGGTTGAATTGGGTGAATGGGAAGGAGGGCCGCCCGCATGACGCGTGGGGCGGCACAGCTGCTCACCCTGCAGGAGGCTGCCGAGCGGCTGCACGTCCACTACATGACCGCGTACCGCTGGGTGCGCCGTGGCGACCTGCCCGCATTCAAGACCGGCGGGCGGCTGCGCGTCCGCCTCGAGGACCTCGAGCGCTTCCTCGCCGAGCGCCGCCTCGACGTCGCCAACGCCGCCACGCTATCCGGACAGACGGACTGGGACCGCCACGTCGAGCGCCTGACCACCATGCTGCTCGAGGGGGACGCGCCGGCGTCCTGGCGCGAGGTGCAGAAGGTCATCTCGGACGGCGCGACGGCGGGTGACGCCTACGTGCGGCTGCTGCTCCCGGCGCTGATCCGGATCGCGGACCGCGCCTCCTCCGGCAGGGTCAGCACCGCCGTCGAGCACCGGGCCTGCCAGGTGATCGTGACCATCGTGGGCCGGCTCAGCGAGCTCTTCCGACGTCGGGGGCCGACGCGGGGCACGGCGGTGTGCCTTGCGCCACCCGGGGAGGCCCACGCGATCACGTCGGCCATCCTGTCGGACTTCATGCGGGCGGCCGGCTACGACGTCCACCACCTGGGCCACGGCCTGTCCACCCACGACCTCACCGAGTTCCTGCAGGACGCGGACGCGGACGTCGTCGGGGTCGCCGTCAGCGCACACCTGGCGGCGGACCGGTACGGCGAACTGGCGGAGGCGTGCCGCGTGGCCGGCGGCGACGTCGTCGTCGCCTTCGCCGGCCCATGCGCGGACGAGCCGGCAGCGACCGCCTGCAACGCGCTCGCCGTCCGCGAGGTGCACCGCCTGCCGGCCGTGCTCGCTGAGCGCTGACGCCGCGCCACGGCGGGACGCTGGTTTCGGTCGCGGTGCCCTTCGCAACGATGGCAGCGAACCGGCCGGCGGCCACCGTGCAGACACCACCGCGAGCGAACGGGATCCACGTGCAGCGAATCGCAGTCCTGACCAGTGGCGGTGACGCACCCGGCATGAACGCCGCCATCCGGTCGGTCGTGCGCTCGGCCGACGCGCGCGGCGTCGACACGTACGGGGTGCACCGCGGTTACGAGGGGATGATCGACGGCACGCTGTCGTACCTGAGCGCCCGCAGCGTCTCGGGCATCCTGCACCTCGGCGGCACGATGCTCGGCTCGGCGCGCTCGGAGCGGTTCCGCACCGGGGAGGGTCGCCGGCAGGCGATCGAGCAGCTGCACGCCCACGACGTCGGCGGGGTGGTCGTCATCGGCGGCGACGGCTCGTTCCGCGGCGCCGACGCGCTGTCGCGTGAGAGCGGCATCGCCACGGTGGGCGTCCCGGGCACCATCGACAACGACCTGTCGGGCTGCGACTACACGCTGGGGTTCGACACGGCGGTCAACACCGCGCTCGATGCGATCGACCGGATCCGCGACACCGCCGCCAGCCACCAGCGCGCGTTCTTCATCGAGGTCATGGGCAGGTCCAGCGGGTGGATCGCGCTGTACTCCGCGATCGCCGGCGGCGCCACCGAGGTCCTCGTGCCGGAGCGCCCGACCGACGTCGACGAACTCCAGGAGCGCATCCACGAGGCGTTCCGCATGGGCAAGCAGTACTGCCTGGTGGTGGTCGCCGAGGGCCACGACGCCGGCGGGGCGTTCGCGGTGGCCGAGGCGTGCGGGGAGAAGCTGACCGGCCTGAGCCACCGCGTCACCACCCTCGGTCACGTGCAGCGGGGCGGCGCACCGTCGATGCGTGACCGCCTCCTCGCGGCGCGGCTCGGTGACGCCGCGGTGACCGCGCTGCTGGAGGGCGACGACCGCATCATGGTCGGCGAGATCCACCGCGACGTCGTGCGCACGCCGCTGGAGGACGCGTGGTCGGTGGAGGACAAGACGCCCCAGGAGATCCTCGACCTCATGGACCGCCTCGCGCGCTGACGCGGACGGTCAGCCCTGCAGCGCGTCGAGCCGCGCCTCGAGGTCTTCGCGCGGCAGCGCGCCGAGCACCCGTTCGACCGTGCCGGTGTCGCCGTCGATGAACACCCACGCGGGCTGGGCGACCACCCCGAACTGCTCCCACACCGCGCCGTCGACGTCGGCGATGGAGGTCAGCCGCAGATCGTGGCGCGCGACGAAGTCCTGCATCGCCGACCGCTGGTCACGGCTGGCGACCCCCACCACCTCGACGTCGCCGTCGTAGTCCCGCGCAACCTGCGCGACCTCGGGAGCCTCCCGATTGCAGGTCGTTCACCAGGGCGCCCAGAACCACAGCGCCAGGTCGGCGTTGCGGTACGCGGCGCCGTCGAGCTGACCGCCGTCGACCGTCGTGAGCTCGCCGTAGAGCGCCCCGTCGCCGCCACCGGCGGTGGCAGCACCACCCGACGGCGCACCCGTCGCGGAGCCTGCGGTGGAGGCACCGCCGCAGCCGGCGAGGAGCGCACCGAGCAGGCACAGGAGCAGCGCACGACGCATGCGGTCGAGGATACCGGCGCCGCGCCGGCCGTCGGCGGCGTCGGCATCCCACGGCCCGCGAGCTGCTGGTCACAGAAGACCGCACGTGAGCCTGCTGCTGCTCGACACCACGGTGCTGATCGACGCCGAGCGCGACCCTGCTGCGGTTGACGAGGTGATCGCCGACGATGACGACACCGCGATCGCGGCGGTCACCGTCGCGGAGTTGCAGGTCGGCGCGTCGCTGCCAGACGACGCGCGCCGTACGGCCCGGCAGGCGTTCATCGACGCGGTCGTGGCCGTGGTCCCGGTCATCTCCTACGACCTGTCCGTTGCGATGGCACACGCCCGTCTCCTCGTGGCGACACGAAGGGCCGGTCGGCCGCGTGGCGCGCACGACCTCATCATCGCGGCCACGGCTGTCGCCGGCAGTCGCGTCGTCGTGACCGCCGACCCGACCGGCTTTGCAGACCTACCCGGCGTCGAGGTGCGCCACCACGGCTGACATCCGCGGGTTGCCGGTCCCTCCATCGTGCATCGACGCCCGCGCACACCCATCGTGGGTCAGGAGCGCGCTGAGCTACCCACCATCGGTAGCCGTCCGCTCCGCCTCGGGATTCGGCGACTCGATGCACAACAACTTGACCGTCTCCCCGCCGATCACCTCGAAGCCGTGCGCGGTGCCAGCAGGGGCCACGATGACGTCGCCGGCTGTCGCGTCGACCACCTCGCCGTCAACGGTCCAGCGCATCCTGCCGGCACGGATGACCAGCACATGGTCCTCGTCGTGCGTGTGCAGCTGCGCCGCCTCACCCGGCTCATGGTCGTTGATGTACACCGCCATCCCCGGCAGCATGATCCACTCGTTCGGCGTATCGGGCGTGACCACGCGCGTGGCGTTCTCCGCGTTGGTGTAGTTCGGCATGCGCCCCTCTCGTGCCGGTTCCACGGACGTCTGGAAAGGCTCGATCGGACAAGATCGTACCGCCTGCCTGACCGCCCCCCGACTGCGGACCCGCCGAGCGATCGCTCCCGCCCGCGATGCTCGCGGATCACGCCGCGATCGAAGCGGGTGCCGGCTCTTCGTCTCGGGGAGCCGGGGGGGTGATCGGGTTGTCGCCCGAGGGTGCCCCGGTGACGGTCCCTTGACCTTGACTGACCGGTCGGTTAGTCTTGCGGGGACACGCCGTGGGGAGGCAGGCGAGCATGGGCAGAGGATCGCTGTCGAACGAGCAGCTCCGCGAGCGGATCGCCGCGGGCCGGCTGGTGGAGGGCCTCGAGCACGCCTCGGACGACTACCTCAGGGCGCTCGAGCGGACCCTGATCGTGTCGGCCGACACCGAGCTGATCAGCGCGCCGTCGTACCTCGGCGCGGCGGCCGACGCGCCCAACACGTCGAGCTACATGTCGATCATCTCGATCGTGCAGGACGAGGTCGGCCACGCCCACATCGCCTACCGCATGCTGCGCGACCTGGGCGTCGACGTCGACGAGCTGGTCTACGGGCGGCAGCCGCACGAGTTCAAGCACCCGTACGCGTTCGACGTGCCGCTCGAGACGTGGTCCGAGATGATCGTGGCCAACGCCTTCTACG
>CAYVGE010000080.1:0-13955 GCA_964450395.1 uncultured Actinomycetota bacterium
GCACCCAGCTCAACGACGCGCTGCGCCAGATCGCCGAGGCGGGGCAGGGCGTCGTCGTCTACATCCGCGGCCACGAGGGCCGTGGGATCGGCATCGTCCACAAGCTGCAGGCCTACAAGCTGCAGGATGGCGGCCGGGACACCGTCGAGGCGAACATCGACCTGGGGCTGCCGGCCGACGCGCGCGACTACGGCACCGGGGCGCAGATCCTGGTCGACCTGGGGCTGTCGACGCTGCGCCTGTTGACGAACAACCCGGCCAAGCGCGCGGGTCTGGAAGGATACGGGTTGGAGATCGTCGGGCGGGTGTCGCTCGAGACGACCCCGACCACCGAGAACCTGCGCTACCTGCAGACCAAGCGCGACCGCATGGGCCACGAGCTCGGGCTGCTGGAGGGCGCCGCATCACCTGAGGAGCACATGGGATGAGGACCGTCGACGTGACGCTGGACGGTGCGGGCCTGCGGGTCGGCATCGTCGTCACCCGCTTCAACGACACCGTGACCCGGCGACTGCTCGACGGCGCGCTCGACGCGCTGCGGCGCCACGGCGTGCGCAGCGATGACATCACGGTGGCCTGGGTGCCCGGCGGCTGGGAGCTGCCGGTCGTGACCAAGCGGATGGCCGAGAGCGGCCAGCACGACGCGATCGTCACCCTGGCCGCCGTCATCCGCGGCCAGACCGCCCACTTCGACTACGTCGCGGGCAACGCCGCGAACGTCGGGCAGGTCGCCGTCGACACCGGGGTGCCGATCGGCTTCGGCGTGCTGACCACCGAGACGTGGGAGCAGGCCGTCGACCGGTCGGGGGGCAAGCGCGGCAACGCGGGGGCCGACGCGGCGCTGGCGGCGCTCGAGACCGCGCGGGTGCTCGAGGCCGTCGACAAGCCCGGGACCGCCGACGCCACTTGGCGTCCCGAGGGCACCGCGGGCGCCTGAGCCGTGCCCTTCGACCCGCTGCTGGTCGGCGCGTGCTTCGTGGTGGGGCTGCTGGTCGGCTCGTTCGCCAACGTCGTGATCGCGCGCGTGCCGGCCGGGGGCTCGATCGTGCGCCCGCCCAGCGCCTGCCCGCACTGCGGCGCGGCGGTGCGGCCCGCCGACAACATCCCGGTGGTCTCGTGGCTGCTGCTGCGCGGCCGGTGCCGGTCGTGCGAAGCGCCGATCAGCGTGCAGTACCCGCTGGTCGAGGTCGGCTGCGGGGTCCTGTTCGCGCTGGTCGGCTGGCGCGTCGGGCTGTCGTGGGCGCTGCCGGGGTTCCTGCTGTTCGGCTGGCTGCTGCTGGTCGTGGCGGTCATCGACCTGCACACCCGGCGGATCCCCAACCGCCTGACCTACCCGCTGACGCCCACGCTGCTGGTCGTGCTGGCGGCGGCGGCCGTGCTCGAGGGCACGCCGGGCGTGGCGCTGCGCGCGCTGCTCGGCGGGATCGGAGCCTTCGGGCTGCTGCTGGTGCTGGCGTTGATCAGCCCACGGGGCATGGGCATGGGCGACGTCAAGCTGGCTGCGTTCATCGGGATCGGCCTGGGCTACCTGGGGTGGGCGTACGTCTGGCTCGGCCTGTTCGCCGGCTTCCTGCTCGGGGGCGTGCTGGCCGCGCTCCTGCTGGCGCTGCGGCTGCGGAACCGCAAGGACCACATCCCGTTCGGGCCGTCGCTTGCGCTCGGCGCGGTGGTCGCCCTGCTGGCCGGGCAGCCGATCATCGAGGCCTATCTACGATGGACGGGGTTGACCTGACCCCGGACGGCGACAATCCGGGTCTGCGTCCACCCGATCCCCCGCCACACGAGGAGCACCGCCGATGAGCGACCCCACGACCGACGGCCCGACCGAGGAGGAGATGCGTGCCTACCTCGAGAACCTGCGTGAGGCGCAGCCGGTCGAGATCGTCGTGCAGGCCTTCGGGCTGCTCGCCACGGCGTCCGAGGTCAAGCTCGGCCGCATCGACGCCCGCGTGCTGATCGACGGCATGGCCGCGCTGCTCGAGGCGACCGCCGAGCGCATGCCCGACGAGATCGTCGACCGCATGCAGCAGACCGTCGCACAGCTCCAGATGGCGCAGGTGCAGGCCGAACGCGACCTGGCCGCCACCGGGGCGGGGCAGCAGGACGCCGGAGCCGTCGACGAGGGCGCCGAGCCGTCGGCCGAGCAGGCCCCCGGCGCGCAGCAGGCGCCACCGCAGCAGCAGCCGCAGCGCGAGGACGTGACCAACCGGCTCTGGATCCCCGGGCGCGACTGAGCCCGACCGGGCACAGTGGCGGTCGGGGCCCAATATGCCGCGCGGGGCGCGGTCGCGAGGTGCCGCGGGTGCGCTAGCATGGTCGATTGCATCAGCCGGTCGGCTGATGCCCGCGAAAGAGGAAGTGGCCGCTTCCCACCGTGCGGGGCCCGACGCGCCCGACGCGTCCACGGTTCCCAGCCCGGTCCACCGGCACGACGTCCACCGTCGTCGCGCACCTGCGCTGTCGACGGGACGGACCAGTGTGCGGCCGCGCACCTTCGACCGGGTCCCGACCGGACGCGCCGCACACGACCAAGGACGCGCCAGCCATGCCAAAGCAGAAGACCCACTCGGGGGCGAAGGACCGCTTCCGCATCACCCGCACGGGCAAGGTGCTGCACGGTCGCCAGAACCGCAAGCACCTCCTCGAGGGCAAGAGCAGCTCGCGCAAGCGACGCCTCGCCGGCACGGGGCAGTTGAGCGGCGGGGATGCCGCGCAGATCCGCAAGCTGCTGAACAAGTAGGTCGATCAGCCATGGCACGAGTGACACGGGGCGTCCACGCCCGCAAGCAGCGCCGCGCGGTGCTCAACCGCGCCAAGGGGTTCCGCGGCGCCCGCCGCCGCCGGTACCGGGTGGCCAACGAGACCATCCTCCACGCGATGCGGTACCAGTACCGCGACCGCCGCGCGCGCAAGCGCGACTTCCGGCGGCTGTGGATCACCCGCATCAACGCGGGTGCGCGCCAGCACGGCCTGAGCTACAGCCGCTTCATCCACGGCCTCAAGCTGGCCGAGGTCCACGTCGACCGCAAGGTCCTGGCCGACCTCGCGGTGCGCGAGCCCGCCGCGTTCGCCAAGCTGGTCGACGTCGCCAAGGGCGCGCTGGCCTGATCCACCGCGGCCGGGTGCGCCATGGCTGACGGTGATGTCGCGCCGCTGACGCACCCCGCGGTGAAGGCGGCGCGCAGGCTGCGCCGCCGGCGCGAGCGGGCCGAGGCCGGCCTGCTGCTCGCCGAGGGCCCCAATGCGGTCAGCGAGGCGGTCGATCACCTGACGCAGGTCTTCGTGGCCGCCGACCCCACTGCCCGCGTGGCCGAGGCGCTCGAGCGGTGCCGCCGGGCCGGCGTGCCCGAGCTGACCGTGGACGACCGGGCGCTGGCGGCCCTGGTCGACGCACGGACGCCGCAGGGCATCGTCGGCGTCGCCCACCGCCCGCGTGCGTCGCTCGACGACCTGGCGGTCGCGACCCTGGTGGTGGTGCTCGACGGCGTGGCGGATCCCGGCAACCTGGGGACCGTGGTCCGCGCGGCCGACGCCGCCGGCGCGGACGGCGTCGTGCTGACGGCCGGCAGCGTCGACCCCGGCAACGCGAAGGCGGTCCGCTCGTCGGCCGGCTCGCTGTTCCACCTGCCGATCGTCGACGACGTCACGCCCGACCAGCTGGCCGCCCACTGCCGCCGGGCGGGCCTGCGCCTGGTCGGCGCCACGGCCGGCGCCGCGCAGCGCTACGACGGTGTGAGCTGGGCCGACCCGACGGCTATCGTGTTCGGCAACGAAGCGCACGGGCTGTCGGGGGGGTTGCGCCGCCATCTCGAGACGTCCGTGTCCGTACCGATCAGATGTCCGGAGCGGCCGGGGTTCCGCGGGCACGCGGAGTCGCTCAACCTCGCGACCACGGTGGGTGTCGTCGTGTTCGAGATCGCGCGGCAGCGCGACGGCCGGACGGATGAGGATCGATGACAGCCGAGCACGACAGCCCGGACCTCGACCTGTTCCCCGACGCGGTCGTCGTGGTGGGGACCGACGGGGTCATCCGCGACGTCAACGACCTGCTGTGCCGCCTCGCCCGGCGCGACCGCGACCGGCTGATCGGGGCGCCGGCGCACCGCGCGCTGCGCCTCGAGGAGCCCGGTGGCAACGACTGGTGGCGCTGCAGCTGCCTGCTGGACGCCGACCCGGCGCTCCTGCCGCGGATCCCCGAGCAGCGACTGGACCTGCACCGCGAAGGCGCGAGGCCCGTCCCGGTCACCGTGACGGGCCGGCGCGTCCCGGGCCGCGGCGGCCGCCCGGACGCGCTGTGGGTGGGCATGCGCCGCGCCGACCGGCGGATCGAGCAGGAGCGCCAGCGCAGCGACCTCATCTCGACCGCCAGCCACGAGCTGCGGGCACCGCTGACCAGCGTCCGCGGGTTCACCAAGACCCTGCTGGCCCGCTGGGACCGCTTCGACGACGCCACCCGCCGCCAGATGCTGGCCACCATCGACGAGGACGCCGACCGGGTGACCCGGCTGCTGGCCGGGCTGCTCGACGTCAGCCGCATCGATGCCGGACGCCTGCCGCTGCGCCGGCGGATCGCGCAGCTGGCGGACGTCGTGGAGCCGCAGGCGCGGCGCTTCGCCGTCGAGCACCCCGACCGGCAGCTGACGGTCGACGTCGAGCCCGGCCTGCCCGACGTCATCATCGACCCGGACCGCATCGAGCAGGTGCTGTCGAACCTGCTGGACAACGCGGTCAAGCACGGCCGCGGCGCCGTGGGCATCACCGTCCGCCGGGACGACGGGATGGTCCGCTGCTCGGTGGCCGACGACGGCGGCCCCATCCCGGCGGGCGAGCTCGCCCGGCTGTTCGGCAAGTACTACCGGATCCAGGACGCGCGGACGAGCGGGTTGGGCCTGGGCCTGTACATCTCGCGGGGCATCGTGACCGCCCACGGCGGGCGGATCTGGGCGCGCAGCGGCGAGGGCGAGCGCACCGAGTTCACCTTCACCGTGCCGTTGGCCGAGGCGCACCTGGCGGCCTGAGCGCCCGGCTTGCCTGCCGCCGGCGGTCGTCCGGTAGCATGGCGCCCATGATCGTCTCCCGGCCGCCACAGCGGCGTCCGGCGCACCGCGTCGGACGCGTGCCCACACGCGGCCGCGGGTCCTTCCGCGGCTTTTGACGCCGCGGGAGGCACGACCGGTCCGGCAGCCTCCCGCGGAGACCCCACCGCCAGCGTCGGTGTGATCCGAGCACGTCGCCTCCCCGGCCGCGGTGCGCGGCCCGGCGCCATCGGCGGCCAGTCGCATCCCCGGTCCCGTCAGGAGTTGCCATGGACCAATCCGACACCCAGGTGGCCGACGGCCACCAGCAGGTCGACGCCGCGGTCGGCGCGGCCCGCGAGGCGATCGCCGGTGCCGCCACGCTCGACGAGCTCGACGCCATCCGCAGCACGCACCTCGGCAAGCGCTCGCCGCTCGCCGCCGTGCAGCGGACCCTCGGCGGCCTCCCCGACGACGCGCGGCGGGAGCTCGGCGCCGCGATCAACGCCGCCCGTGGCCGGCTGGCCGACATCGAGGCCGCCCGCCGCGCCGAGCTGGAGACCGAGCGCGACGCCGTCGTGCTGGCCGCGGAGGCCGTCGACGTCACCCTGCCGGCCCGCATCCCGCCGCGCGGCGGCCTGCACCCGGTCAACGAGACCATGGAGGCCATCGTCGACGTGCTGGTCGGCATGGGCTACCGGGTGCTCGACAGCCCCGAGGTCGAGACCGACTGGCACAACTTCACCGCCCTGAACAGCCCGCCGGACCACCCGGCGAAGTCGCTCAGCGACACGATCTACGTGCGGCCGCTGCACCGCGACGCCCGCCCGACCCCCGACGGGACCACCGGCATCCTGCTGCGCACCCAGACGTCGCCGGGCCAGATCCGTGCGATGCAGGCGCAGGGCCCGCCGCTGTACATCGTGATCCCCGGGCGGGTCTACCGGGCCGACACGGCCGACGCGACGCACCTGCCGATGTTCCACCAGATCGAGGGGCTGGCGGTCGACGCGTCCCTGACGTTCGCCGACCTCAAGGGCACGGTCGCCGAGTTCGCCCGCGCCATCCTCGGAGACGTCCGCCTGGAGTTCGTGCCTGACCACTTCCCGTTCACCGAGCCGTCCGCGCAGGTGCTCGCCGAGTACGAGGGCAGGTGGATGGAGCTGCTGGGCTGCGGCATGGTCCACCCCAACGTCCTGCGGGCCGGCGGCTACGACCCCGAGCAGGTCCGCGGCTTCGCGTGGGGCCTGGGCGTCGACCGGATGGCGATGATGCGCCATGGCGTGACCGACATCCGCCAGTTCGTCGACAACGACCTGCGCTTCCTCGCCAGCTTCGCGTAGAAGGACGATCACCATGCGCGTCCCCCTGTCCTGGTTGACCGAGTACGTCGATCCCGGCCTGTCCGTGGACGAGCTGTCGCGGGTGATGACCACCGGCGGTCTGATCGTCGAGGCGATCGAGCGGCCCACCGACGCGGTCCGCGGCGTCCGCGTCGCCGAGGTGCGCGACATCGCCCCGATCGAGGGCAGCGACCGGTTGTCGCTGGTCGCGGTCTTCGACGGCGACGCCGAGCGCCGCATCGTGTGCGGCGCCAGCAACTTCGCCGTGGGTGACCGGGTCGCGGCCGCCCCGCCCGGCGCCGAGCTGCCCGGCGGCTCCATCGACGCCCGCACGATCTTCGGTCACACGTCCGACGGCATGCTGGCCAGCGCCCGCGAGCTCGCGATCGGCGACGACCACCGCGGCATCCTGGTCCTCGACGCCGACGCGCCGGTGGGCGCCGACCTGCGCGACTGGCTGGACCTGGGTGACGCGGTGTTCGACATCGAGGTGACGCCCGACCGGGGCTACCTGCTGTCGATCCTGGGGGTCGCCCGCGACATCGCCGCGCTGACCGGCGCGACGTTGCGCGAGCCGCAGGCCGCACCGCCGCCGGGCGGCAGCCGGGTGCCGGTGACGATCGACGACGCCGAACGCTGCCGCCGCTTCGACGTGCGCACGATCGACGGCGTGACCGTCGGTCCGTCACCGGCCTGGTTGCAGCGCCGGCTGACGGCCGCTGGCATGCGGCCGGTCTCCAACGTCGTCGACGCGACCAACGCCGCGATGCTCGAGATCGGCAACCCGATCCACGCCTACGACGAGGCGCTGCTGGCCGGCCCCGAGCTGGTCGTGCGCACGGCGCGGGCGGGGGAGCGGCTGCGGACGCTGGACGGCGTCGACCGCGAGCTCGATCCCGAGGACCTGCTGATCTGCGACGCGAAGGGACCGGTGGGACTCGCCGGCGTGATGGGCGGCGAGGAGACCGAGATCAACGGGGCCACCACCACCGTGGTCCTCGAGGTCGCCAACTTCGCGCCGCGGACCGTGCTGCGCACGGCCCGGCGCCACCAGCTGGTCACGCAGGGCTCGATGCGGTGGGAGCGCATGGTGCCCCCGGAGTCCGCGCCGCTCGCGGCCACCCGCTGCGCCGAGCTGATCACCCGCATCGCCGGCGGCACCGTGACCACCGGCGACGACCACTACCCGACGCCCGCCGAGCACCGGCCGATCACGCTGCGTCCGCCGCGTGCCGCCGCCCACCTGGGCCTCGACCTCGACGCCGCTGCGCAGACCGCGCTGCTGGCGCGCATCGGCTGCACGGTGGCCGAGGGCGCCGACGGCGCGTTGGCGGTCACCCGACCCGCCTACCGGCCGGACCTGGCGGTCGAGGTCGACCTCTACGAGGAGATCGCCCGGATCCACGGCTATGACCGCGTGCCCGAGACCCTGCCGTCGACGGGCCAGGTCGGGGCGCGCACGCCGGAGCGGCTGGCGCACCTGCGCCTGCGCCACACCCTGGCGGGCGCCGGCTGGCACGAGGTGCTGACCGACCCGTTCATCGCCGACGACGAGCTGCCGGCGCTCGGCTGGCAGGCCGACGACCGCCGCATGGGCACCATCGCCCTGGTCAACCCGTTGTCCCAGGAGGCCGGCGTGCTGCGCACGTCGCTGCTGCCGACGCTGCTGCGGATCGTCCGCGCGAACGCCAACCGCATGGTCCCCGCCGCGGCGATGTTCGAGGTGGCGCGGGTGTTCCTGCCGCCGACCGCCGACGAGCCGGGTGCGCACGGCGGCCCGGACGACGTGCGGCTGCCCGCCGAGCCGCTGCTGCTGGGCCTGGTCGGCTACGGCGACTTCGAGCCCGCCCGCCACGACCGCCCGGCCCGGGCGCTCGACGTCTTCGACCTGATCGGCGCCTGCCAGCTGGCCGCCCGCCGGCTGGGCCGCGCCGAGCTCGAGCCGTCGCCGACCGGCGAGGCGCCGTACCACCCCGGCCGCGCCGCGCAGCTGTCGCTGGACGGCACGGTCCTGGGCGCCGTCGGCGAGTTGCACCCGCGGGTGATCGAGGCGCTCGACCTGCCCCCGCGCACGCTGGTCGGCGAGCTGCGGCTCGCCCCGCTACTCGAGGGTGGCCCGCGCCACCCGCAGGTGACCACCCCGTCGACGTTGCCGGGGCTGCGCTTCGACGTGGCCGTGGTGACCGACGGTGCGGTCAGCGCACGCGCCGTGGAGCAGGCCGTCCGCGCGGGTGCGGGACCGGACCTGACCGACGTGACGCTGTTCGACGTCTACACCGGGGCGTCGCTGGGCGACGGCCGGCGCAGCCTGGCGTTCCACGTCGCGCTCGACAACGCGGAGCGCCAGCTGACGGACCGGGACGAGGCCGCGGCGATCGACGGCATCGAGGCCAGCGTCGCCGAGCGCGTCGACGGGCGGCTGCGGCGGTAGGGCGGCGACGGTCCGCCATGCGTCGCAGGTCCGCCGCGCCCCGGGCGCGTTGCGTGGCCGCCTCAGCCGTGTATGGTTATGCACGTCTACGAATGGACAGTCGGTCATGGACGTGGGAGTCATCGGAGGCTCGGGGTACGGCGGCGCGGAGCTGCTGCGCCTGCTGTCGACGCACCCCGCCCACAAGGTGCGGGTGGTCGCCGGTGGCCGGGCCGCGGGCCGTCGCGTCGGCGAGGTCTTCCCCCAGCTGCTGGCCGCCGACGTCGGCGACCTGGCCATCATCGGCGCGACGCCCGACGCGCTGGCCGACTGCGACCTGCTCTTCTCGGCCACGCCCCACGCGGTCAGCCTGGAGCTGCTGCCGGGGCTGCTCGCCGAGGGCCGGGTGGTCGTCGACCTGTCCGGGGCCTTCCGGCTGCCGGCCGACGCCTACCCGGCGTGGTACGGCATGGACCACACCGCCGCCGAGCTGACGCCTGCCGTCTACGGCCTGCCCGAGCTGTGGCGGGACGACCTGGCCGGAGCACAGCTGATCGCGGGCCCCGGTTGCTACCCGACCGCCGCCCTGCTCGCGCTGGCGCCGCTGGCGCCCCTCGCGGGCGACGGGCCGGTGGCCGTCACCGGCCTGTCGGGCTGGAGCGGCGCGGGCCGGGGCCTGCGCGACAACCTCCACGCGAGCCACGCCACCGCCAACGTCGCCCCCTACGGTGCCCCGACCCACCGCCACACCCCCGAGATCGCCCAGCAGTACGCGGCGCTGGGCGGCAGCGGCGACCGGCTGGTGTTCGTCCCCCACCTGGTGCCCATGGCCCGCGGCGAGGTCGTCACCTGCACGGTGCCGCTGGCCGACGGCGTCACCGCCGCCGACGTGCACGAGCGCGTCGCGGCGCGCTATGCCGACGAGCCGTTCGTGGTCGTGCTCGAGCCTGGTGCATGGCCCGAGTCGACCCACGTCGCGGGGGCCAACACCGCCCACCTCGGCGTCGCCGTCGATGAGCGCGCGCGGGTGGCGGTGGCGTCGTGCGCCATCGACAACCTGGTCAAGGGGGCGGCCGGCCAGGCGATCCAGGCGGCCAACGTCGCCACGGGGACCGCCGAGACGGCCGGCCTGCCGAGCGCGGGGATGTACCCGTGACGGCCGCCGGGTCCGTGGGCGCCGACCCCGGCACCACGTGGTACGGGCGTGCCGCCGCCGCGTTCACCGCGCTCGACGGTGGCGTCTGCGCCGTGCCGGGCGTGGTCGCCGGCGCCGTCGCCGCGGGCCTCAAGCCGAGCGGCTCGCCCGACGTGGCCGTCGTGGACGCCGGCCGGGTGGTCGACGTGGCGGTCGTGCAGACGACGAACCAGGTGCGGGCGGCCCCGGTCCGGGTGACCGCCCGGCACGCGGCTGACGGCCGGGCGCGTGCCGTCGTGCTCAACGCCGGCAACGCCAACGCGTGCACGGGCCCCGAGGGCGAGCAGGTGGCCGTCGACACGGCCACCCGCGCCGCCGAGCTGCTCGGGTGCGTCGCCGAGGACGTCCTGGTCTGCTCGACGGGGGTCATCGGCCAACCGATGACGCCCGACCGCGACCGGCTGCTGGCGGGCGTCGCCGACGCGATCGCCGGCGCCGACCACACGGGCGGTGACGCCGCCGCCCGCGCCGTCATGACCACCGACACGGTGCCCAAGGTCGTGGCGGTGCGGGTCGATGACGGTGAGGCCTCGTGCGTGGTCGGCGGCTTCGCGAAGGGCGCCGGCATGATCGACCCGGCGATGGCGACCATGCTGTGCGTGGTCGCGACCGACGCGCCCGTTCCGGCCCGGATCCTGCGACCGCTGGTCCGCCAGGCCGTCGACGACACGTTCGGGCGCATCAGCGTCGACGGGTGCCAGAGCACGAACGACGCCGTGGTCGTCCTGGCCACCGGAGGTGCCGAGCGGGCTCCCGGCGTCGCGGCGTTCGTCGAGGGGCTGACCGCCGTGCTCGGCGAGCTGGCCGAGGCGATCGTGCGCGACGGCGAGGGTGCGTCCCGGCTGGTGCGCCTGCACGTCACCGGCGCCAAGTCGGAGCCCGATGCGGCCGCGCTCGGTCGGGCCGTCGCCAACAGTGCGCTGGTGCGGACGGCGTTCGCCGGCGGCGATCCCAACTGGGGCCGGATCCTGGCGGCCATGGGGGCCAGCGACGTCCCGTTCGACCCCGACCGCGTCGAGGTCCGCTTCGGCCCGGTCACCGTCTGCCGCTTCGGCGTCGGCGCCTCCTTCGACCCGGGGCAGGCCGCGGCCGTGCTGGCACAGCCCGAGATCGACGTCAGGATCGGCCTGGGCCTCGGCGGCGCCGACGCCACGACGCTGACGTGCGACCTGACCCACGACTACGTCACCATCAACGCCGAGTACACGACATGAGGCGTCGACCACCAATCCCCGCTCCGGACCGTCACCTGGGTCCCGCGGCTGACGCCGCGCCCCTCACGGCAGGGGAGTCCTCCGCAGGGGCCGGTGCCCTCCGTGGGCGGGCGGCGCACCCTGCACATCGGACGGAGGGCCCATGCGCGTGATCGACGAGGCGCAGGCCGCGCTGCCCGCCCGTGCCGTCCGCGCGCAGGACAAGGCGCGCGTGCTGCGCGAGGCGCTGCCGTGGATCACGCGGTGGGCCAACCGCACCGTCGTGGTCAAGGTGGGCGGCAGCGTGGGTCAGGGCGAGACCACGGGCGCGATGGAGTCGTCCTTCGCGGCCGACGTCGCACTGCTGCGGTCGGTCGGCCTCAACGTCGTCGTGGTGCACGGCGGCGGCCCCCAGATCTCCCACCTGGCCGACCGCCTCGGCCTGGAGTCGTCGTTCGTGGACGGCCGGCGCGTCACCGACGCGGCGATGCTCGAGGCGGTGCGCTTCGTGCTGCTCGGGCAGGTGAACCCGCACCTGGTCGGCCTGATCTCGCACGCGGGTGCCCCGGCGGTGGGCGTCGCCGGCACCGACGCGTCGCTGGTCACGGCCCGCCCCGCCGATCCCGCGCTGGGCTTCGTCGGCGAGGTCGCCGCGGTCGACCCGACCGTCCTGCACTCGCTGCTGGCACGCGGGGTGGTGCCGGTCGTGGCGACCGTCGCGCGCGGCGACGACGGGCAGGACTACAACGTCAACGCCGACACGGTCGCCTCGGCGGTCGCGAGCGCGCTGCACGCCGACAAGCTCATCTACCTGACCAACGTGGCCGGCCTGTACGACTCGTTCGGCTCCGACGACCGCAACCTCCTCTCGGAGGTCGACGTCCCGCAATTGCAGCACATGCTGGCCACGGGCCAGATCGTCACGGGCATGGTCCCCAAGATCGCCGCGTGCGTCGACGCGCTCGAGCGTGGCGTGCGCCAGGCGCACCTGCTCGACGGACGGATCGAGCACGCCCTGCTGCTCGAGATCTTCACCGACGCGGGCATCGGCACCATGATCCTGCCGCCGGCGGTGGCCGGCGGCGGCGACGAAGGGGAGCAGTGATGGCCGATCTCGACCACGTCCGCGTGCGCGAGGCCGCGGCGCTCATGCACACCTACGGCCGCCAGCCTCGGGCGTTCGTCCGGGGCGAGGGTGCCTGGCTCTACGACAGCGGCGGCACCGCCCACCTCGACGGGCTCAGCGGCCTGGCCGTCACCGCGCTCGGCCACGCGCACCCCGAGGTCACCGACGCGGTGGCCGCCCAGGCGGCGCGGCTCACCCACACGTCGAACCTGTACTTCACCACCCCGCAGATCGAGCTGGCCGAGGGTCTGGCGACCACGCTCGGCTGGTCCGACGGGCGGGCGTTCTTCTGCAACTCCGGCGCCGAGGCCAACGAGGCGGCCATCAAGCTGGCCCGCCTGCACAGCAGGCGGCGCGACCCCGACGCCGTCGGGGTGGTCGCGCTGCAGGGCAGCTTCCACGGCCGGACCCTGGGGGCGCTGAAGGCGACCGGCAACCCGGCCAAGCACCGGCCGTTCGAGCCGCTGGGCGACTGGGTCACCCACGTGCCTCACGACGATCCCGACGCGCTGGACGCGGCGGTGACCGACCACACCAGCGCCGTGCTGGTCGAGGTCGTCCAGGGCCTGCGCGCCGCCCGAGCCGCCTGCGACCGGGTCGGTGCGCTGCTGATCGTCGACGAGGTGCAGACCGGCATGGGCCGCCTCGGCAGCTGGTACGGGTGGCAGACCGCGCTCGACGGCGGGCCGGTGCGCCCCGACGTCGTGTGCCTGGCCAAGGGCCTGGCCAACGGCCTGCCGATCGGCGCGATCGTCGCGCACGGCGAGGCCGCCAAGGTGTTCGAGCCCGGCGATCACGCCACGACCTTCGGCGGCGGACCGGTCGTGTGCGCCGCCGCCCTGGCGGTGCTCGGCGTCATCGAGCGCGACGGGCTGGTCGGACGCGCCGCCGAGCTTGGGGAGCGGTTCGCCGCCGGCATCGACGCCATGGCGGGCCACCAGGCACTGATCGCCGGGCACCGTGGCCGCGGGCTGCTGCAGGCCGTGACGCTGACGCGTCCCGTCGCCGGCGAGGTCACGGCCGCGGCGCTGGACGCCGGGTTGATCGTCAACGCCGTCGCGGGTGACGCGGTCCGGGTCGCCCCGCCGCTGATCCTGACCGACGCCGAGCTCGACGAGCTGCTGGCGCGCCTGGACACCGCCCTGGCGGCGGCGGCACCGGAGGATGCATGACCCCGAGCATCGACAGCCGCCCCCGCAGCTTCCTCACCGTCACCGAGCTGACGGCCGACGAGCTGACCGCGGTGCTCGACCGCGCCGACGCCCACCGGGCCGACCGGCGGTCGACCGACGCGCTGGCCGGCCGGACCATCGCCCTGATCTTCGAGAAGCCTTCGACGCGCACCCGGGTGAGCTTCGAGGTCGCGATCAAGGCGCTCGGTGGCACGCCGCTGGTGCTGTCGTCGCGCGACCTGCAGCTGGGCCGCGGCGAGACCATCGCCGACACCGCCCGGGTGCTGTCGCGCTACGTGCACGGCCTGGTCGTGCGCACGTTCGCGCAGTCGCGGCTCGAGGAGCTCGCCACCCACGGCACCGTCCCGGTGGTCAACGCGCTCAGCGACCACAGCCACCCGTGCCAGGCGCTGGCGGACCTCCAGACGGTCCGTGCGCGGTTCGGCGCCCTGGCGGGCGTGCGCCTGGCCTACGTGGGCGACGGCAACAACGTGGCCGCGT
>CAYVGE010000080.1:13967-15539 GCA_964450395.1 uncultured Actinomycetota bacterium
GCCCTGACGGGCATGCACGTCGCCGTCGCCACCCCGGCGGGCTACGAGCCCGATGCCGCCGTGGTCGACGAGGCGACGGCGCTGGCCGCCACCAGCGGCGGCTCGGTCGCGGTCGGCAACGACCCGGCGGTGGCGGCCAAGGACGCCCGGGCGGTCTACACCGACGTCTGGGCGTCGATGGGCCAGGAGGACGAGGCCGTCGCGCGGGTGGCGACGTTCCAGCCGTTCCAGGTCGACGCGGCGCTGCTGGCCACCGCCGCACCCGACGCGATCGTGCTGCACTGCCTGCCCGCGCACCGCGGCGAGGAGATCGCCGCCGACGTGATCGACGGTCCGCGGTCGGCGGTGTGGGACCAGGCAGAGGACCGCTTGCACGTCCAGAAGGCGCTGCTCGAGCTGCTCCACCGAGGGCTGCCATGACGCCCGGACGGTCCCTCCGCGCGGTCGGGCGGCGGCCATGAGCGCGGTCTCGGAGGCGGCGGCGTCGCGGGACCAGCGGCGCGCGCTGCTGCGCGACCTGGTGGCCCGCCACGCCGTCGCGTCGCAGAGCGAGCTGGTCGCGCTGCTGGCGGGCGAGGGCGTCACCGCGACCCAGGCGACGGTCAGCCGCGACCTCGACGACCTGGGCATCACCAAGATCCGCGGCGCCGACGGGAGGGTCAGCTACGCGCTGCCCGAGATGCCGGCACTCGCGCAGGCGCTGCGCCAGTTCGTCGTCGACATCGATGCCAGCGGCAACCTCGCCGTGGTGCGCACCCCGCCGGGCACCGCCACCGCGGTGGCCATCGCGATCGACGGCGGCGAGGTGCCGGGGGTGCTGGCCACGCTGCAGGGCGACGACACGGTGCTGGTCGTGGCGCGCGAGCCGGCGACGGGCCGGGACGTCGCGGACCGCCTGGCGGCGATCAAGACCGGCACCACCACCAGTGACCTGAGCACACCACGCGAGCAAGGAAGCGAAGCGACATGACTGCACAACCACATTCGGCGGGACGGCTGGTCCTGGCGTACTCCGGCGGCCTGGACACCTCAGTGGCCATCCGCTGGCTGGCCGAGCAGAAGGGCTACGACGTGATCGCCTGCGCGATCGACGTCGGTCAGGCGCAACCAGGCGAGCTCGACCGGGTCCGCCAGCGCGCCCTGGACTGCGGCGCCGTCGAGTCCGTCGTCGTCGACGCGCGCGACGAGTTCGCCGACGAGTTCGTCGCGCACGCGATCCGGTCCAACGCCCTGTACATGGGCAAGTACCCGCTGGTCAGCGCGCTGTCGCGGCCGCTGATCACCAACCACCTGATCACGACCGCGCGCGAGCACGACGCGGTCGCCATCGGGCACGGCTGCACCGGCAAGGGCAACGACCAGGTGCGCTTCGAGGTCACCGCCATGGCGCTCGCCCCCGACATCACGGTCGAGGCGCCCATCCGCGAGTGGGGCCTGTCGCGCGAGGCCGCCATCGCCTGGGCCGGTGAGCGGGACATCCCGATCCCGGTGAAGAAGGCGTCGCCGTACTCGGTCGACGAGAACCTCTGGGGCCGCACCGCCGAGTGCGGGATCCTCGAGGACCCGTGGGCC
>CAYVGE010000081.1:0-1897 GCA_964450395.1 uncultured Actinomycetota bacterium
AAGATCTGCCACAACCTGCTGCTGGGCATCGTCACGCAGTCGCTGGCCGAGATCACGGTCCTCGCCGAGCGCGCCGGCGTCGCGCGCGCCGACTTCCTCGAGTTCCTCAACAACAGCGTGATGGGCTCGACGTTCAGCCGCTACAAGACCCCGGCGCTGGTCAACCTCGACTTCACGCCGACGTTCACCGGACACCTGCTGCGCAAGGACTTCGAACTCGGCCTGGAGGCGGGGCGCGAGTACGACGTGCCGCTGCCCGTGTCGGCACTGGTCCACCAGATGGTCACCCAGCTGATCGGCTCGGGCCGGGGCGACGTCGACTTCGCCGCGCTGCTGGCCATGCAGGCCGAGCTGTCCGGCCTCGAGCTGGTGTCCGAGGACGCCGACGTCACCGACGGGTTGTCGCCGGCCAGCGGGAGCTGATCGCTGACCGGGCCCCCGGGTCCGAGCGCACGGAACACCGCCGAACGCACGGAACGAGCGCCAACATCGTGTGCGCCGACGCCGCTCGCGCGCATCCGGTGCGCTCGGCGGAGGACGGCGCACTCGCGCGCATCCGGTGCGCTCGGCGGAGGACGGCGCACTCGGCGGAGGACGGGGCGCCGACGTCGCGCCGGGAGCTCACGGTCGAGCGAGGCGCCCGGGGTCGTCGACCGCCACCTCGCCGCACTGCACGCCGTCCGGACCGACCGATGCGGAGTGCTCGGTGCCCGGCTCGACGTCGAGGCGGTCCCCGGGGTCCAGCGGGTGGTCCCCGCCCTCGACGTGGAAGATGATCGACCCGGCGACGCAGTAGAGCACCTTGTGGTACTGGTGCGTATGCGGTGCGTACTGCTCGTCGGGGCCGTTGGACCACCAGCGCGGCGACCCGAGCTCGGAGAGGCGCCGCTCGATCTCGTCCCGGCCGACGTGGCCATCGGCGGGCGTGCGTGTCGCTCCCATGCCCGCAGCCCTACCCCGCCGCGCCGTCCGACGCACGCCCGGCGTCCGGCGGGCGTGTGCCGCCGCGCACGCCCGGTCGGGACCCGTGCGTCGAGGTCGAGCAGACGGAGGTGCCGCGCGCGATCCGGGGCCGTGGCTACCAGTCCAGGGGCCTGCCGTCGCGGAAGAACCCCCCGGTCGGGCCCCTGTCGTGCAGGTCGGCGGCCCACAGCACCGAGGCGGCGCCCCGCTCGATGGGCCGGCCACCGTCACCGCCCATGTCGGTGGCGGTCCAGCCCGGGCAGATGGCGTTGACCAGCACCCCCTCCGACCGCAGCTCGGCCGCCAGCACCCGCGTCAGGGCGTTGAGCGCCGCCTTGCTGACCGAGTAGGCGGGCGTGCCTTCGCCCATCGACGCGAGGGATCCGCTCTCGCTCGAGACGTTGACGATCCGCGGGTGCTGCGAGACCCGCAGCAGGGGCAGCATCGCCTGCACCACCCGCCACGCCCCCAGCAGGTTGGTCTGCAGGGCCTCCTCGACGACGCGCAGATCGGCGTCGATCGCCCGCTGGTCGGTGTCGTAGTGCACGGCCGCGTTGTTGATCAGCACGTCGATGCGGCCGTGGTTGTTGCTGATGTGCCGGGCGGCCCGCGTGATGCTGGCCTGGTCGCTGACGTCCATCGGCACGATCTCGACGCGCCCGGCGGCGTCGGCCAGCTCGGTGGCGACCTCGCGTGCCTGCACGACGTTGCGGGCGCTCAGCAGTGCCAGATCACCGACGCTGGCGACCTGCCGCACGACCTCGCGGCCGATGCCGCGGTTGCCGCCCGTCACCAACACGATGCGCGCCATGTGCGTCCCCGACCGGTGTGGTCCTCGCTCCTGCACGCTACCGTGCCCACAGCGGCGCGCCGGCACCGACCGCGTGCGTCGCCCGCATCGACACCGCCCAGAAGCGGGGACGCGCCGGCACAG
>CAYVGE010000081.1:1907-10410 GCA_964450395.1 uncultured Actinomycetota bacterium
CCGACCGCCGGTCGTCCTCGCCTCTGCACGCTACCGCGCGCACACCTGCGCCAAGCACCGCAGGTGTGCGTCGCCCGCATCGCGGCTGTCACAGCGCGCGGATCCGGCCGGGCGGGCGGAACCGCAGCCCCGGCGTGACCGGCCGCCCCCGGTCCGGGGTGGGCCGTCCGCCCGAGGCGGCCTTCCGGGCAGCAGGCGCGCGGTGCGTTATCATGCCGCCAGCGAACGTTACGCATCCACACCATCCCTGCGTGTCAACTTCTGGAGCTAGCACATGACGATCGCGCCCACCACCGATGGCGATGCGGTGGGTTCGGTGACCACCGGGCAGGCGTCGGCCGGCATCGACGACGAGCAGGCCAAGCGGACGCTGCTGCTGGTCGTCGGTTCGGGCCGCAGCGGCACCAGCGTGTTCGCGGGGCTCCTGTCGCGCCTGCGCTTCCACATCCCCCAGCCCGAGGTCGTCCCCGACGAGACCAACCCCAAGGGCTTCGGCGAGCCGCAGTGGGTGGTGGAGTTCCACACCCGCATGCTGCGTCAGGCCAAGGTCCAGGTGACCGACGCCCGACCCGCCGCCTGGGCGCTGGCCGGCAAGGCCTCGTACGCCCAGAAGGACCGCGACACGCTGCGCAAGTGGCTGGCCGGCGAGTTCTCCAAGTCGGACAACGTGCTGGTCAAGGACCCGCGCCTGCTGTGGTTCGTGCCGCTGTGGCGCGCCTGCGGGCAGGACCTGGGCGCCAAGGTCCGCTTCGTCACCATGCTCCGCGAGCCGGCCGAGGTCGTGAAGAGCAAGGAGACCTGGTACGACCAGATGTCGAACCCGGCCAACCGCCTGGCGGGCTGGGTCAACACCATGCTCTACACCGAGCGCGCGACGCGCGACGACAAGCGCGCCTACGTGTTGTTCGGCGATCTGCTGGCCGACTGGACCAAGAGCGTCTCGCAGGCCGGCGACGCCCTGGACCTGGACGTGCTGCACACGTGCACCACGAAGGAGATGCGCGAGGCCGACGCGCTGATCGAGCCGAAGCTCGTCCGCTCGAAGGCCTCGCTCGAGGACCTGCCGGTCCCCGCCGACCTGCGGACCTTCGCCGACCGGGTGTGGGCCGAGCTGCTCGTCCTGGCCGACCCGGAGGGCGACGTCGCGGCCGCCCAGGGCCGCCTCGACCAGATCCGCGAGGACTACATCGAGTACTACGACCTGATCGAGTCGGTCGCGTACTCGTCGATCCTGGCCGCCCACCGCTACGGCGTGCGCCGGGCGATGCGCCGCACCCAGGAGCAGGACGCCGCGCTGCTGATGAAGGTCGTCCGCAAGGTCCCCCAGAGCTGGCGCGACGTGATCCCGCTCAAGGTCCGCCGCAAGATCCTGGGTACCGTCCGCTCGCTGATCAACTAGGCATGCCGGCACTCGACGAGGCGATCTCGAACATCGAAGGCCACCACGACTTCGACGTCGAGTGGGGTCGCCGACAGGGCAAGGTCCGACCCGGCTTCACCGCCGTGCTCCGGGTCAAGGACGAGGCGCGCAACCTGCCGCACGTCCTGCCCGGGCTGCTGCGCTCGGTCGCGTCGATCATCATCGTCGACAACGGCTCGTCGGACGGTACGCCGGAGGTCGCGCGCACCGTCGCGTCGGACCTCGACATGGCCGACAGGTTGACCGTCACCGAGTACCCGTTCACCGTGTCGCGGTGCGGGTCCGAGCACCTCGCGACGCCACCGCGGTCGGTGCACAGCCTGACCTACTTCTACAACTGGTCGTTCTCGCACGTCGACACGGCCTACGTGCTCAAGTGGGACGGCGACATGGTCCTCACCTACGAGGGCGAGCAGATCATCCGCGACCTCGCCTGGCAGCTCGAGGCGAGCGAGGCGATCATCCGCATCCCCCGCCACTCGCTGTACCTGGGGTCGGACAAGGTGGCGTGGCTCGACACCGGCTGGCGCAACCGCGAGCCGTGGGGCTGGCCCAACAAGCCCGGCTTCAGCTTCGGCAAGGGCTTCGAGTGGGAGATCCCGCTGCAGCCGCGCTGGGTCCAGCCGCTGATCCTGCCGCAGTTCATCTGCTTCGAGCTGAAGTGGCTCGACCTCAACGAGTTCGACCACTGGTCGCCGCACGACTTCGAGAAGAGCGGGCGGACCGGTCGCAAGAACCGCGAGATGGAGGTCTTCGCCGGCCTGCAGGACGGCTCGGTCGACGGCGACCTGCTCCGCATCGACGCCGAGGGTGACGAGCACGTCGTCGACACGGTCCGACGGCGGTCGTCGGCGAGGTGGGACCAGCTGATCCTGTCGTCGGCGGTCCCGGCGCGGGGCGTGTTGTGACGGTCGTCACGACGCCGCACGAGCGCAACCGCGAAGGTCGCGACGACTACGACATCACCTGGCACTGGGCCGGTGAGCAGCGGTCGAGCGGCTTCACCGCGGTCATGCGCGTCAAGAACGAGGCGCGCAACCTGCCATGGGTGCTGCCGGGTCTGCTGCGTGCGGTCGAGCGCGTCGTCCTGATCGACAACGGCTCGGACGACGGCACCGCCGACGTCGCCGAGCGGGTTGCCACCGAGCTCGAGCTGACCGACCGGCTCGACGTGCTGTCGTATCCGTTCGCGGTCGCCCGCTGCGGCAGCGAGCACCTGGGCACCCCGCCCGACTCGCTGCACAGCCTGACCTACTACTACAACTGGGCGTTCTCCCAGGTCGGCACCCGCTACGCCATGAAGTGGGACGGCGACATGGTGCTCACCGAGGAGGGCGAGCAGATCGTCCGCGACCTCGCGTGGCAGCTCGAGGCGACCGAGGTCGTCCTGCCGATCCTGCGCGTGCCGGTGTACGTGGAGTCCGCCGACGTGGCCTGGGTCGACGTCGGCGTCAGCGGCTACTTCGAGCCGTGCGGCTGGCCCAACACGCGCGAGTACCGGTTCATCAAGGGCTTCGAGTGGGAGGTGCCCGTCCGGCCCGACAACGTGCCGACGCGCATGCTGCCCAGCTACACCTGCTTCGAGCTGAAGTGGCTCGACAGCGACGAGTTCAGCAACTGGACCGGCGACGACTTCATCACCAGCCAGCGGTCCAGCCGCAAGCAGCGCGACTACCACCTGTTCACGTCGCTGAACGAGGGCCGGGTGCCGCCCGAGCTGGTCAGGCTGGAGCGCGGCGACGCCGAGCACGTCATCGACGTGGTCCGCACCGGCCGCCGCACCTGGTGGGAGCAGCTGGCCACCACCGTCGCGCGCTGACGTCCCGCCCCCGCGCACGCGGCGCGGCGCACGGGAGCCGGGTTCCGCACGGGGCGCACCCGGGTGCACACCGGACCACATCCGCCCGCGATCGCACCCGGGTACCGCACGGGGCGCGGGGCGCGCGCCGACGCCCGGCCGGAGGCGCTCGCTAGACGTCCGCGTTGACGGGGCGCTGGCCCGTGTCGGCGAGGCCGTCCGGGGTGGTCGGGACGGGGACCGGCTGGTCGGCCGGGATCGGCCTGGGGCCGACACCGTTGGCCCGCGGCCGCTCGCCGGCAGCCTCCGCCTCCACGTCGTCGGCCCCGTCGGACGGGTCGATCTCGTCGGTGTCGTCGTCATCGTCGTCGAGGTCGTCCTCGTCGTCGATGTCCTCGGGCACCGGGATGTCGATGAACCGGCCCGTCGCGAGCGTCTCATAGACGTAGTACTCGGTCGCCAGGAACTCCTGCAGCTCACGGCGCGTCGAGCGCGGCAGCTTGAGCTTGGTCCTGGGCGACACGTTGATCCGGTCGAGGCTCAGCGGCCTGCCGACCCGTTCGGAGACGTAGTCGACGAACGCGCCGAGCTCCTCGTAGCGGAACAGGCGGTCGACGCCGACCATCTGGTCATTCGGCCCGCGCACGAAGTTGGCCTGGCGTCCGATCGACGTCGCGTAGGTCTCGCTCTGGGCGATGTAGGCCTGCACGAACTGCTCGAAGGTCATGTCGCCGGTGTAGTTGCGGCGGCGGGGGCCCTCGGCGTTGGCCAGCTGCGGGCGGCCGCGGTAGCGCCACCAGCTGTGGAGCCACCCGATCGGCTCGCGCATGACGCAGACGACCTCGTAGGAGCGGCGCGGGTGGCCGTGGCGGCGCAGCATCGGGGCGATGAAGCGCTTGAAGCCGCGGTAGTGCATGTGCTTCAGCGTCGGGTTCTTGCGGGTGACGATCTGCGAGTACTCGAACAGCTGATCCTCGATCGCCGTCGAGGCGCACTTCGTCATGGCCAGGAAGACGAGCCCATGCTGGGGCGCAGCGATCACGAGAACCTCCCGTGGAAGTGAGCGTCGGGCAACGACGCGTGAGGTGCTTCTCAACCTACCAGACTGCCCGGTGGCGCATCCCGCCGGACGTGCGCGGGTGGCAATCCGGTCAGTCACCCAACGACCGCATCCAGGCCCGGTCCCCGTCGGGCGCGCGGCCTGCCAGTCCCGCTCATCACCCGACTGCGGCAAGACATGGCCGGACTCGACCATGGTGGCGGGCTCGAGCTCGACCGGTAGACCCACGTGCCGAGGTGGCCGACGCCGATCGCCTCGCGCACGTCCGCCGCGAGGCGCTCGATCAGCGCCGCCCGGGTGGCGGCGTCGCGGCCCCCGCGCGGATGTGCCCCACGACGAATACGTGGTCGTGGTCGAGCGGCGCGCCGCCGATGAACACCCCGTCAGCCTCGGCCGGCGTGTGCCGATGCGGCACCTGGGTATCGCCGCTGACATGGACCACACCGCAGCACCCCCGCCTCGATGACGCACCCGGACAAGATCGCGGAGACCACCGAACCGGTGTCGACGACCGGGGCACCCGTTGACGCCTCCCAGCGCGACCTCCGCGTGCTCGAGGGGCTGACGGGGATCCCAGCGACCGACGGAAACCAGGTCGACATCCTCCGCAACGGCGACCAGATCTTCCCGGCGATGCTCGAGGCGATCCGCTCGGCGACCATCTCGGTCGACCTGCTGACGTACTCGTGGTGGAGGGGGCCGATCACCCACACGTTCGCCGAGGCGCTCGCCGAGCGGGCCCGGGCGGGGGTCCGCGTGCGGGTGATGGTCGACAGCCTCGGTGGACGCCAGCTCCACCGGGCCCTTGCCGACAGCATGCGCGACGCCGGGGTGCTGCTGCACTTCTTCCGGCCGTACGCGACGTACAAGATCTGGAACCTCAACCTGCGCACCCACCGCCGCGCGCTGGTCTGCGACCAGGACGTCGCCTTCACGGGTGGGGTCGGCATCGGGCAGGAGTGGGCGGGCGACGCCCGCAGCGCCGACGAGTGGCGTGAGACCCACTACCGCGTCCGCGGTCCCGCCGTCGACGGCATCCACGCGGCCTTCCTCAGCAACTGGCTGCAGACCCCCTACGAGCTGATCGACGAACGTGACCGGTTCCCGCACCGCTCCCCCGTCGGCGACATGCCGGTGCAGACGATCCGTGGGACGTCGGAGCCGGGGTGGAACGACCTGGCGCTGACCATGCACGGCATGCTCAGCCTGGCCGTCGAGCGGGTGCGCATCACCAGCGCCTACTTCCGCCCACCTGTGCACTTCCAGCGGCTGTTGACGACGCTGGCCGGGCGGGGGATCCAGGTACAGGTGCTGACCCCCGGCCCGCACACCGAACCGAAGGCGGCGCGCTGGATCAGCCAGCGCCTCTACGACGACCTGCTGGCCGGCGGGGTCGAGATCTTCAACTACCAGCGGTCGATGCTGCACGCCAAGATCATGACGGTCGACGGCCGGCTCGCGCTGGTGGGCACCGCCAACTTCGACTCACGCTCGATCGCCCTGAACGAACAGGTCGGTCTGGTCGTGCACGACCCGGCGTTCGCGGCGACGCTGGACGAGCACTTCGATGACGACCTCACCCTCAGCCTGCCCATCGACCCGCAGCGCTGGGCGGACCGGCCGCTGCGCCAGCGCGCCCGCGAGGAGGTCGCGCACTGGCTCTCCTACGGCGTCCGCGGTGGCGGCGCCGTGCGCTGACGTACCGGCCGCGAACCTCACCCGCGCGGCGGGACCGACCGCGCGCTGAACGCCCCGGCTGGTCCGCGATGCGGACAGCAGAACGCCCCGCCGAGGGCGGGGCGTCCATGTTCGTGTGTCGTGCAGGCTGCTCCGGATGTCCGGTACGGCCCGCCGTGTCGTCAGGTCAGAGCGCCTGGACGTCGCTCGCCTGTGGGCCCTTCTGGCCCTCGGTGACCGCGAAGCTCACCCGCTGTCCCTCGTCCAGGCTCTTGTAACCCGAGCCCTGGATCGCGGAGAAGTGAACAAACAGGTCGCTTCCGCCGTCAGCCGGGCTGATGAAGCCGTAGCCCTTGTCGGCGTTGAACCACTTGACCGTACCTTCTGGCATGCGTGTTCCTTGTTCGTGAAGCGCGCCCGAGGGGTCACCCGGTTGTGAGTGGTTTGTCGCCCCGACCGGTGCACGCGATATGACCACGCTAGCGGTTTCCGCGGCGTCTTGCGCAGCCGGCCGGTCAGGCACCGCCCCGGCGCGGGCCCGCAGGCAGGTATGCGCGGTACGTCTCATCGTCCACCGGGCCCTGCCAGACGGTGCCCGCGGTGACGGTGACCGCGAGGTGCTCGAAGGTGTCGTCGGGCACGGCACCGTGCCAGTGCGGGGTGCCGGGGCTCACGTGGACCCAGTCGCCGGGCTCGAGCAGCTCGGCAACGTCGAGCCCCTCCCATACGATCAGGCCGCGCCCCGAGACCACGATGAGCGCCTGCTCGCCCTCGTGGACGTGCCAGTTCGAGCGGTGACCCGGCGCATAGACGAACCGGTTGCTACGCAACCCGCCGCTGTCGGTGTGCAGGACGTCGGCGCGCCACACGTGCGAGGTCCACCTGGCGGGGTCCGCGGGCCTGGCCGTGATCTGGGCGGCTCGCACGATCTCCATGGCGCGCCTCACGGTCGACGGTGGCTGGGACCGGACGGCCGTACCCTACCCGGGCCACACGTTCGACGGGTCGGGCATCCGGCGCCCCGTCCGACGGGTCGGGCATCCGGCGCCCGCCCGACCGCGCCGGCGCCCCGGTCGCCGTCACCCGGTGGTGGGCGCGTCGGTCAGGCGGTAACCCATGCCGCGGACCGTCGCGATGGGTCGCGGCCGATGGTGAACGTGTCCCAATGGTGGGTCGCCCGGATTGCCGCACCGTGAGAGGCCGGTGAGAGTCTTCTCATTGCCGGCGGCGCATGTCCTGCATCGCTTTTTTTCTGCGCATGTCTCGACCTTGAACCACATTCGATGTACGTACGTAGTACCGGGTGTGTCTCGTAGACGAGAGCACTTCAACGCGGAGGGGGAAACCCATGGTCACGACACTGACGACGCCGATGCACACGCCAACCGTGACCGCGGCACGGGAGTCGAGGGTCCGCAGCTACAGCCGACTGATCCCGTCGGTGCTGCGCTCCGCCCACGGCTCGATGCTGATCGATACGGAGGGGCGGGAGTACATCGACTTCCTGGCCGGAGCGGGCGCCCTCAACTACGGGCACAACGACCCGGACATGACAGTGGCGCTGATCGACTACATCGAGCGCGGCGGCATCACCCACAGCCTCGACCTGTTCACCGAGGCCAAGGAGCGGTTCCTGTCGGCGTTGGTCCACCACGTCCTGGAGCCGCGCGACCTCGACCACCACGTGCAGTTCACCGGTCCGACCGGTTCCAACGCCGTGGAGGCCGGTCTCAAGCTCGCGCGGAAGGTCACCGGTCGCAGCAACGTGATCGCCTTCACGAACGCCTTCCACGGGGTGACCGCGGGGGCGCTGGCGGCGACGGGCAACCGCCACCACCGCATGGGCCCACAGGTGGCACTGCCCGGCGTCACACGGATGCCGTTCGACGGCTACCTCGACGACGTCGACTCGGCCGACCTGCTGCGGCGCGTCCTGGACGACCCGTCGAGCGGCGTCGACCCACCGGCGGCCATCGTCCTCGAGACGGTCCAGGGCGAAGGTGGGTTGAACGTCGCCTCGCCGGGATGGCTGCGCCGGATCGCGGCGATCGCCCGGGACCACGGGGCGCTGCTGATGGTCGATGACATCCAGGCCGGGTGCGGGCGCACCGGCACGTTCTTCAGCTTCGAGGAGGCCGGCATCGACCCCGATCTCGTGGCGCTGTCGAAGTCGCTGTCGGGGTACGGGCTGCCGTTGGCGGTCCTGCTGATCCGGTCCGGGCACGACCAGTGGCGGCCCGGTGAGCACAACGGCACGTTCCGGGGCAACAACCTGGCGTTCGTGACTGCGCGGGTCGCGATCGAGAAGTTCTGGTCCGACGGCTCGCTCGTCGAGGACGTCGCCCGCCGCAGTGAGCTGCTCCGACGGCGGCTGACGCAGCTGTCGGCGTCGCTGCCGGGCACGCGGGTGAAGGGCCGCGGGATGATGGTCGGCCTCGACGTCGGCACGGGGGAAGTGGCGGGTCGCATCTGCCGCCGCGCCTCGGAGCAGGGCCTCGTCCTGGAGTCGTCGGGCTCCCGGGACCAGGTCGTCAAGGTGATGCCGCCC
>CAYVGE010000081.1:10510-15441 GCA_964450395.1 uncultured Actinomycetota bacterium
AGCTCGTCCTGACCGCCGGCGGTGACAACACGGTCCGGTGGCGGCCGGGTGACCGCCTGGAGCAGCTGTTCGAGCGCCGCTGCGCACACCTCGCCGCCGCGGGACTCGACACGCATCCCGCGGTCGACACCGGCGACGAGACGCTTTCCTACGCCGAGCTCGACGGTCGGGCCAACCGGCTCGCGCGGCACCTGCTGGCCCGCGGCGTGCGCCCGGGTGACCGCGTCGGCCTACTGCTCGACCGGTCGGTCCGCACGTACGTGGCGATGCTGGCGGTGCTCAAGGCACGGGCGGCCTACGTGCCGCTGGATCCCGCGTTCCCCGACGACCGGATCGCCTACATCGTGTCGGACGCGGGCGTCCGGCACGTCGTGACGATCTCCGCGCTGGCGGACCGGGTCGACCTCGACGACGTCGAGCGCATCCGCCTCGACGACGAGGCCCAGTCGATCGACCACCGGTCGCGCGACCGCCTCGGCGACGACGAGGTCGGTCCGGCCGTCGACGACCTGTGCTACATCATCTACACCTCCGGGTCGACGGGACGACCCAAGGGCGTGGCGATCGACCACCCCAGCATCTGCAACTTCGTCGAGGTCGCCGCCGAGAACTACGGCATCATCCGCGACGACCGCGTGTACCAGGGCATGACGGTCGCGTTCGACTTCTCGGTCGAGGAGATCTGGGTGCCGCTGCTGTGCGGCGCCACCCTGGTGCCCAACACGACCATGACGAGCCTCGTCGGCGACGACCTGCTCGCGTTCCTGCGGGCGCGCGACGTGACCGCGTTGTGCTGCGTCCCGACGCTGCTGGCCACGCTCGAGGACGACCTGCCGGGGCTGCGGTTCCTGCTGGTGTCCGGCGAGGCCTGCCCGCAGGAGCTGGTCACCCGGTGGTACCGGCCAGGCCGCAGGTTCCTCAACGTCTACGGGCCGACCGAGGCCACCGTGACCGCCACGTGGACGCCCCTGCGCCCCGACGAGCCGGTCACCATCGGCGAGCCCCTGCCGACCTACGCCGTCGTCATCCTCGATCCCGACGAGCCCCGGGCGCTGCCCCGTGGTTCCAGTGGCGAGATCGGCATCGCCGGCATCGGGCTGGCCCGCGGCTACGTGAACCGCGACGACCTGACGCAGCGCGCGTTCATCGACGACTTCCTCGGCATCGAGGGCAACACCTCGGGGCGCATCTACCGCACCGGGGACCTCGGGCGGGTGACCGACGCGGGCCGCGTGGAGTACCTGGGACGCATCGACACGCAGGTCAAGGTGCGCGGGTACCGGATCGAGCTCACCGAGATCGAGTCGTTGCTGGCCGGCCACCCCGGCATCGCGCAGGCGGTCGTCGACACCTACGAGCCCGAACCCGGCACGGTCGAGCTCGTCGCCTACTACACCCTCCGCAGTGACACCGACGAGGTCGACCACCGGCTGCTCGTCGACGGCCTGCGCGACCGCCTGCCCGCCTACATGATCCCGTCCTACGTGGAGCGGCTGCCGCACCTGCCGATGCTGCCCAGCGACAAGGTCGACCGCAAGCTCCTGCCGCCGCCGACCGGCGGGCGCGCCGTCGCCTCGCGCCAGACGTTCGTGGCCCCCTCCACCGCCACGGAGGCGAGCCTGGCCGCCGCCGCGGCGGACCTGCTCGGTGTCGACCGCGTATCCGTCGACGAGCACTTCTTCGAAGACCTCGGCGCCAACTCGCTGCAGATGGCGCGGTTCTGTGCCCGCGTCCGGACGGACCTGGGACGCCACGACGTCGCCATGAAGGACGTCTACCTGCACCCGACGGTTCGCGCCCTGGCCACGACGGTCGACGCCGGCGGAGAAGCGCCGACCGTGGAGCCCGACGCGCAGTCAGCGGCGCCACCGGCGGCGCGGGCACGCACCTGGGAGTACGTCGCGTGCGGCGTCCTGCAGCTGCTGTGGTTCGCGCTGTCGACGCTTGCCCTGGCGTGGTTGGCGTTCGCCGGCTACGGCTACATCACGGCGAGCACCGGCCCGGTCGACGCCTACGTGCGCTCGGCCGTGCTCTTGGGCGGCCTGCTGGTGGTGTTCACGCTGCTGCCGATCGCAGCCAAGTGGCTCCTGGTCGGCCGCTGGACCGAGACCGAGATCAGGATCTGGAGCCTGGCGTACGTGCGGTTCTGGATCGCCATGGCGATGACCCGTGTGACGCCGGTGATCGCCTTCGCCGGGACACCGCTCTACCCTCTGTACCTGCGCGCGCTGGGAGCGAAGATCGGGCGCGGCGTCGTCATCTTCAGCCGGTCGGTGCCCGCGTGCCCCGATCTGATCACCATCGGCGACGGCACCCTCATCCGCGCAGAGGCTCGCCTGGTCACGCATCGGGCGGAGGCGGGGGTCATTCGCACAGGTCGCGTCACGGTCGGGGCCAACGCCTACATCGGCGACGCGGCGGTGCTCGACATCGGCACGACCATGGGAGACGAGACCCAGCTCGGCCATGCGTCGGCACTGCACGAGGGGCAGTCGGTCCCGGCGGGGGCCCACTTCCACGGGTCGCCGGGCGAGCCCACGGACACGTCGTTCGTCACGGTGCCCGACAGCGGCAACTTGGGCCTACGGCCCATCGTCTACTCGCTGCTGCTGATCGTGATGATGCTGTTCGTCGGAGGCCCACTGGGGATCGGCTACCTGTGGCTCGCGTTCCACATCGACGTGTCACGGCTCGGGCCCGCGTCGGCGTTCTTCTTCGGCTCGATCATCCTGGGCTTCGTGACGGTCCTGACCGTCCCGCGCATCCTGAGCCCACTCATCGTGCCTGGGCGCGTGTACCCCCTGTTCGGCATCCGCTACGTCATCCAGGGCGCCATCGCAGGGTTCAGCAACTCGAAGTTCCAGAACACCCTGTTCGGTGACAGCTCCTACATCGTCCGGTACCTCCGCGCCGTCGGGCTCGATCTGGGGGTCGTGAACCAGACCGGATCCAACTTCGGGGTGGCGCAGCGGTGGGGCTCCCCCCGGCTGTGCAGGGTGGGCAGCGGCACGCTCGTGTCCGACGGCCTGTCGATCATCAACACCGACGTCTCACGGACATCCTTCACCGTCCGGCAGGCAACCATCGGCGACGCCAACTTCCTCGGCAACGCCATCGTCTACCCCAACCGCGGGACGACCGGTGACGACTGCCTGCTGGCGACCAAGGTGATGGTGCCGGTCGATGGTCCACCCCGCGAGGGGGTCGGGCTACTCGGCTCCCCCAGCTTCGAGATCCCCCGGTCGGTGTTCCGCGACACCGAGTTCGCGCACTACCGCACCGGCGAGCTGTACCGCACGGGACTGCGGCGCAAGAACCGCTCGAACCTCGTGACCATGGCGTTGTTCGTGGCCCTGGGCTTCTGGGTCGCGTACCTGTCGGTCATCATCGGTGTCGTCGCGGTGCGCCTGGGAGGGCCGTCCGCGCGGCTCACGCTGGCCGCCGGGCTGCTCGCGATCATGCTCTGGGCGATCGCGAACGTGGTCCTCATGGAGTGGTTGACGCTCGGGTTCGCCCGCCTGCGACCGCGAACGTGCTCGATCCTCCAGCCCTACTACTGGCGCCACGAGCGCTACTGGAAGCTGGCGGATCCCACCCTGATCGGCATCCTGAACGGCACGCCGTTCAAGGCTGCCGTGTGGCGGATGCTGGGTGTCCGCGTCGGGCGCCGCCTGTACGACGGCGGGTGCGCGATCAGTGAGCGTTCGCTGGTCGAGATCGGCGACGACTGCGCCCTCAACGAGGGCATCGTGCTGCAGGGCCACTCGCTCGAGGACGCCGTGTTCAAGTCGGACCACATCAGGATCGGCCACGGGAGCACCATCGGGCCCGGATGCTTCGTCCACTACGGCGTCACGGTCGGCGACGAGGTCGATCTTGCGGTCGACTCGTTCCTGATGAAGGGCGAGACGACCGGATCGCACGAGCACTGGGCCGGCAATCCCGCACGGCGCCGTGGCTGACCGCAGCCGTCACGATGCCAGATCCGCCGATGGCGCCGGGGCCGTGCCCTCGCACGGCTGCGCCGACACCCCCTTCGATCTCGGGCGCCGTCCGTGGCCGGTGGCGACGGCGCCGACGACCCGCCATCCCGCCGCCGTCGACGTGTGGCGGGTGCACCATGACCGGATCGGCGCGACCACCGGCGCCCTGGATCTGCTCGACCGTGCCGAGCGCGCGCGGGCCGACCGCTACCGGCGGGCGGAGCACCGGCGCCGGTTCGTCGTCGGCCGGGCCGGGTTGCGGATCGTGCTCGCCCGGCACGGTGGCGCCACCCCGGACCTGATCGACCTCGAGCAGCGGTGTCCGCACTGCCGCGGCGCCCATGGTCCCGTCGTGGTGCGGGGACCGCCGCACCTGGCCGACGTGCACGTCAGCGTGACCCACGCCACGAGGTGGACGATCGTCGCGATCGCCCATGGACGGGCCGTTGGCGTGGACGTCGAGCCCGACGACGCCGACGTCACCGGGATCGCCGAGCTGGTGGCGACCGCGGCTGAGCGGCGTGCGCTGCGGCGCCTGCCCGACGTGGCCCGCCGCACCGCGCTGCTCGAGATGTGGACGTGCAAGGAGGCGTACCTGAAGGGTCTGGGCACGGGGCTTCACACGGCGCCGGACTCCGTCGATGTGCTGGGGGCCGAACCGCCGGGTGCACCCGCGAGCGCGTCCGCGTGGCACCTGCACCTGCTGACCATCGACCCGACGCACCACGGCGCGCTGGCAGTGGACGGGGCGCCGTGCACCCCGCGGCTGTGGACCCTCGATCCCCGCTGGGCGTCGGCCTGACGAGCCAGCGCGCAACGACGGCGCTGGGAGACGCAGCCCGCTCGGTTGCCTACACTTGCCACGCATCCCCCGCCGGGATAGCTCAGCAGGCCAGAGCAACGCTCTTGTAAAGCGAAGGTCGCCGGTTCGAATCCGGCTCCCGGCTC
>CAYVGE010000082.1:0-15411 GCA_964450395.1 uncultured Actinomycetota bacterium
CCCGGCATCGTCACCGGCAACCACCACGACAAGTACGAGTCGGGCAACCCGGCCATCCGCTTCCTGACCCGTCGGTTCCTCGGCCGGCTGGACGGCATCCTCGACGGGGTGGCCGCCGAGTCGCCGCGCGGGCGCGTGCTCGAGGTCGGCTGCGGTGAGGGCCTGATCGCCGAGCGTCTGATGCGCAGGTGGCCCAACGTGACCGCGCTCGACCTGCCCGACGCCACGCTGCGCGGACAGTGGCGTGAGCATCCCGGCCCCCACTACCTGCACGCCGATGCCAGCCACCTGCCCTTCCCCGACGACTTCTTCGACCTCGTGGTCGCGGTCGAGGTCATGGAGCACCTCACCGAGCCCCGGCAGGGACTCGCCGAGATGGCGAGGGTCAGCACGGGCCACCTCGTCCTGTCGGTGCCGCGCGAGCCGATCTTCCGCGGCGCCAACATGCTGGGTGGGCGGCACCTGAGCGACTGGGGCAACACCCCCGGGCACCTCAACCACTGGTCGACGCCGTCGTTCCTGAAGTTCGTGAGCCAGGAAGCCGGGATCAGGGCGGTCGAGAAGCCGCTGCCCTGGACCATGGTCTGGGCCCGGACCGGCTAGCGACGACCACGTTCCCGTCACCACGGATGTGCCCGTGCTGCGTGGACGCGCGATGCGGCGTGATGGGACGTATCAGGACGCCGGCGAGGGCGTCGGCACACCAGGACCACGACGACACGACGCGCTTCTCGGGAGCTGACCACAGATGGCAAGCGTTCGCGCTTCGGTGATGACCCAGGCACAGGCAGCGGCACGCCGGCTCGGAGCCGTACCCGAGGACCCCGTCAGCGCACCGGTCGTCGAGCAGCTCGTCCGCTGCGCCCAGCTGTCGCAGGACGCCGCCCACACGCTCGACTGGGCCCTCGCGACGCTGCGGGCGCACGCGACCGTCACGTCCGACCAGGTCGCCTGCCAGCTGCTGCACGCGGCGCGGAGGCGCCTCGAGCGGTCGTCGACCGACGCATCGTCGGCAACCCCCGCCAGCTCCGACACGCTGGCCTGGCTCTAGCACCCGCCCGTCCGGAGGGACCGCGTCGCCGACGCAGCGGCCCGCGCACGGACGCCCACCGTCGTGTCGTGGTCAGTCGGCCCGCTCGCGGATCCGCGCGTCGGCCGGCGTCGACGTCCCGCCGGGGACGGCCGCGGTGATCGCCGCCCACGCCGCGTCCGCGATGGTCAGCACCAGTCGGGACACCAGCGCCACCAGCAGCGCGGCGCCCGCGCCCAGCGGCAGCAGCGCCACGATCGCCGCCTCGCGCGGCCCGACGCCGGCGGGCGCGATCAGCAGCACGAACCCGATGACCCAGCCGAGCGCGAAGACGCCGGTCGCGGGCAGCTGGCCGATCGGATCGCCGACCGCGGCGGTCAGGACGTGCAGGTGGAGGCCGTAGCAGGTCCACATCAGCAGCGCCCAGCCACAGGCCTGCAGCAGGTGCCCGCCGTCGGGCAGCCTGCGCAGCGGGTCGCGGCGCGCCAACCGCAGCAGGCGCTGCAGTGCCCAGTTCAGCACGCCCGGCAGCAGCAGCGCCACGAGGACCGGCAGGGCCAGCAGTGCGGCGGCCGGCAGCCGTCCGGTCAGGCTGAGCACGCCGACCCCGATCGCGGCGCCCGTGACGATGTGGACCCACAGGAACAGCGTCACCGCGGTGACGGTGGCGCGGGGCGCGACCCCGTGGTCGCGTGCCAACGCCGCCTGCGTCACCGCCGGCCACACGGCTCCCGGCAGGTACTTGCCGATCTGCCCGACGAAGAAGATCCGCAGCGAGGCGCGCAGCGGCAGGCGCTCGCCGATGCCGGTGAGCATGGCGTGCCAGATGCCCGAGCTGACGCCGACGCCGACCAGCCCGGCGACGAGCGCGAGCGCGAGGCGCCACGGATCGAGGTCGGCCGCCTGGTCGCTGACCTCGGCCCAGCGCGACCGCAGTGCCAGCACCAGGGCCACCGCCAGCAGCACGAACCAGCCGATGCGCACGGCACGGCGCAGCCATGACCGCCGCCGCGTCGGAGTCGGGGCGGCGCGGTGGGCCTGGCCCGTGTCCAACGTCACGGCTCGATCGTAGCGCCGTCGCCGGGCGTGCCGGGCGGGGCGCCGGAGGCCGGCTCGCGTGCGCTGTGGACGGCGTGACCGCGCGTCCTCCAGGTCGGATCTGGAGGATCAGTCGAGCGTCAGCACGGCGTTGCCGCGCACCCGGCGGTCGAGGATGGCCCGGACCGCGTCTGCCGCCGTCGACCAGTCCGCGACCAGGCCGAGCTCGGGGTGCAGCCGGCCGTCCGCGACGAGTCCGGCCAGGGTCGAGAGATCCGTGGCCAGTGGTACCGGCGCGACGGTGTGGCTGAACCGGCGGATCGTTCCCTTCCACGGACCGCTGAAGTCGAGGAAGTCGATGGTCACCGGCTCGCCGCTGGCCTGCCCGAACCACAGCATGAGCCCGTCGGGCTCCAGCAGGTGGTACGCCGCATCGAAGACGTCGCCGCCGACCGACTCCATGACGACGTCGAAGGGGCCCTCCGCCTCGGCGACGTCGGTGACCACCGCCTCGGCGCCCAGCTCCAGCAGGCGCGCGCCCCGCTCGGCGGCACGCGTCACGCCGGTGATCCGGGCGCCCTGCGCGGCCGCGAGCTCAACCGTGTAGTGCCCGACGCCGCCGGACGCGCCGGTCAGCAGCACACGCCGGCCGTACAGCGGGCCGGCGTCGCGGACGAGGCCCAACGCGGTGGTCCCGGCCAGCGGCAGCGCCGCGGCGGTCGCGGCGTCGACGGCGTCGGGCAGCGCCGCGACGCGGTCTGACGGCACGGGCGCGAGCTCGGCCCAGCCGGAGTGCTCGGGGTGGGCGACGACGCGCGTGCCCACCGTCGGGCCGGAGCCGTCGGCGGCCGCCCGCACGACCCGCCCGGCGATGTCCTTGCCGGGTGGATCCTCGCGGCCCGCCCGCAGCAGCATGATCTCACCGCGGTTGACCGACAGCGCCTCGACGGCGACCACGACCTCGTCGGGTGCCGGGCTCGGTTCGTCGACCTCGACCATCCGCACCAGGCCGGCCTCCTCAGTGGCCGCGTGCAGTGCCTGCATCGTCCTGCTCCTCGTCGTGGGGTTCTCCGGCGCCAACGCCGGAACGGCCGGCGGGCTTCCCGGACCGCCGACACCGATGAGTTCCGAGTGCCCCGGCCGTCCACCCGGACGTCGACCTGATCCGAGCCGGGAGGCGCACCATGCCACGCACGACCTGCCACCTGTCCATCTCGCTCGACGGCTTCGTCGCCGGACCCGACCAGGACCGCGACCAGCCCCTCGGCGCCGGCGGCGAGCGGCTCCACGAGTGGGCGTTCAGGACCGACGAGCCGACGTACGATGCCGACGCTGCGGCCCGCGCGGATCTGCTCACCGTGCGCGGCGCCTACGTCATGGGCCGCAACATGTTCGGCCCGGTCCGCGGGCCCTGGGACGAGGACTGGCGGGGCTGGTGGGGTGCCGAGCCGCCGTACCACGCGCCGGTGTTCGTCCTGACCCACCACGCGCACGACCCGATCGCGATGGAGGGCGGGACGACGTTCCACTTCGTCACCGACGGCTTCGACGCGGCCCTGCAGCAGGCCCGGGCTGCTGCCGGCGACCGCGACGTCGCCATCGCGGGCGGCGCGTCGACGGTGCAGCAGGCCCTGGCCGCCGGCGCCCTCGACGAGATCACCCTCGACATCGCGCCCATCCTGCTGGGCGCCGGCGAGCGGCTGTTCGACGGCGTGGCCGACCCCGGGCTCGAGCCGGTCGAGGTGACCCACTCGCCCTACGCGACCCATGTCCGCTACCGCGTCGGCCGCTGACGCAGGCGGCGTCACCCGCGTCCTGCCGGCGTGAGCCCGAGCAGGCACTCGGCGCCGGATCAGCGCCGGTGGTTCACCGCGAACAGCCGCCCGCTGGGTCAGCCGAAGCTGGGCCACATGGAACCGTCGTCGGTCGCGACGAACCCGTCGGCCGTGGTGTACATGGTCAGGATCAGCGCGCCCAGGAGGGTCACGGTGCCCGCACCCCGTCACCGCCCGCCGTGTGCTCGACGATCGCGGGCGCGACGACGTCCCACGTCGCGGGCGGCGGCATCTGGTGGCCGACACCGGGCAGCGTGACCAGCTGCGCGCCGGGGATCTCGGCGGCGAGCGCCCGGCCGTGCGCCAGCGGGAACAGGGGGTCGTCGGTGCCGTGCACCACGAGCGTCGGCACGTCGAGCTCGGGCAGCCGGGCGCGCAGCGCGTCGGTCGGCCCCGCTACCACCATGTGGTTGGTCATCGACGCGGCCAGATCGGTGGTGCGGTCGACGACGCGGCGGGCGACCGTGCGCATCCACGGCTCGTCGAACGCCCCGGCGCCGGCGAACGGGCGCTCCCCGTCGACGATGGCCTCGACCGCGGCGTCGCGGTCGCTCCAGTCGGGCTCGTCGCCCGGCTCCGCGAAGGCCCGGGCGAGCGCCTCGTCCATGTCGGGCAGGTCGTCGCCGCCAGCCGTGGTGCCCACGAGCGTGAGCGATGCGACCCGCGCAGGGCGGTTGAACGCGAGCCGCAGCGCGATGCCGCCGCCCATCGACATGCCTACCAGGTGAGCGCGAGGCACCCCGAGGGCGTCGAGCACCCCGAGGGCGTCGGCGATCAGGTCCGCGCCCGAGTACGGCGGGGCACCCGCGGGGAAGCTCGTCGACCGGCCGGTGTCGCGGTGATCGTAGCGGATCACGAAGCGCCCCGCGGCGGCCAGGCGCGCACACAGCTCGTCGCCCCACCAGTCCATCGAGCAGAGGGCACCGGCGATCAGCAGCACCGCCGGGTCGGCGGCATAGCCGAACGTCTGCACGCACAGTTCGACGTCGTTGGCCGACACCAGGGCCTCGTCAGATCGGCGGACGGGCGTCTCGTCGGCGGTCACGGGCGGTCCTCCTCGGATGTCGGCACACGTGATCCGACGGCGCGAGCGGCCGAGACTCAGCGGTCGCCGACGACGAGCTTCGGCCGCCGCGCCCGTCGAGCTCGGGTTGACGGCGAGGCGGACGGCTGACCGTCACGGTGCGGCGGCGCGCAGCGGCTCGGCCAGCATCATCCGCACCATGGCATCGGCTTCGCGCTCGGGGTCACCCGACGGCGAGTCGTGGCCGGCCAGGTGGACCGTCGCGATGCCGTGGACCGCGGTCCACAGGCGCCACGCCAACCGCCGTGCCGTCCCCGGCGGACGGTCGTCGACCTGGGCGTCGAGCCACGTGCCGACCGCGGTGATCCAGCACGCGCGAAACGCCTCCCACTCGACCGTGCGTGCGGCGTCGTCGCGCGTGAACGCCGCCACGGGCGTGGCGAACATGACCTCGAAACGCAGCGGGTCGTCCAGAGCGGTCCGCACGTAGCCGCGGGCCACCGCGTGGATGTGCTCGGCAGTGCCCGGTGTGGTGTCGAGGGCCTGCGTCGCCGCGACGAGCTCGGCGAACCCGCGGTCGTGCAGAGCCCGCACCACCTCGGCCTTGCCGCCGATGCGGCTGTACACGACCTGGTAGCTGGTGCCGAGCTCCTCGGCGAGCCGGCGCATCGACAGGGCACGCACTCCGCCCTCGCGCATGATCGTCAGCGCAGCGTCCAGCACGTGGTCCTCGGTGATCACTCCTCCACCCCTTGCGTTGGGCCGGCTCACGCTATTACAATGTCATATGACACTGTAATAGCAAAGATCGAGCGCGAGATGCCCAGCTCCTCGGCCCCCACCCGCGTCGCGCTGGCGGACGCGCTGGCGATGGACGTCGACCGCGACGGCGACGCCAGTGCCGTCGTCCACGCCGCGGTGCACGACGGCTTCGACGTCTTCGGCATCCCCCACGGTGGCTACCTCGCCGCCCTCGCGACCGGCGCGATCCTGCGCACCGCCGACCGACCCGATGTCTTCACGGTCACCGCGCACTACCTGCGCAAGGCGACCGTCGGGCCCATGGACCTGCGGGTGCACCGGCTGGGAGGCAGCCGCCGGTTCGCATCGTGGCAGGCGACCGCCTTGCAGGACGGGCGCGACGTGCTGACGGCGATCGCATCGGTGGGCGACCGCACCGGCATCGACGGACCTACGTGGACCGACGTCACGCCGTGGGATCCCAGCGGCAGTGTGCTGAGCCCACCGGCCGGCGACCCAACCCTGCCGTTCACTCCGCCACGGGTCGCCGAGCAGTTCGGGCTGCGACTCGCCATGCCCACCGCGGGGTTCGCGACGGGCCAGGCGGGCGACCGCGCGTGGATGCGCGCGACCCTCGATCCCGAGGACGTCGACCAGCTCACGGCGATCGTCGCCTGTGACCTCACGCCACCCGCTGCGTGGAACGTGCTCGGCGCGCACGGCTGGGTGCCGACGATCGAACTGACCGCACATGTGCGGGCGCGCCCGGCGCCGGGACCACTGTCGGTCGAGGTCACCACCCACCACGTGCAGGACGGGTTCCTCGAGGAGGACGCGGTGGTGCGCGACGCCGGCGGTCGCCTCGTCGTGCAGTCCCGCCAGCTCGCCCGCTGGACCGCGAGCTGACCGACGGGCCCCGCTGAATCCGCGTCGGACGGGCATCGGGACGGTCTGCTCGATGGTCGTCGTGGCTGCCCGACGACGCTCGTCATCGCCGTCTACGTCGCCTGCACGCCCGCCAGGGCCTTCCGCACCGAGTGGACCTGCGGCGTCGACGGGCCTCGTGCTCGGCGACGCCAGCAGCGAGTGGTACCTGCACGTCTTCTTCCCGGAGCAGCCCGGGACCCGCTGTACCACCGCTGGCGGGCGATCCTGGATGGACCGTCGACACCACCAGACGTGCAGAGGTGATCACCCATGACCAACGCCGAGACCGTGCGGGCGAGCTTCGCCGCGTACCGCGACCAGGACCGGGACGCGGCCGGGCGCCTGCTCGCCGACGACTTCGTCTTCACCAGCCCGCAGGACGACCACATCGACAAGGCGATGTTCTTCGAACGCTGCTTCCCGACCGTCACCCACTTCGCGTCGCACGAGCTGCTCGAGGTCGTGCCCACCGAGGGTGACGACGTCTTCGTGCTGTACGAGTACGAGCTGGAGGGCGGCGGCCGCTACCGCAACGCCGAGGTCCACACGGTCCGCGACGGACAGATCCACGAGGTCCAGGTCTTCTTCGGCGGCCGCCTCGACACCGCGTGACCGGGGTGGTGTCGCGACGGACACCCGAGGGCACGAGGGTGCCATGACCCGCAACAGCGATGACCTGCAACGACGCCCCGACGGCGTCAGCGACGCCACGATCACCGCCCTCGGCACGCTGGGCGAGGCCGTCGAGACGATGGAGCGGGCGCGCGGGCACCTGTACGCCTTCCACCAGCTGTGCGGCACCACGGACCTGCGGCTGGGCGAGGCCGCGCAGGAGCTCCGCGACGCCGGCCACCCCGACATCGCAGACCGCATCGAACGGGACGTCGTCGGCCGCAACGTCGTCGAGGGCCGCTGGTCGTTCCAGGTCGTCGAGGAGTACGACGACGGTTACTGGTCGGTGGTGCGCGATGCAGAGCGCAGCATCCGCGACGACCTGGTCGGCGGTGTGCGCCACATCTTCGAAGCGGAGATGAAGGCGGCCCGCATCGCCCCGGACCGTGCGCGTCAGCGACCGACGCCGTAGGTCCCGCCGGCCCCTCCGACGACCGGCGGAAGTGGCGCGTCAGCTGCGACTGGTCGCAAGACCGGGCAATGACGTCGACAACCGCGTCGCGGTCCGCTCGGTCGCGCCGGACGACCTGTCGCGGGTCGGCATCGCGGTCCACGGCGATCGCCGCGACGTCGACAAGGCGCTCGACCGCCTGCGTCCCCATCCCTGACCCCGGGCGCACTAGGCTGAAGCCGTGCCGGTGACCGCCGAGGACCTCACCACGCTGCGCGCGTCGCTGACCGCGGCGCACCTGCCGCTGCCCCTGACCGACGTCGCCGAGGCCCGCGCGACCATCCGCGAGCTGGTCGCGCAGATCGACGACTACCTGCTCCCGCGCCTCGCCCGGCTCGACGCGCCGTTGCTCGCGGTGCTCGGCGGGTCGACCGGCGCCGGCAAGTCGACGCTGTCCAACAGCCTGCTGCGCGCCGACGTGACACGGCCGGGCGTGCTGCGACCCACCACCCGCGCGCCCGTTCTCGCCTGCAGCCCCGCCGATCGCGAGTGGTTCATGGGTGACGGCATCCTGCCCGACCTGCCACGCGTCACCGGCGAGCCGGGCTCCGGGCAGCGGGGGCCCGCCGGCCTGCACATCGTCGTGCACGACGCGGTCCCCGCTGGCCTGGGACTGCTGGACTCGCCCGACATCGACTCGGTCGAGACCGTCAACCACGACCTGGCGACGCAACTGCTGGGCGCGGCGGACCTGTGGCTGTTCGTGACCACCGCGGCGCGCTACGCCGACGCGGTGCCGTGGGGCTACCTCGCGCGGGCCAGGGACCGCGCGGCCGCGCTGGCGGTCGTCGTCAACCGCATCCCCGCCTCGTCGGACCAGCGGGCGTTGACCGAGATCCGCGACGACCTCGTGCGGATGCTGGACCACAACGGGCTCGAGGACACGCCGGTGTTCGCGATCGAGGAGGGCGCCCTCGACGCGCACGACCGCATCGTCGAGGGCCTGGAGCCTCTGCGGGCGTGGCTGACCGACCTGGCACGCGACGACGAGGCGCGGCGCGCCACGATCCGGCGCACCGTAGCGGGAGCGCTGCAGTCATTGCCGGGCAGGATCGACCGCGTTGCCGACGCTGTCGATGCCCAGGCCGAGGCGGCGGGCGCGTTGGGCCGCGCCGCCGCCCACCGCTACCAGGAGGCGACCGAGCAGGTGCGCCGTCAGCTGGGCTCCGGCGCCATGCTGCGAGGCGAGGTGCTCGACCGATTCCGCGAGCATGTCGGCACGGCCGACTGGATGGACCGGCTGCAGCGCACCGTCGGCCGTCTGCGCGACCGCGTCCAGGCCGCGATGACCGGCGAACCGACACCGGAGCAGCAGGCGAAGGGCCAGATCCGATCGGACCTGGCGACGTTGATCCTCGACGCGCTCGCCACCGCCGCGGAGCGGACGACCGCCGATTGGGAGCGCCTGCCAGGCGGCCGTCGGGCCCTCGCAGCGGACGACAGCGCCCGCGGAGATGATCCGGCAGACCGGTTGCGGCGGCCGGCGCCGTCGACCCCCGCCGACGTCGACGCCACCGTCATCGGCTGGCAGGAGGCGGTGCTGGCCATGGTCCGCGAGCGCGCCGGCTCCAAGGCCTCCCTGGCGCGGGGACTGTCCGTCAGCGTCAACGGCATCGGCGTCGCGCTGATGGTCGCGGTGTTCGCGTCGACCGGCGGTCTGACCGGCGGCGAGGTCGCCGTGGCCGGAGGCACCGCCGCAGTCTCGCAGGCCCTGCTGTCCGCCGTGTTCGGCGAGCAGGCCGTCCGCGACCTGGCTCGCGACGCCCGCCGCGACCTGCTGCGACGGATCGACGCGGTCGGGGAGGCCGACCGGGCCCGCTTCGACGCGCTCGTGGAAGCGCTGCCGGACGCTGACCTCGCTGACGAGCTGCGGGACGCCGCCGACGTGGTCCGGGAGGCGGCATGACTGCGGGGCCCGGAGCCCCGCAGTCGACCGCTGCGGCGGACGCCACCCCGGACGACCCCGCGATCGGTGGGCTGCTCGCGCGCGTCTCCGCGTTGGACCGCATCGTCGCGATCGGTCGCCGCCACGACCTCGGCATCGACCTCGACGCGGCTGCCCGCATCGCCACCTCGACCCGCGGTCGGCTGCGGCACGGCAGTGCCCACACCGTGGTGGCGCTCGCGGGGTCGACGGGGTCGGGCAAGTCGTCGCTGCTGAACGCCGTCACCGGTGCGGAGATCGCGACCGTCGGGCTGACCCGGCCGACGACGACCGCGACGCAGGCGGTGGTCTACCCGGTCCGCGGCACCGAGGACAGCGCCGATGGCCTGCTGGACTGGCTCGACGTGCGCCACCGCCACCACCTGCGGGCCCTGCCGGCGCTGCCGGCGCGCCCACCGGCGCCGAACGGCGCCGTGCCGGACGGCGCGGCCACGACTGACACGCCCGACCTGCGCGGGTTGATCCTGCTGGACCTGCCTGACTTCGACTCGACCGATGCGACCCACCGGGCGGAGGTCGAGCGGCTCGTCGCGCTGGTCGACCTGATGGTCTGGGTCACCGACCCGCAGAAGTACGCCGACCAGGCGCTGCACGAGGGCTTCCTCGCACCGCTGGCCAGCTACGCCCAGGTCATCGAGGTCATCCTCAACAAGGCCGACACCATGGCGGACGACGCGCTGCGCCGTTGCCTCGCCGACCTCGACCGCCTGCTGGACGCCGACGGGTTGCCCGACGTCCACCCGCTGGCGGTCTCGGCCACCACCGGCCGAGGGCTGGATGTGCTGCGCGGGCTCCTGGCCGCTGAGGTCGCCGCGCGACAGGCCGTGCTCGACCGGGTGGACGCCGATCTGACGGTCGCCGCCGCCCGCGTGCGCGACCTGGGCGTCGGCGCCGCCGGGGGCCTGGACGACGACGCCCGTGGCGCGCTGGTGGCCGGCCTGGCGCGTGCCGTCGGCGTCGACGCCGTCGCGGGCCTGGTCGCCGCCCAACACCGCCGCGACGCAAGGCTTCGCACCGGATGGCCGCCGGTGCGGTGGGCCCGCCGCTTCCGGCGCGCGCCGATCGCGTCGCTGCCGACCTCGGCGGGCAGCCACGTCGCCAGAGCGTCGGTGTCCCAGGCGCTGCGGGGCGCCGCCGAGGCCGCCGTGAGCGACACCGAGCCCACGTGGAGGCCCGCGATCCGTCGCACGACCAGCGAGCGGACCGACGACATCGTCGACGCACTGGATCGCCGGACGTCGGTCGGCGTGGACGCCGTGTCGACGTCACCCCGCTGGTGGCGGGCGGTCGCCTGGCTGCACGGCGTGCTGCTGGGCGTCGCAGCTGTCGGCGCGCTGTGGCTCGTCGCGCTGTTCTTCCTGGACGCGGTGCTCCTGCTGGACATCGACGCGTTGACCCCCGCCTGGCGGGCGATCCCGCTGCCGACGCTGTTGCTGGGCGGTGGCCTGGCCGCCGGCGTCCTGCTGGCACTGCTCTCGCGACCGTTCGTCGCCCTCGGCGCGCGTCGTCGTGCCCGCGCAGCGCGGCGACGGATGCACGACGACGTCGGCCGGGTGGCCGACGACGAGGTGATCGCCCCGCTCGACGCCGTCCTGGCCGACCGCCGGCAGCTGTTCGAGCTGCAGGCCGAGGTCGCCGGCCGCTAGGGCCGGGCGCCGGCGACGTCGAGGAAGGCCGCGACGTCCGGAGCGATGCGCCCCAATCGACCACCGGGTCCGGCCGACGGGGTCGCGCACCGGTCACTGGGCTGGTGCGCGGCGTGTGCGGTCGCCGGCCCGGTGACGCCACCAGGACCGCCCCGCTGCAGGATCAGCCGCCCAGGTGAGCACCGCGGCCATCACCTCGACGTCGCCTGGACCGTTGAGCTCGACCTGGCCGAGGAGCTCGACCTGGCCGAGCCAGACGACCCCCGGTCCAGCGACGGGATGACATAGGCCTCGGTGCTCGCCGCACCTCGCCAGCGGCGCCTGCTCCACCCTGGCCAGCAGCACGCCGAGAGTGTCGCCGCCGCAGGTCGCTGCCGCCCGTCGCCGGGCTACGGTCGCAGGAACGCAGCGAGCGCCGCCGCGACCGTCGCCGGCGCGTCGTGCTGGACCAGGTGGCCCGCGTCGGGGATGGTGTGCAGCGTGCTGTCCGGCAGCAGCCCGTGCAGCGCTCGGCCACGCTCGACCGGAAGCCACGCATCGTCCTCACCCCACAGGATGAGCACGGGCACATCGACCTCGCCGTAGCGGGCCTGCACCTCGTCGGTCCAGCGCTGGTCATTCTGCTCGATGTTGCGGTAGTGGGCCGCCTGTCCCTCCGGTCCGAGCCACGGCCCGACCAGGGCGTCCTCGATGCCCGGCGGCAGCCCCTGCGTCGTCGCGGTGCGCACGTGGGCACGCAGGACCGCCTCGTGGTGGGTTGCCGGCAGTTGATGGAACGCCTGGGGAAACCGGTGCACGAGCTGGAAGAACCCGGTGCCCCATGGCGCCACGGCGACGACATCGAGCAGGGCCAGTCGTTCGAACCGCCGCTGCTCGAGCAGGAACGCCCGCAGGGTCACCGCACCGCCGATGTCGTGCGCCACCACGGCGGGGTCGCTGAGCCCCCAGTGGTCCAGCAGCGCGGCGAAGATCCGGGTCTGCGCCGGGAGCGACATGTCCTGGCCGTCGCGCTGCTCACTCGCGCCGTACCCGAGCAGGTCCCACACGAAGACCCGGTGCGTCGCAGCCAGGCCGCGGGCGATGTCGCGCCAGACGAACGACGAGAACGGCGTGCCGTGCACGAGCACCACCGGTGAGCCGTCGTCGCCCAGGACATCCCAGCGGACCGTGCCGCCGGGGGTCTCGAACTGCTGTGTGAGGGTCCACATGGTCGCCAGCCTCCGGGATGGGTGTCGGGTCGGCTCATGGTGCCGCGGCCGCCCGCAGCGCGACGAATGGAGCAGGGCATCGAGGATCGCGTCGGCCACCCCGGTCCCCCGATGCGCAGGCGCCACGTAGCACCGCTTGAGCTCGGCGTGATCACCGGTGACCTCCACGCCGCCGACGCCGACCAGCGCGCCCTCTCGGAACGCGCCGACCAGCACGACCTCCCGGTCGAGCGGTTGCGTGACGTCGTACCCGAACTGCTGGTCCGGGGTGTACCACCCGCGCCGAGCTCCTCGTCGAGCGCCGCGAGCAGCGCGCGGGTCCAGCGCGCGGTCGGGTCGACCTGCTCGACACGCACCGTCGCCGCCACGCCTCAGCCCTCGAGGACGTAGAGGGTGTTGCCGTCGGGGTCGCGCAGCGAGAACATCGGCGGCACGCCCGGCCACCGCGAGATCTCGGCGTCGACGTCGACGCCGGCACCCACGAGCGCGGCGTGGTCCGCCTCGACGTCGGCCGCGGTGAGGCGGATGCCCGTGGCGACGCCGGCCTGCCCGGGCTCGGCGTCCCCGATCAGCGCGATGGTCGTCGTCGCACCTGGCGGGGCGACCTCGATCCAGCGGCCCATGGGGCCGGGACCGCTGTCGATGCGGACGCCGAACCCGAGGATCCCGGCATAGAAGGCGAGCGCGGCGTCCTGGTCGGCGACGTGGACCGCCGTCGAGCGAACCTGGGTGATGGTGGATGCGGACATGGCGGGTCTCCTCTCGCGGTGGGGTCAGCCGTACAGCAGGGAGCCGGGCGTGGTCAGCTCCTCGCCCGTCTCGAGCCAGGTCTTCAGGCCGGACAGGATCATCGGCCAGCCGCCGTAGAGGTCGCCGCCGGCGTCCTCTGGCAGCTGGTCGTGGGTGACAACCAGGTGGCACGAGTCCCCCACGGGCTCGATCTCCCACGTCACCCGGGACGTCCCGGCGGCCCTGGCCTCGTCGTTCCACCGCGCTTCGTAGGTCTGCACCAGGCGGCGGGGCGGATCGACCTCCAGGTTCTCGCCCTGCAGCAGCGCCCCGCCGTCGTAGCCCGGGTTGGTCACCTCGTAGGTCGACCCCGGCGTCCAGTCGGAGTGCACGCGGTTGCCGAACTGGAACCGCGCCCGCGTCTCCTCGTCGGTGATCGCCTCCCAGAGGCGCTCGGGGGTCGTGCGGATGTAGATCTCGAACACCTGCTCCATCTGCCGCTCCAATCGGGTCTTCAGGTCGCTCAGTGTGGCGACCCACGCCTCGGCGTACTTGCTGACCCACCGGTCGTGGATCAGCCGGATCGGGACGGCGTTCAGGAAGTGCAGCTTCTCGCGGCCGCGGCGCCGGGTGACGACCAAGCCCGCATCCTCCAGCTGCCGCAGGTGCTTCGCGACGCCGAACCGGGTCATGTCGAAGCGGGCCTCCAGCGCACTCAGCGACCGCCCGTCGTGGCGGAACAGCTCGTCGAGCAGCTCGCGCCGGGTCGGGTCGGCCAGCGCCTTGAACACCTCGTCCATACGGAGACTATATGTGACCTTTCGGTCACATGTCAACCTTGACCCGCACAAGCCACGTGGGTTGACTTCCACCGCCATGCGTCGCGAACCCGCCCCAGCAGGTGGGGGCGCGCGGCTCGGCGCGGGAAGCCTCGACGGGCCGCGCGCGTTGCACCCGGCATGCGCCTCTCCGTCCTCGACCTCGTGCCCGTCCGCAGCGACCAGACGACCGCCGACGCCCGTGCCGCGACCCGGCGACTGGCGCGCGTCGCCGACGACACCGGGTACCACCGCTACTGGCTCGCCGAGCACCACAACATGCCGGCGGTCGCGGCCACCAGCCCGCCCCTGCTGATCTCCATGGTCGCCGCCACCACCCGCCGGATCCGTGTGGGCTCGGGCGGGGTGATGCTGCCGAACCACGCCCCGCTCGTGGTCGCGGAGCAGTTCGCGCTGCTCGAGGCGGCCCACCCGGGGCGCATCGACCTGGGCATCGGCCGCGCCCCGGGCTCCGACCCGGTCACCAGCTACGCCCTGCGCCACGGCGCGGGTGGGGTCACCGACGACGCGGTCACCCGGTTCCCCGAGTATGTGGACAACGTCATCGCGATGCTGCAGCCCGACGGGGTCGGCATCCAGGTCGGCGGGCGGGTGCAGGCGCTGCGCGCGACGCCGCGCGCCACGTCGGCGCCGCCGGTGTGGCTGCTCGGGTCCTCGGACTACTCGGCGCGGCTGGCGGCCTCACGCGGGCTGCCGTACGTGTTCGCCCACCACTTCTCGGGGCGAGGGACGGCCGAGGCGCTGACCCTGTACCGGTCCCAGTTCCAGCCCGGCGGTAGCAGGTCCGCCGCGCGTTTCGCGGAACCAGGCTCCGCGAACTTCCAGCCGTCGGAGGTGCTCGAGGCGCCCAGGACGTTCCTGACCGTCAACGCGGCGGTCGCCGAGGACGCCGACGAGGCCGAACGGCTCGTCCTCCCCCAGATCCAGGCGATGGTGGCCCTGCGCACCAGCGGGCGGCTCGACCCGCAGCGCCTGGTCGAGGAGGCCGAGAAGGACCCCGTGCCCGACGTCCACCGCGCGTTGGCGGACGAGATGCGGGCGCGCTGGGTCGTCGGCACCCCGGCGGCCGCGGTCGAGCGGATCACCGAGCTGGCACGGACCTACGACGTCGACGAGGTGATGGTCCACCCGGTGGCCGGCGCGTTCGTCGGCACCGCTGCCGATGCCGGACCGGCCCGCGAGGCCACGCTGCGCCTGCTCGCATCCGCGCTGTGACCGGCGCGGCGCCGCGTCACCGGCCGGGGCTCCAGCGCACGCGGCTACCAGCCCGAGGTGCCCGGCTCGCCCTTGAACGGCCCGACGACGTCGCCGGTGATCCAGCCGCCG
>CAYVGE010000083.1:0-12997 GCA_964450395.1 uncultured Actinomycetota bacterium
GAGCGGTTCGACCTGATCGACGCCGCCGACCGGCCGGTCCGCACCTACTCGGGCGGGATGCGTCGCCGCCTCGACCTCGCGGCGAGCCTGGTGAACCGGCCGCGCCTGCTGTACCTGGACGAACCCACGACCGGTCTGGACCCACGCAGCCGCGTCGACCTGTGGCAGATGATCAAGGCGCTGGTCGACGACGGCACGACGCTGCTGCTGACCACCCAGTACCTCGAGGAGGCCGACCGACTGGCGGACACCATCGCGGTCATCGACCGCGGTCGGGTCATCGCCGAGGGCACCGCCGACGAGCTGAAGTCGTCGGTGGGCGGTCAGGTCGTGGAGATCAGGGCGGCCACCGCGGCCGACGCCGATCGGGTGCTGTCGCTCGTCGGCGGCATCAACGGGCAGGAGACCACCCGGACGAACGACATCACCGTCACCATCGCGGCCGACCATGGGGTCGCGACGGTCGCCGAGGCTGCCGACGCCCTGCGTGGCGCCGGCGTCGACGTGACCGACCTCGCGCTGCGGCGGCCGACGCTCGACGACGTCTTCCTCGACATCACCGGCCGCATCGCCGAGGACGAGCCGTCGACGAACGGCGACCGTCCCCGCCGCCGTCGCGGACGCCGCAACCGCTGAGAGGTCCGACGATGGCCACCGTGACCGCAGAGCAGCCAGGCACCGCCACCGTGCCGCGCATCGGCCTGGGCACCGCCCTGTCCGATGCCGCCACGATCACCCGCCGCTACCTCACCCACATCGTCCGCCAGCCCCAGCTGCTGGTGTTCTCGACGATCCAGCCGGTGATGTTCGTGCTGCTGTTCCGCTACGTCTTCGGCGGGGCGCTGCAGCTGCCACCGGAGTTCGGCGACAACTACTCGAACTTCCTGCTGCCGGGCATCTTCGTGCAGAGCGTGGCGTTCGGCTCGACGCAGACCGCCATCGCCCTGTCCGACGACCTGTCGAAGGGGGTCATCGACCGGTTCCGGTCGCTGCCCATGGCGCGGTCGGCGGTGCTGATCGGCCGGACGACCGCGGACCTCGCGCGTGGCTTCCTGGTCGTGGTGATCATGACGCTGGTCGGGTTGGTCATCGGGTTCCGGCCGGAGCTCCCCGGGTTGCTCGGCGCGATCGCCGTCGTCGTCGGGCTCGGCTTCTCGATGAGCTGGATCTACGCGCTGGTCGGCATGTCGGTGCCCAACACCGAGACCGCGCAGGCGGCGAGCTTCGTGGTCACCTTCCCGCTCGTGTTCGCCAGTGCGGTGTTCGTGCCGACCCAGTCGATGCCCGACTGGCTGCAGGTGTTCGCGAACAACAACCCGATCACCCACGTGGCCGAGACGTCGCGCTGGCTGTCGACGGGGATCGGCGACGGGTCCGACCACCTGCTGTGGTCGATCGTGTGGATCGTCGGGCTGCTGGTGGTGTTCGTGCCGCTGTCGGTGCGGCGCTACCGCAGGATGGGCTGACCGGGCTCAGCCGCGACGGTCGAGCAGGCCGCGCACGTAACCGGCCTGGCCCGCGTGCTGGGCGCAGTCGTCGATGACGCTGACCAGGCGCACCCCCAGCATGACCGGCGGGTCCCACCGATCGTCGACGATGCGGTCCAGGTCCTCGGCCTCGAGCGTTCCGAGGTAGGTCGTCGCCGCCTCGGCCACCGCGTCGTGGTAGTCCAGCAGCGCCCGGGTGCTGACCGGCCGGATGGCCGCGACCTGGGCGCTGGTGTGGCCGTAGCCGAGGTCCGTCGACCCCTCCGGCAGACCGAAGCGGCTGGCCCAGTCCTGGCCGGCCCACACCTGCGCCCGACCCGCCACCTCCGACACGTGGTCGTCGGTGACCCGCGACAGGTGCCAGACCAGCCAACCGATCGGGTTCGCGTCCGGGTCGGGCCGCCACGTCAGCTGGTCGGCGGTCAGCCCGTCGACGGCGGCGTGGATCGATCCGCCGACCCGTCCGTACGCGTCCTGCAGCACCGCTGCGACATCCATCTGCTCCACCACCGCCACCGCGTCGATCTCGATCAGGAGCTCCGGGTCGGCCAGGCCGGTCACCACGACCACGCCGATCGTCGGCGGCGGATCGGGTGCCCGTCGGGCTCCCGGAACGCGGCAAGCCTTCCCGGATCCATGCCCGTCCACCACGTCGCTCGTCAGCCGGACGACGTCACCCATCGAGGCGCCGGCGGCCTCCAGTGCGGTGCCCACCGTTCGCAGCGCGTGGACGTCTGCTCGCGGAGGGCATCGCCGACGACCCCACCCTCCGCCGACAGCGCTGCACACGAGTCTCGCCCTGGACCTGTCCGGCGATCACCCCGGCGCGCTCTTCGGGCGATCTCCTGTGCTAACCGACGGCTGTCCAGCCCGCCGGCGGCGAGCACGGCAGTCGGCTGCTCCTCACTGGCAAGTCAGCGACCGTGTCGGCCGTGCGGCACCTGCTGTCGAATCAGATCGCGCAGGGGTAGGAAAGCCGCACTCGAATTAGCCGAGCCCTTCGCGAAGTGCATCAATGGTCTTCACGACGCCTTCTGGATCCCCCTCCACGCGCCATGCTCTTCCGTGCGTATCACTCCCCGGCTCGAGTTCCAGGTAGGTGACGGACAGCTTCTGGGGCCTGAACCGGAGAAGGACAAGCTTCATCACATCCCAACTCGCCGTCGCCACAATGCCGATAACGATCGCCATAGCGATCTCCGCGCCCTGCTTCTCTTCGAAGACGCGACTCTCGGGAGGATCAGCAAACTCAGCATCCGCGCCAAGCGATCGCAGCTCCTTCACAAGCATCTCCGAGGGTTCGGAATAAACGGCCTTCTCCCTCGTGTCGTCGAGCGGGAGCATGACGATCCCCGTGTCGAAACCTTTCACACGCTCGACTAGCGCGCTTGGCAGCTCCGTTAGCTCAACCTTGATTTCAGGCGTTTGCGCGGTGGGTGCCATTCGCACATCGTACCCTTTGCAATGGGTGAGCCCGAGCCCTGCAACGTTCGTCGGGGGGAGAAAGGGCTCCGCCTCGGGTCGCCCCGGTGGCGGGGCCGGGGGCCCCTCCCCACCTCCCGTCGCCGCGCGGCGGTCACCGCGCCTCGGTGCGCCGGGCCCTCGCCGGTGTCGACCCAGACCGGTGCCGACGACGACCTCGAGCAGCGGGTGTCGACCGAGGGTCGGGTGCACCCGCACGTCGAGATGACACCGGCTGATCTGGTCGCGGCGTCGGCCTCAGCTTCCGATCCGTCGCAGCACCGGCCCGACGTGGTGGTCGCGCTCCTCACCGGGCGCGTGGCTGAAGTGGCCCGCGTACCACACCACCAGGTCGGTGTCTGTCACGTCGCCGCCGTTGACGAAGCGCTCGACGTCGGCCCGGTCGGTCGATGCGAACCCGTCATCGATCTCGTTCGGGCGTCGCCGCAGCACCCACAGGTCGCCGGCGCCGAACCAGTCCGCGATGCCGTCGTTGGCGCCCGGCGCGATGGTGTAGCCGGACCCGTCGGCGGTCGTGATGCGCCACCGCCGGTGGCGGGCGGGGTCGCGGCGCCGGTGGGTCTCGCGCCGGATGGTGTGCCAGCGGTCGCCCGCGTTCCGCGGCAGCGGGGGGTCGTTGTGCTCCTCCACGGTCGCCGGTCGTCCGCCGAGGTCCCAGTCGAACCGCCAGTAGGCGTGGTGCACGTGCGGCTTGCACGTGCACACGTTGCGCACGGCGTCGAAGCCGAACACCGGTCGGATCGAGCCGTTGGCGCCGAGCCGCCACTCGCTGACGTAGCGGTACCAGCCCGCGCTCGTCTCGCTGAGCAGCACGACCTGCGTGTCGCTGATGTGGAAGGTCGTGCCGCGGAAGTTCCCCCGGTCACCGCCAGCCTCGAAGATCGTCCTCGGAGGCGTCGGGCACACCCGGTAGCCGGGCAGCACGTCGCGGCCCTCGGCGACGAAGCAGGCCTCCTCGTGCAACCAGTCGCGGTAGGTCGGTCCGCAGCCGTCGAGCGGCACCGACCGGTCGTAGCGCACGTTGAGGATCGGCACGTGTGCCCGCCGCAGCACGCGGCGGCCGCGGTAGCGGACATCGCGCAGCTCGACGCCGGAGCCGTTGGTCCCGGACGAGATGAGCGGGCGACGGACGATCGCGTCCCACAGCCGCTCGCCGCCCTGCTCCACCTGGAGGCGGACCGGCCCGGACCGCGGCGTGGCGGGACAGCCGTCACGCGGCGGGACGCCGCAGTCGCCGGTCGCCGACCGTGGGGCGACCGAGGGGTCGTGCCGGACCTCGCCGGTCACCAGGTTGACGGCGGCGAAGCGGTGGACGACGGGGCCGTCCCCGGTCGTGTGCAGGCCGACGGTGAGCGCGCGTTCGACGGTGCCGTCGGGCAGGGTGACGTTCGCCAGTGGCGGCATCGCGGGGTACGCGACGACGTCGCCGGAGCGCAGCTCCGCGCCCACCTGCCCGTCGCGCTCCAGGACGGCGATGGCCTCGGCGAACTCTGCGGGGTCGGGCTGCGGCTGGCCGGCCGTCGGCGCCACGTCGGCCGCGTCGGGGTCGTCGGCCGGACCGGACACCGACAGCGTCCGGCGGTGGTCGTAGTCGTAGACGGTGGCGTCGAACGTCGCAGGACCCCCGTCGTCGCCGTCGTCGACGTCGACCGTGAGCACCCGTGCGCGTCCCCCGTCGAGTGCGGCGCGCACCGGCCGCGCGTCCAGCACGCGCTCGGGCGCGGTGAGCAGTGGGGTGCCGGGCCGCTCCAACGGGGTGACGCGGACGGTCAGGCCGTTCGCCCGCAGCACGCGTGCTGGCATCGCTTCCCTCCCGGATCGCCGGATGCCGGCGAGCGGCGCGCGCAGGCGGCGAGCAACTCTAGCTCACGAGTGCGCAAGAACAAGCTGTCCGTCGACGATCGCGGGCCTGACGCCGCTGCCGGTGCCGCTCGCCGTCTCCGGGCTGCGGCGCGGCCGCTTCGGCGAGCTCCAGCGCCGCCTGGGCGGCAACGTCGACGTCCGGCCCTACGCCGCGGGTGGGGCGGGGACGCGGCCCGGCGCGGTCGACGCCATCTTCCCGGGCGGCGACTTCGCGGCGGCGCAGTCGTACGGCGCGCTGTCGTTCGCCGCCATCGGCACCACGACCGCCGTCGGTGCGCTCGACCATCCGCTCGCGTGACCTCGACCGCCAGACCACCTGCGCACGTGGATCACCGACGAGGCGAACGCTGCCACACCGACCTTGACGTTCGTACAGGGGGACGCGCGCACAGCGCGCGTTTGTCGCGAAGCGCGCAACGGGTAGGTAGCGGGCTGTTGGCTCGACCCACGACGCGCGAGAGGGGGTGCAGCAATGCGAACCTACGAACGTCCAACGCTGACGCGCATCGGCTCGTTTTCCAAGCTGACCGGCCTGGGTGGCTCAGGCCCCCGTGACACGCTGGTCCGACACCAGGCGCTCTAGCGACACGACACACGTACGCAGCACGGCGCACGCTGCCGGTGGCGCGTCCGCATCGACGAACGACACCGGTCGGCACGGGTGGTGGGCACACGCACCGCCACCCCGCCGTCACCCTTTGGGGTGCCACCGCCCACCGTGGCCCCGAGGGGCGGGAGGAGGAGCGGGGCATGGTGCGGGTGGACATGATGCCCGCGGTGCCGTCGTGGCTCGTCGTCCTGCCGGACCACCCGGCCGCCGCAGCCGTCGCCGCACGGCTGCGCGGGCACGCGACCGACGGGCTCGACCACCCCTCCGGACGTCCATGGCTGCTCGGCCGGTGGCCCGACGCCGCGCTGGCCTCCGGCGGCGCCGGGCGCACCCGGCTCGCGGTGCTCGGCCAGCACGCGACGACGGCGGCCACCCTCGACCGCGCGGCTGCACGCGTGCGCCATCACGCCGACGTCGACCGCCTGGCCGCGAGCCTGATCGGCAGCGTCCACCTGCTGGCCTCCATCGACGGTGAGGTCCGGGCGCAGGGCACCGTCACGGGCATCCGCCGCCTGTACACCGCCGACGTCGACGGGATGCCGTGCCTCGCCGACCGTGCCGACGTGCTCGCCTGGCTCACCGGCGCGGCACTCGACGAGCCACGGCTGGCCGTGCACCTGCTCGAGCCGCCCATCCTGTACCCGGTCACCGGCGCGCCGGTGTGGCGGGGCGTGGAGGCGGTGCCCACCGACCACCACGTCGTCCTCACCGCCGACGGCCGCATCCACCGGCACCGCTGGTGGCATCCCCCACCCGCCGCGCGTCCGCTGGCCGACGGCGCGGAGGCCCTGCGCGACGCGCTGTGCGCGGCGGTCGACACGCGCGTGGCGGGCCGCTCCCTGGTCAGCGCGGACCTGGGCGGCGTCGACTCGACGGCCGTTTGCTGCGTCGCGGCGCGAACGGCCTCGACCGTCGCGGCCTTCACGGCGGCCAGCCACGATCCGCTGGCCGACGACGTGGCGTGGGCGGAGCGGACTGCCCGGCACCTGCCCGCCATCGAGCACCACGTCGTCCCTGCCGACGAGATGCCGCTGGTCTACGCCGGGGTGTCGGCGCTCACGGACGTGCTCGACGAGCCGTGCAGCGTCACCGTCGACCGGCACCGGTGGCTGACGATCGCCGAACGCGCGGTCGCGCGCGGCTCGGACCTGCACCTCGTCGGCTTCGGTGGCGACGAGCTGCTGTACGGCTCGGTCGCGCGCGTCCGCGACGCCCTGCGGGACCGACCGCGGCAGGCGACCCGCCACCTGCGGGGCTTCGCCGCGAAGTACCGTTGGCCGCGGCGGCGCGTGCTGGCCCAGTTGGCCGACCGCCGCTCCTACCGGCGGTGGCTGGCCGACGTCGGCGACGCGGTCGCCCGGCCCGCGCCCCTGCGCGACGAGCCGCTGCTGGCCTGGGGGTTCGAGCCGCGCGTCCCCCCGTGGGCCACCCCCGACGCCGCCGGTGCCGTCCGTGACCGCATCCGCGACGCGGCCGCGGGCGTCGACCCGCCGGACGCGGGCCACGGCGGCCTCCGGGAGCTCGAGACCATGCGCTTCGTCTCACGGCTGACCCGCCAGTTCACCCAGATGGCGGCCACCCGCGGCCTCACCATGGCCGCGCCGTACTATGACGACCGCGTCATCGAGGCCGCGCTGTCCGTCGGGCCGCTCGACCGGGTGACGCCCTGGGCGTACAAGCCCCTGATCCACACGGCGATGCGCGGCATCGTCCCCGATGCCTCCCTCGGACGGGCCACGAAGGCCAACGGCACCGTCGACGAGGAGCCGGGGCTGCGCCGCCACCGCGCCGAGGTGCAGGCGCTGTGGAGCGGTTCCCGCCTGGCCGAGCTCGGCCTCGTCGACGCCGGCGCGCTGCGCGACGTGTGCGCGGGTCCGCTGCCGCCGCAACTGGCCGACGGGGTGCTGTACCAGACGATCGCCTGCGAGGTCTGGCTGCGCTCGCTCGAGGCGGGCACCGGCGCAGCCACCGCATCCACCGACACCACGACGACCGCCACCGCCGAGCCGCGGTGCTGACCTGCGGAGGGACATCGTGAGCTACACGCTGCGCACCGGCGTGTCGACCGCCGAGACCGACTACGGGGTCACGTTGCTCGACGAGCGCGACGGCGACTACTTCTCGCTCAACCCGACCGGGGCGCTGGTGCTGCGCACGCTGCTCGCCGGCGGCTCGCCCGGCGATGCGATCGCCCGGCTGACCGCCGAGTACGACGTCGACGCGGAGGTCGCCGCTCAGGACGTCACGGATCTCGTCAGCGCGCTGGAGGACGCCGGCCTGTTGCTGCCGCGCGGGGGCGGAGCACGGTGAGCACCCCCGAGACGGTCGGCCACCGGCCACGCAGCGTGCCCCCCGGGCGCCGGCTCGCCGCCTACGCGGCGATCGGGCTGGCACGGGTCCTGGTGACACGCCCGCCGGCCCGCATCCGCGCGATGCTCGCTCGGCTGCGTCCCGGTGCCCGGCCGGCGACCTACGCCGAGGCAAAGGCGGCCCGCGACGACGTGGTGGCGGTCAGCCTGCTGTGCGCTGCCCGTGAGGGCTGCGTGCCCCGCTCGCTGGCGACCGTCCTGCTGTGCCGCGCCCGGGGCACGTGGCCCACGTGGGCGGTGGGGGCGCGCCGCGTCCCGCCCTTCGGTGCCCACGCCTGGGTCGAGGCCGACGGCGTGCCGGTCGACGAGGACTACCCCACCGACTACTTCCGCACCTTCTTCACGGTGCCGTAGGGCGCGTCGTGGATCAGGCGATGGCCTCCGACCTCGACGAGACTGCCGACCGCATCCCGGACACCCCCGCGGACCGGCGGGCGGCCGCCGGGCTGCTGTTGGACCACGTCCGCCCGCACTGGCGGACCCTGGCCGCGGGCGGCCTCGTCTCCTTCCTCGGTGGGCTGGCTGGGCTCGCCGAGCCGATGGTGGCCAAGCGGGTGATCGACACCCTCGGCGCCGAGCGGTCGCTGGTCGGCCCGGTGGCGCTGCTGACCGCGCTCATGCTCGGCGGCGCGGTGCTGACCGCGTACGGCATGTACCTGCTCGGCCGTACCGCCGAGAGCGTCGTGCTGTCGGCCCGGCAGCGGCTGATCTCGCGGATGCTGCGGCTGCGCCTCGACGCCCTGGACGCGCTCAAGCCTGGAGATCTGCTGTCGCGGGTGACCGCGGACACCACCGTGCTCAAGAGCGTCACGACCTATGGGCTGGTGCACTCCCTCAACGGGCTGTTCCTGCTGCTCGCGGCGATCGTGCTGATGGCCACGCTCGACGCCGTGCTCCTGGCGGTGACCGTTGCGGTGCTCGCGCTGAACGCCGTCGCGCTGCTCGTCGTGGTGCCGCGCATCCGGGAGGCCTCGGCGTCGTCCCAGCAGGCTGTCGGCGGCGTCGGGTCGCTCCTGGAGCGCTCGCTCGGCGCGTTGCGCACCGTGAAGGCCAGCGGTGCCGAACGTCGTGAGGAGGCCGGCGTCGATCGCGCCGTGCAGGGAGCCTGGCGGCGCGGCGTCGAGGTCGCCCGGTGGACCGCGGTCATGGAGGTGTCCGCCGGGTTGGCTGTCCAGCTGTCGTTCCTGGCAGTGCTCGGCGTCGGGGGCATCAGGGTGACGATGGGCGCCTTGCCCGTCTCGTCCCTGATCGCCTTCCTGCTGTACCTGTTCCTGCTGGCCGAACCGGTCAACGCCATCAGCAACGGTGTGAGCCAACTGCAGGCGGGGATGGGCGCCGTCGCTCGGATGCGTGAGGTCGAGCAGCTCCCGGTGGAGCCGGACGACGCCGACGACGGCGAGATCGCGCCGGACGGGCCGAAGGAGGTCGAGCGCGGTCCCGCCGCGCTGCGCTTCGACGGTGTCTGGTTCCGCTACGCCGACGACGGCAACGGCTCCTGGATCCTGCGCGACCTGAGCTTCGAGCTGCCGCCACGGGGGCTGTACGCACTGGTCGGCCCGTCGGGGACCGGCAAGTCGACGGTGTTCGCCCTGCTGGAGCGCTTCTACGAGCCGACCCGCGGCGTGGTGCGCCTCGACGGGCAGGACATCGCCGACTGGCCGCTGCGTCGGCTGCGGGCAGCCATCGGGTACGTCGAGCAGGAGGCGCCGATCCTCGAGGGCACGCTGCGCGGCAACCTGACCCTGGCGGCCCCGGACGCCGACGACGAGGATGTCCGCGCCGCCATCGACATCACGCGGTTGCACGGCCTGGTCGAGCGGCTGCCCGACGGCGTGGACACCGCGCTGGGACACCACGGGGTGACGCTGTCCGGTGGGGAGCGGCAGCGCATCGCCATCGCCCGTGCCCTGCTGCGACGGCCCCGCGTGCTGCTGCTCGACGAGGCCACGTCCCAGCTCGACGCGGTCAACGAGCTCGCGATGCGCGACGTCATCGGGGCCGTCGCCGAAACGACGACGGTGCTGGTGACCGCGCACCGGTTGTCGACCGTGCGCAGCGCGGACCGGATCCTGGTCTTCGAGGACGGGATGCTGCGGACATCGGGGACCCACGAGGAGCTCGTCGAGGCCGACGACCTGTACCGCCGGCTCGCCGAGACGCAGCTGCAGGTCGGCGCGGGGGCGACCTGACCGGTCGGCCACGGGTTCGAGTCCGCAAAAGGTGCACATCTGACGCATACTGGTCGACGCGCACGCGGACGGCGGCGCAGCTCAGGGCCGCGGGTCGGGCACGGCGGGCGCACGTCGCCGAACGCGCCCTCGGGTCGAACCGTCCGGTCGGTCGCGTCCACAATTACTCCAGCCTCCGGTTGCGGGGGCATCCAGGCGGCGGGGGACCGCCGTGGAAAGGCTGGACCATGAGGAAGCTCGCACTGATCGCGCTGCTGGCCTGCGCGCTGCTCGCATCGACCGTCGCGTTGCCGGCAGCCGCCGCACCCGGCGGCAAGGGCGGCGGCGGAAGCGGCGGCGGGGGCTCGTCGGGTCCAGACGACAGCGACCTGCCCGGTCCACGCTGGCCCGTCGACGGCGTCGACGCCAGCACCGGCAACGCGGTGCTGCGGTGGAACGACGAGCTGATGCAGACCATCACGTTGAACCCCAAGACCACCGGTCCGACGGTCGCGTCGCGCGCGATCGGCGTGCTGCACACCGCGATGTACGACGCGTGGACCGCGTACGACGCCACCGCGGTGGGTGTCCACTCCCATCCCGCGAAGGTCCCCTCGGGCGAGCGCACCGTGGCGAACAAGCAGGAGGCTGTCAGCCACGCGGCCTACACCGTCCTCGCGGACCTCTTCGATGGCCGTGCCGAGGACTTCGCCGCGCAGCTTGGGGAGTACAAGTACGCCGTGGGCGACACGACGGCCGCGGCCGAAGTGGGCCGTGCCGCCGCCCAGGCGGTGATCGACTACCGGCACGACGACGGCTCGAACCAGCTCGGGGGCTACGCCGACACGACGGGGTACGAGCCGACCAACCAGTGGGGCGACGTCGTCGACCCGTGGAAGTGGCAGCCGCTGTGCGTGCCGCTGCCCGAGGATCCGACGGCCCCGTGTCCCGAGGGGAACCTGCAGAAGCCGCTGGCACCGCACTGGGGAGCGGTCGACGCGTTCGCGGTCCAGGACGCGACCGCGCTGTTCGACCCCCCGGGCGTGAGCGACCAGCAGGCCGCCGAGGAGACGGCGCTCGCCCTGCGCGACTCGGCGAACCTGTCGGACACCGAGAAGGTGACAGCCGAGTACTGGGCCGACGGTCCGCACTCGGTGTTCCCGCCCGGCCACTGGGCCCTGTTCGCGCAGGCGGTGTCGGTCAAGAGGGGCCACACGCTGGACCAGGACGTCAAGCTGTTCTTCGCCGTGGGCAACGCGGTCATGGACGCGGGCATCGGCGCGTGGAAGGTCAAGTACGAACACGACTTCGTGCGGCCGGTCACCGCGATCCGTGAGCAGTACAAGGACCAGATGGTGACCTCGTGGCTCGGCCCCTACGAAGGCTACGGCGAGGTCCCGGGGTCGCAGTGGCAGCCCTACCAGGACCCGGAGCTGGTCGTCAGTCCGCCGTTCCCCGAGTACGTGTCGGGCCACAGCACCTTCAGCGCGGCGGCGCACATGGTGCTGGTCGCCTTCACCGGCAGTGACACGTTCCGTGCAAAGGTGACGATCCCAGCGGGCAGCTCGCTGTTCGAGGGCGCAGCCGGCGCGCCGGCGGGAGCCACGCCCGTGCCCGCGAAGGACGTGACGCTCTCGTGGAACACCTTCACCGACGCGGCGGACGAGGCCGGCTGGTCGCGGCGCTACGGCGGCATCCACTTCAAGAGTGGCGACGAGCACGGTCGCACGCTGGGCAAGGTCATCGGGTACGCGGTGTGGAACAAGGCCGAGACCTACTTCAACGGCACCGGTCCGCTGATCGCCCACTGACCTTGCAACACTCGGTGACCACCCTGGTGCAGCCGCAGGGTGGTCGTCCGCCGTCCCTGGAGACGGTCGGTCGCCCACCCTGCGTTCAGTGCGCGAAGTGGTGCCGGAACGCAGGTGGGATCAGTCGTGCGGGGTGGTTGTCGGGGTGACGGTCAGCAGGGGGCGGTCGAGCTCGACCGTGTCGCCGGGGCGCACCGCCACGTCGCCCACCACGCCGTCGGCGGGCGCGGTGACGCGGTGCTCCATCTTCATGGCCTCCATCACGACCAGCGTCTGGCCCACCGTGACCGCGTCACCGTCGGCGACGTGCACCGCGGTGACGGTGCCCGGCATCGGCGCGGTGAGCGGACCGCCATCGGTGGCCGCGGCCTCCCCGGCACGGACCGCCGGCACGCGACGCAGAGCCCAGGTGTCGCCGTCGCAGGCGATCCAGACGACGTCACCATCCTCGGCGAACGCGTAGGGCCGGGTGCGGCCGTCCACCGTCACCCGCAGGTGGGGACCGTCCAGCGTGGCCGAGGCGGCGACGGCGTCGTGGCCGCCGACGGTGACTTCGGCGGCGTCGACGCGACCGCGGACGTGCACCACACCCTGCCCGCCGCCCCAGCCCAGGCGCACGGGGGTCCAGGCGGGCGCACCGAGTCGCCACCCGTCGACACGGTCGAACGCGCTCGGCCCCGTGGCCGCCCGCGCGCGCCGGACGTGCAGGCCCAGCGCCGCGGCCGCGAGCACGTGGTCGGGCGGTGGGCCGGCGCGCAGCTCGTCGACGTGGCGCTCGACCCAGCCGGTGTCGATGTGGGCGGCCCGGACGTCGGGGTGCGCGACGACCCGCCGCACCAGGCCGACGTTGGTCTGCACGCCGAGGACCACGGTGGCGCCGAGGGCGCGTTCGAGACGGCGCAGCGCCTGGTCCCTGTCGGCGCCGTGGGCGATGACCTTGGCCAGCAGGGAGTCGTAGGCGGTCGGCACGGCGGTGCCGGTCGCGATGCCCGCGTCGACCCGGACACCCGGGCCGGACGGCGCCACGAACGCCACGACCGTGCCGCCCGTCGGCAGGAAGCCGCGGGCGGGGTCCTCCGCGTTGATGCGGGCCTCGACCGCGTGGCCGCTCGCCGTGATCTGGTCCTGCGCCCACGGCAGCGCCTGGCCCGCGGCGATGCGCAGCTGCCACTCGACCAGGTCGATCCCCGTGCGTAGCTCGGTGACC
>CAYVGE010000083.1:13007-15275 GCA_964450395.1 uncultured Actinomycetota bacterium
GTTCATCTCGAGGAAGTGGAACCGGTCGGGCTCGGCCGCCGGCACGAGGAGCTCGACGGTCCCGGCGCCGCGGTAGCTGCACGCGCGCGCCGCCTCGACGGCGCTGGCCGTGAGCCGGCCGCGGGTGGCGTCGCCGAGCAGCGGCGACGGCGACTCCTCCACGATCTTCTGGTGCCGGCGCTGCAGGGTGCACTCGCGTTCGCCGAGGTGCAGGGTCGCGCCGTGCCCGTCGGCCAGGACCTGGACCTCGACGTGGCGCGGCCCGGTGACGAAGCGCTCCAGCAGCAGGCGGTCGTCACCGAAGGCCGCCGCCGCTCGCCGTCGTGCCGTCTCGAGGGCGCCGGGCAGCTCGCCCGTGTCGCGCACGACCACCATGCCGGTGCCGCCCCCGCCCGCGACCGGCTTGACCATGAGCGGCAGCCCGATGCGCGCGGCGGCGTCGACCAGCGCGCCGTCGTCGAGGCCCGCGTCGTCGGTGCCCGGCAGCACCGGTACGCCGGCCGCTCGCATCAGGGCCCGGGCACGCGCTTTGTCGCCCATCGCCTCGATCGCCGCCACGGGTGGACCGACGAAGACCACGCCCGCATCGGCGCAGGCGTGCGCGAGCGCAGGCCGCTCCGACAGGAACCCGTAGCCGGGGTGGATCGCGTCGGCGCCCGCGTCGAGGGCCGCGGTGACGACCCGCTCGACGTGGAGGTAGCTGTCGGCCGGCGCCGCGCCGCCGATCCGCACCGCCACGTCGGCCTGCCGGACGTGCGGCGCGTCGGCGTCGGCGTCACTGTGGACCGCGACCGACCGGACACCGAGCCGGCGCAGCGTCCGCAGGATCCGCACGGCGATCTCACCGCGGTTGGCGACGAGCACCGTGCCGAAGCCGACGTCGCCGCCACCGGCGGTCATCCTTCGTCGACCGTCCACGACGGCGGCCGTCGCTCGAGGAACGCAGCCATGCCCTCCTGCCCCTCGTCACTCGCGCGCAGCCTGGCGATGACCTGCGCGGTGACCTCGGTCGCCTCGTCCATCGGAGCCGACGCCAGCTCGGGCAGGCGCTTGGCGACCGCGACCGCCTCGGGCCCCGCGGCGAGCACCGCGTCGACGAGCGACGCGACCGTGGCGTCGAGGTCGTCGGCGTCGACCGCGAAGTGCACCAGGCCGATGCGCTGCGCCCAGGCGGCGTCGAACCGCTCGGCGGTCACGAACAGCGCACGGGCGTGGGACGGCCCGATCTTGCGCACCACGAACGGCGAGATCACGGCCGGCGCGATGCCGAGCCTGACCTCGCTGAACGCGAACACCGTGTCGGCCGCGGCAACGACCGCGTCGCACACCGCGACCAGCCCTGCGCCGCCACCCATGGCGTGGCCGTGCACGCGGCCGATCACGGCGCACGGCAGGTCGTCGAGCGCGCGGAACATCGCCGCGACCGCCCGCGCGTCGGCCAGGTTCTCGTCCTGCGACCGGTCGCGCATCGAACGCATCCAGGTCAGGTCGGCGCCGGCGCTGAAGCTCGGGCCGGCCCCGGCCAGCACGACGGCCCGCGGGCGGTCACGGGTGAGCTCGTCGGCGGCCGCCGTCAGCTCGGCGATCAGCTCCGCGTTGAACGCGTTGCGCTGGTCGGGGCGGTGCAGCGTCAGCCAGGCCACCTCACGCTGGTCACGGGTCAGGCGCAGGTGCTCGATGGCGATCACATCCGAAAGACGCCGAAGCCGGGCGGTTGCAGCGGCGCGTTCGCGCAGGCCGACAACCCGAGGCCCAACACCGTGCGGGTGTCGGCCGGGTCGATGACGCCGTCGTCCCACAGGCGGGCGGTGGCGTACCAGGGGTTGCCCTGCGCCTCGTACCGTTCGCGGACCGGTGCCTTGAACGCCTCCTCCTCGGCCTCGGACCACGTCGCGCCGTCGGCCTCGATGCGGTTGCGGCGGACGGTGGCGAGCACGGTGGCCGCCTGCTCGCCGCCCATCACCGAGATGCGGGCGTTCGGCCACATCCACAGGAACCGGGGGGCGTAGGCACGCCCGGCCATGGCGTAGTTGCCGGCGCCGAACGAGCCCCCGATGACGACCGTCAGCTTGGGCACCCGGGTGCAGGCCACGGCCATCACCATCTTGGCGCCGTCCTTGGCGATGCCGCCAGCCTCGTACTCGCGGCCCACCATGAACCCGGTGATGTTCTGCAGGAACACCAGCGGCACGCCCCGCTGGTCGCACAGCTCGACGAAGTGCGCCCCCTTGAGCGCGGAGGTGCCGAACAGCACGCCGTTGTTCGCGA
>CAYVGE010000084.1:0-15149 GCA_964450395.1 uncultured Actinomycetota bacterium
GCGGCAGGAACTGGCTGTAGGGGATCGACGACCCGATCATCACGAACGTGTCGCACTCCTGGAACATGTCCCACGTCGGCTTGGAGCCCAGCAGCCCGACCGGGCCGGTGCAGAACGGCAGGTCGTCGGGGATCACGTCCTTGGCCAACAGCGCCTTGGCGATCCCGCCACCGACGGTCTCGGCCAGCTCGATCACCTCGTCGGCGGCGCGGCGCGCACCCTGGCCGACGAGGATCGCGACCTTCTCGCCCTCGTTGATGATCTGTGCCGCCCGGTCGATCTCGTCCTCGGGTGGCCGGATCTCCGGTCGGCTGTAGCCCATCGAGGACGGCACCATCTTGAACGCCTGCTCGGGTGCCGAGTACTCCTCCTCCTGCAGGTCCGCCGGCACGATGATCGCCGTGACGGTCCTGTTCGCCATCGCGGTGCGCATCGCCCGGTCGATCAGGTTCGGGAACTGCGACGGCACCATCGCCGTGTGGACGTACTCCGCGGCGACGTCCTTGAACAGCGTCTGCAGGTCGACCTCCTGCTGGTAGCTGCCACCGAGCGCCGTCCTCGCCTGCTGGCCGACGATCGCGACCACCGGCACGTGGTCGAGCTTGGCGTCGTAGAGCCCGTTGAGCAGATGGATCGCCCCTGGACCCGAGGTGGCCATGCACACTCCGACCTTGCCCGTGAACTTCGAGTAGCCGGTCGCGGCGAACGCCGCCATCTCCTCGTGGCGCGTCTCGATGAACCGGGGATCATTGTCGGCCCGTCCGAACGCGGCGAGGATGCCGTTGATGCCGTCGCCCGCGTAGCCGAACACCCGCTCGACGTCCCACTCGCGGAGCCGCTGCAGGATCTGGTCACCGACTGTCTGCGCCATCAGGTTCTCCAAGGAGGTCGAGATCCTCGATGCCGCCGACCTACCCCATGCGCCACTCCACATACTGCGGCGGTGGACGATGCGCGACCGACGTCGCGCATCATCCGCGCGTCGGAGGGAACTCGTGCGCGAGCGAGGGAGACGAGGAGCGTGCGGATGGAACCGATGGGCAAGAGACGATGGGTGATCGCCGAGGGCTACATCCCCGGCTGGAGCAACGGACCCGAGCCGCAGATGACGAGCCACGAGTCGGCGTGCATCCTCAACACCGGCGACACCGACGCCACGGTCGAGCTGGCGGTGTTCTTCTCGGATCGCAAGCCGGCGGGGCCCTACCAGATGACCGTACCGGCCCAACGGACGCTCCACCTGCGGTTCAACGAGCTCGAGGACCCGGAGCCGATCCCGACCGACACCGACTACGCCAGCGTCATCGAATCGTCGGTGCCGGTCGTCGTGCAGCACACCCGGCTCGACTCCCGGCAGGCCGAGAACGCCGTGTTGTCGACCATCGCCTACGCCGAGTGACGGATCCGGCGGCGAGCTGCGCGACGTTGCATCCGATCGCGAGGGCGGGTGCGCGCCCATGACGCGGCGGCCGACGGGCGCGCCGTGTCTGACGGTCGGTTCGGGCTCGGCGCGCTGGCGCCGCCGGTTTGTCGCGCTCCGACCTGGCCACCATGACACCCCGCGGGTACACCGCACCTGCTGGAGGAGCACAGCATGTCCACCCTGTCTGCTGGACCTCCGGGTTCACGTCGTCTGGTGACGATCCCGGCGAGGTCGCCGGCCCCGGACGCCACGGGCATGACGGGCTCGGCCGAGATCGACGCCGCCGGGCTCCAGCGTGACCTGGCCGCCGCGGTGCAGGGCGAGGTCCGGTTCGACCGGTCGGCGCTGGGGTTGTACGCGACCGATGCGTCGAACTTCCGGCAGGTGCCGATCGGCGTGGTGATCCCCCGCACCTTCGACGACGTCGTCGAGGCACACCGGGTCTGTCGCTCGTACGGTGCGCCGATCCTCAGCCGTGGTGGTGGGACCAGCCTGTCTGGTGAGACGGTCAACTACGCGGTGGTGGTCGACCACTCCAAGTACCTGACAGGGATCGGCGAACCCGATGCGGATCGGCGCATGGTCACCGTGGAGAACGGGGCGATCAACGAACAGGTGAACAGGAAGACAGGCGCGGCGGGGTTGGTCTTCGGCCCCGACCCGTCGTCGCATTCGCGGTGCACCATCGGTGGCAACATCGGCAACAACTCGTGCGGTATCCACTCGGTGCAGGCGCAGCTGTACGGCCCGGGTCCACGCACGTCCGACAACGTCCACTCGCTGGACATCGTGACCTACGACGGCCTGCGCATGACCGTGGGCGAGACCAGCGACGCCGAGTACGAGCGGATCGTCGCCGCCGGCGGGCGGCGTGCGGAGATCTACCGGGGGCTGCGCGACCTGCGCGACCGCTACGCCGACCTCATCCGCCAGCGGTATCAGCCGGTCGAGCGGCTGCCGCGGCGGGTGTCGGGCTACAACCTCGACGAGCTGCTGCCCGAGAAGGGCTTCAACCTCGCGCGCGCGCTGGTCGGCACCGAGGGGACGTGCGCCACCGCGTTGCAGGCGACGCTGCTGCTGACCCCGGCGCTGCTCGAACGGATCACGGTGGTCGTCGCGTGTGACTCCATCGCCGACGCCGGTGACCAGGTACCCGCGATCATGGGTGACTTCCGACCGATCGGCCTCGAAGGCATCGACCACCTGCTGTTCACCGACCAGTGGCAGGAGCACATGCACCGTGGTGGGCTGCGCAACCTGCCAGGCCAGGGCGAGAACGCCTGGCTGCTGGTGCAGTTCGGCGCGGACACCGCGGCCGACGTGCAGGGACAGGCCGATGACTTCGCGGGCTGGTTGCGCGACCGCGGCTACACGGACGGGCAGTTCACCGTCTACGACAGCGCGCAGCTCGGCGGCGAGTCCGGCATGATCTGGGGCATCCGCGAGGGCGGACTCGGTGCGACCGCGTTCCCACCCGACGGCCGGGACCACTGGCCGGGTTGGGAGGACTCCGCCGTGCCCCCCGAGGCGCTCGGCGACTACATCCGCGACCTGCAGCTGCTCTACGACCGGCACGGGCTGCGCGGCGCGATGTACGGCCACCTCGGACAAGGCTGCGTCCACTCCCGCATCTCCTTCGACCTGCGGCATCGCGACGGCATCGACGACTACCGCGCGTTCATGGAGGCGGCGGCCGACCTCGTCGTGTCGTACGGGGGCACGCTGTCGGGGGAGCACGGCGACGGCCAGCAGCGCGCCGAGCTGCTGGAGCGGCAGTTCGGCTCCGAGCTCGTGCAGGCCATGCGCGAGTTCAAGCTCATCTGGGATCCCGAGTGGAAGATGAACCCGGGCAAGGTCGTCGATCCCTACAAGCTCGACGAGGACCTCAAGCTCGGCACCGGCTACAACCCGAACGCCAGGCCGCCGTTGGCGGACACGTCGATCAGGTTCGCTTACCCCGAGGACGGCGGCGACTTCGCCCATGCCGCCCTGCGGTGCGTCGGTGTCGGCAAGTGCCGCAACCCCGACGGCGCGCCCACCATGTGCCCCAGTTACATGGTGACGCGCGAGGAGGAGCACTCGACCCGCGGTCGCGCACGCCTGCTGTTCGAGATGCTGCAGGGCGACGTGGTCACCGACGGCTGGCAGAGCCGCGAGGTCTACGACGCGCTGGACCTGTGCCTGGCGTGCAAGGGCTGCACCAACGACTGCCCGGTCAACGTCGACATGCCGACGTACAAGGCGGAGTTCCTCCACCACCACTACCGCAGCGCCAAGCGCTGGCGCGGGCGGCACATGTACGCGTTCGGGTTCATCGATCAGGCCGCGCGGCTGGCGTCGCTGGTGCCCGAGGTCGTCAACGCGGTCACGCAGCGCGAGCCGTTCGCGACGCTCGCCAAGACCATCGCCGGCATCGACCGCCGCCGCCAGCTGCCGACGTTCGCGCCGCTGACCCTGCAGCAGTGGTTCGACGCGCGGGGCGGGACGACGAACCCCGACGGACCGCGGGTGGTCCTGTGGCCCGACACCTTCAACAACCACCTCCACACCGACGTCGGGGTGGCCAGTGTGGAGGTGCTCGAGGAGGCCGGGTGGCAGGTCGTCATCCCACGCGGCCACGTGTGCTGTGGGCGGCCGCTGTACGACTACGGGTTCCTCGACGCGGCCGAGCGCTACCTGCGCCGGACACTGGACCAGCTGCGCGACGACATCCGCGCCGGCACGCCCGTCGTCGGCATGGAGCCCAGCTGCCTGGCCGTCTTCCGGGACGAGCTGACGAAGCTGCTGCCCCACGACGAGGACGCACAGCGGCTGCGGCGCAACGCCTACCACTTCGCCGAGTTCCTCGACGCCCACGGCGTCGACCTGCCGACCTCCGAGCGTGACGCGCTCGTCTGGACCCACTGCCACCACCGGGCGACGGGCGGCAGTTCGCCCGAGCGCCGGGTGCTCGCAGACACCATGGGCATGGACGTCACCGAACTGTCAGGTGGCTGCTGCGGCCTCGCGGGATCGTGGGGCTTCGAGGACGGCAAGTACGACATCTCGATGGACTGCGGCGAGCAGGCGCTCCTTCCGGCCGTGCGGTCCGCCGACCCCGCCACCGTCATCGTCGCTGACGGGTTCTCCTGCAAGACGCAGATCGAGCAGGCGGGCACGGGCCGACGGGCGCTCCACGTCGCGGAGGTCATCAGGCTGGCGCTGGACGGCCGGACGACTGCGGCGGGTGGGCTCCCGGAGGACGGACCGAAGATCGGACAGCGACCGCGACCTGGGTCGGCACGCCGCCTGACCCGCGGCGCGGCGATGCTCGGCGTGGCCGCGGGCCTGCTCGCACTCCCACGGCTCGCGAGGCGGGTGTGTGCCGAGGGGTGGGCCCGGTCTCGCCGATAGCTGCCGGCTCACTACCCAGCACGTTCGATCCCGATCTCATGCACGGACGAACTGCTCGGCCAGGCGATCTGATCCGATGCCCCGGTACCTCGTGAAGCGGACGTGGGGTGAGGTCAGTGACGCCGAGATGATGGACAACGCCCGCCGCGCCCTCGCCGCGCGCGACGAGGGCTTCGACGACATCGTCTGGGAGCACAGCCACGTGGCGGTCGACGACACCGGTCGCTGCGTCTCGTACTGCGTCTACGGCGCACCGGACGCCGCGCGGCTGCGGGCCCACGCGGAGGCGACCGGTGGGCACTTCGTCGACGAGATCTTCGAGATCGCCGGCGACATCAGTCCGGCCGACTTCGCGACCTGAACGCCGCGCTCCGCCCTGACGGGTGTGGCAGCGCTCTGGTGGCTCCGAGGATCACTCGAGCTCGGACGGCGCACGCTCGAGGTCCAGGACGCTGTGCGCCCAGGCCTGGAGCGCCACGGCACGCTTGCGCTGCAGTTGGCGCACCCGCTCGGGGTCGCCGCCCTCGAGGACCTCGATCGCCTGCTGGTAGCAGCTCACTGCACGACCACGGCCCCAGCCCTGATTCGCCGCATCGCCGGCGGTGACGAGCTCGTCGGCGGCGCGCTCCGGCCCGCGCGCACGCCGCCAGTGGTGGGCGAGCAGCGCCGGAGGCACGTCCTCGCCGACACCATCGAGCCATCGCGCCAGCCTGAAGTGCTTGTCCGCCCGCAGCGCGTCGGGGATGGTCGCGTAGGCGACCTCCGCGAACACCGCGTGCCGGAAGGCGTACGTCCGTTGGCCGGACACCGTCGAGGCGGGCTGGCGCACGATCAGGCCGTCCAGCTCCAGCGCGTCGAGGGCAGCCGCGGTCTCGTCGCCGGCGTCACCGGCGAGGGTGTGGGCGGCGTCGGCCCAGAACCGGGACCCGACCACCGACGCGTCGATCAGGGTCCGGCGTTCGGCGGTCGCCAGCCGGTCGAGGCGGCTCATGATGACCGACCGCACCGTGGGGGGCATCGGACCCGGGGCCGTGGGATGCCCGGTCCGCCACCGTGCCAGCTCTTCGATGAACAGCGGGTTGCCACCAGCAGCGTCCACGGGACCGATCTGCGTCGGTCCGGGCGTGTCGGACTCGACGGCGGTCGCCAGCGCCCGCGCATCGGCCTCGGGGAGGGCGTCGAGTGGCAGCGTCGTGCCCGGCAGCGGACCGGCGCCCAGGGCCGGCCACGCGTCGAGCAGCTGGGGTCTTGCCGCGACCACCGTCAGCAGCGGGACGCCGCGAACGCGTCCGACGAGCGACACCACGAGATCGACCAGCGCCGTGTGGGCGACGTGCAGGTCGTCGAACACCACGAGGAGGGGCTGGCGAGCGGCCGCGGCTTCGACCAGACGGCGGAGCGACTCGATGGTGTCGTCATCGACAGCGGCGATGTCGCCCAGGATCGACAGCAGGGTGACGAGGTGCGCAGGCTGCCGGCCCCGTTCCTCCGGCGGGAGGACGTTGGTGAGCCACTCCTCGATGTGGGCCCGGCGGCTGTCGGGTGCGCCCGCCTGTTCGAGGTGCACCAGCTGGGCGATGACCTGCTGTAGCGCACCGAACATCGCATCGCCGACCGGATGCGAGCGGCCGGTCAGCACAGTGACACCCTGGTCGCCCAGCCGCCGCCCGAACTCCTGCACCAGCCGCGACTTGCCGATCCCGGCGGGTCCCACGACCGTGACGAGCTGGGAACGGCCGCCGCGCAACGCCAGGTCCCACAGCCCCGTCATGACGCCGAGCTCTGTCTCGCGGCCAACGAACGGCGTGACCGACAGCGGCCGACCCGACGGGCCGGCCACGACACCGGTCGCGTGCCAGATCCCGGTGTCTGTCCCGGCCTCGTACCGCATCGCGTGACCGGTCGTGCGCACGGTTCGCTGGTCGACGAGGACCCGGTCCGGCGTCGCCCGCTGCGCCAACGCGGTGGCCCCGGTGACCGGTTCACCGCGGACCGTCGGGGTCGCGGCCTCTCCGCGATCGACCACGGCCTCGCCCGAGCGGACGCCGAGGCCGAGTGGCGCGCCGGTCGAGCGGGCCCACCGGCGCAGTGCGAAGGCACACCGCACCGCTCGTTCGGTGTCGTCCTCGCGCGCCCGTCGAGCCCCGAAGACCACCAGCGCTGTCGACGGGCCGGTCGCCGCCACGGTTCCCCCGTACCGCTGGACCGTGGCGGCGAAGCCGTGCGGGACGTGGTCGTCGAGGTCCTCACCGGCGGCGGCGACGACCGTCACCGTCCGCAGTTCCGTCGCTGCTGGCGCCGCCGCCGCCGCTGTCGGCGCGTTCGTCGTCGGGGCCTGTTCCCCTGTCTCGGGGTGGGGCGCGGGCAGCCTCCCAGCCAGGATCTGCCGGTGTGCGCGTCGGAGCTCGGGTCCGGGATCGACGCCCAGGTCGGTGACCAGCGCGTCACGCGCCGAAGCGAACGCCGCGAGGGCGTCGGCCTGACGGCCCGACAGGTACAGGGCCCGCATGAGCTGTGCCCACAGGTGCTCCCGCAGGGGGTGGCGCCGCGCGAGCTCCTGCAGCTGCGGTACCGCGCTGGAGAGCTCGCCAAGTGCCAGCTGTGCGTCCAGCCGGCCCTCCAGCGCCGCCATCCGCAGCTCCTCGAGACGACGGATCTCCGGTCGGGCGAACGGCCGGTCTGCGACGTCGGCGTAGGGCGGACCACGCCACAGGCGGAGCGCGTCGTCGAAGAGCTCCCTGGCAGATGCGGGATCGTCGGGGAGCAGCTGTTCGCCGCGGTCGGTGAGCTGTGCGAACCTCCCGGCGTCGATCGCCGTCACCTCGACCGCCAACCGGTATGACGACCCCTCCGTACGCAGGACGTCACCGGTGTCTCCCGCCTTCCGATCGGGCTCCAGCAGTGAGCGGACCTGGCCCACGTAGGTCTGCAACGTCTTGACCGCCGTCGCCGGAGGCGCCTTCGGCCACATCGCGTCGACGAGCGCGTCGACCGTGACCGGATCGCCCGCGTGGATCAGCAGCGCGGCCAGCAGGGTCGCCGGCTTGGCTCGTCGCACGGTGACCACGTCACCTGTCGGACGTGCGACCTCCAACCGCCCCAGCACCCGGAACCCCAGACGGCCATCGGCACGTTCGACCGGTGCTCGACCGGTACTCGACCCGTCCTGGACCATCACCGCCAATGCTGGCATCACACGCAGCACGATGCCACCCATGTCATGAGGTGCTGATCCATGTCAACCGCAACTCCGACCGCCGTGCTCAGCGACCGGCTCGCCGGCAGCTTCCGAGGTGAGCTGATCGACCACGACGATCCAGCCTTCGATGATGCCCGCGCGGTCTACAACGCGATGATCGACCGCGAGCCCGCGGTGATCGCCCGCTGCACCGATGTCGCCGACGTCATGGCGGGGGTGACCGCTGCGCGCGGGACCGGCGTCGACCTTGCGGTCCGTGGCGGCGGTCACAACGGCGCGGGCCTGGGGACGGTCGCCGAGGGCCTGGTGCTCGACCTGTCACCCATGCGCGGCATCCGAGTCGACGAGGACCGGGGGACCGCTCGGGTACAGGGCGGCTGCACCTGGGGTGACGTCGACCACGCCACCCACGCCTTCGGTGCCGCTGTCCCCAACGGCATCCTGTCCACGACCGGCGTCGGCGGACTGACGCTCGGTGGGGGCACCGGGTACCTCAGCCGCCGCTACGGCCTGACCATCGACAACCTGGTTTCGGCCGACCTCGTGCTGGCCGACGGGTCGGTCGTCGTGGCCGACGACGCCCACAACCCGGACCTGTTCTGGGCCATCCGCGGTGGCGGCGGCAACTTCGGCGTCGCCACCTCCTTCGAGTTCCGGCTCAGACCGGTCGAGACCGTCGTCGGCGGTCCGACGCTGTGGCCACTCGATCAGGCCGGTGAGGTGCTGCGCTGGTACCGCGACTTCATCCGCAACGCGCCCGAAGAGCTGTACGGGTTCTTCGCGTTCCTCACCGTGCCGCCCGTCGCGCCGTTCCCCGACGCGCTGCACCTGCAGAAGATGTGCGGCGTCGTGTGGTGCTGGACGGGCGACATCGAGGACGCCGACGAGGTCTTCGCGCCGATCCGGGACGTGGGCCCGCCCGCGCTCGACGGCGTGCAGCCGATGCCCTTCCCAGCGCTGCAGAGCATGCACGACGCGCTCTACCCACCGGGTCTGCAGTGGTACTGGCGGGCCGACTTCGTCACCGACCTCCCCGACGAGGCCGTCGACCGGCACCTCTCCCACGCCGAGGTCCCCACCGTCTACTCGACGATGCACATGTACCCGATCGACGGCGCGCCGCAGCGCGTGGCCAACGACGCCACCGCGTTCAGCTACCGCGACGCCAACTGGAACGTGGTGTTCGCCGGCGTGGACCCCGATCCCGCGAACGCGGGGCTGATCAGGGACTGGGCCGTCCGCTACCAGGAGGACCTCCATCCATTCTCGACCGGCGGCGCCTACGTGAACTTCCTCGGCGAGGACGAGGGCGATGACCGGGTCCGCGCGTCCTACCGCGGCAACCACGACCGACTCGCCCGCGTCAAGGCCGCCTACGATCCGGACAACCTCTTCCACGTCAACCAGAACATCCAACCGTCCGGCTGAGTGAGGAGACACCGGGCATGACCCGCGCAGCACCGTCGGTCGACGGCATCGACATGGTCGTCGTCGATGACGGCATGATGCGCGCCCGGACACCGCGGGACACGCGCGATGCGACGAGGTGAGCACGACGCCGTGCCGACCGACCACGCCACCCGTCCGCGACCGTCGTCGGTCGCGGACCTCGGCACGCTCCTGGGCGTGTGGGCGCACCCCGATGACGAGACCTACCTGTCGGCCGGGCTCATGGCGGCGGCCGTCGACCGCGGTCAGCGGGTCGTGTGCGTCAACGCCACCCGCGGCGAGCACGGCACGCCCGATCCCGAGCGCTGGCCGCCGGACCGTCTGGCCCGCACGCGGGACCACGAGATCGCCGCGGCCATGGCCGTCCTCGGCGTGGATGACCACCGCTGCTTCGGGCTCGAGGACGGCACGCTCGCCGAGCTCGACCCGGCGCGCGGTGCTCGTCGGATCGTCACGCTCATCGACGAGGTGCGACCCGACACGATCGTCACCTTCGGACCCGACGGCATGACGGGGCACGCCGACCACCGCACGATCTGCGCCTGGGCGACGGCAGCGTGGCGCGCGGTCGGCCCGACGCCCCGGTTGCTGTACGCCACCACCACCGCAGCGTTCGTCGACGAGCACGCCGAGCTGCATGCCGAGCTCGGCGTGTTCGAACCCGGCTTCCCGCGGCCCGCGGCGCCCGACGAGGTGGTCCTCACGCTCTCGCTCGACGACGCGTTGCTCGACCGCAAGCTCGCCGCGCTGCGGTGCCAGGCGACCCAGACGGCACCGGTGCTCGACGCGATGGGCGTGGACGCCTTCCGCACCTGGTGGAGGACCGAGACCTTCCGGGCTCCCGACAGCAGCGCCGCGGGGGCGGTCAGACGCGGCCATACGTGACCGCGTGGATCGGTCCGAGCTCGACGAAATCGATGTCCCGGAAGCCGTGACGCGACAGCAGATCGTCGTAGACGTGACGGGGCTGCAGCTGATCGTCGATCTGGGCCTCCCAGAACTGCACACCGCTCATGACGCGGCCGGGCACGGTTCGCAGGCCCTCGTCGGTGTCGGGGAACGGGATGTCGGAGATCGCGAACCAGCCGCCCGGCTCCATCGCCGCGCGGACGTTGGCGGTCACCCGATCGGCATCCCGGCATTCGTGCATCGAGATGTTGTTGGTGACCAGCGCGAACTCGTCGCTGCGGTCGAGCTCCTCGAGCGGGGTGTGGACGAGCTCGACACGGTCGGCCAGGCCTGCTTCCGTGACGCGTTGACGCGCGACGTTCAGCGAGTGGGCGTCGCCGTCGGCGCCCACCACCGTGGCGTCGGGGTACGTGGTGGCGAGCCGGACGAGTCCGAACCCGGTGCCACAGGCGGTGTCGAGGATCCGGCAGTCGGTCGTGAGCCGGTCGTCGAGGCCGGGGATCTGCGACAGCCCGTCCGGGATGAGACGGATGTAGAAGGCCCGGCCGCTCTGCGCGACGTCAGCGATGAATGCGGGGCTGGCATCGTCCCACCACGCGCGTGTTCCGGTGGCGAGGTTGGCCTCGAACCGATCGAACATCTCCGGCTGGTGCAGGAGCGTGAACTGACTGCCCACGTACGCTGGTGACGTATCGTCGAGCAACAAGGTGTCGACGTGCGGGGCGAGGGCGTACCCCTCCCCGACAGCATCGGGTCGTACGAGGATGCCGGCGGCCAGGCCGGCTCGGCACCAGACCGAGGTGTAGAAGCGATCGAACCCGTGCGCATCCGCCAGCGCGTCGGCTGTCATCCCGTCGGGATGCTCGGCCAGCGTGGCCAGCAGCCCGCTGCGCAGGCCGATCGCGATGGTGCGGTGGCCGACGTAGCCGGCCGCCAACGGCATCACGACCTCGGCCGCCTGCTGCTCGATGGTCGGTGTCGTGTCCTGGTCGATGAGGGCGGGGCGGTCGTCGGTGGTCGATGTCATCGTGGGCCTCCGGTGTGCTGGTCGACTGCGGGGAGGTCCTGGTTCCACGATGGGGGCCGACGGGGTCCGCGACGAGTTAGGAATCTGTACCGGCCCCACCATCAACGTGTGCGGGGGAGTGCGCCATGACGAGCTACGGGCAGTTCTGCCCGGTCGCCAAGGCCGCCGAGCTGTTGGACCAGCGTTGGATGGTGCTCGTCGTCCGCGAGTTGGTCGCTGGCAGCGATCGGTTCAACGACATCCATCGGGGCGTGCCCCGGATGTCGCGCAACCTGCTCGCCAAGCGGCTCCGGCAGCTCGTCGCCGAAGGCCTCGTGGAGCGCCACGAGGACGAGGGCACGCCGCGGTACCACCTCACCAGGGCGGGTGGCGAGCTGCTCCCGGTGATCGAAGCGCTGGGAAGGTGGGGCGTGCGCTGGATCGACTCGCTCACCGATGAGGACCTCGATCCCGCGTTCCTGATGTGGGACATGCAACGCAGCATCGATCGGGACGCTCTGCCGGATGGTGAGACCGTGCTCGAGCTCAGGTTCACCGACCTGGACCCCGAGGTCGGGCGCTGGTGGCTGCTGCTGCGCGCTGACGACATCGAGATCTGCGAGGAGGACCACGGCTTCGACGTCGATGTCGCGGTCGAGGCCGAGATCCGCCCGTTCGTCCGGCTGTGGCGCGGCGACATCGGCTGGGAGGCGGTGCGCCGTGGCGGCAGCCTGCGGCTGCACGGACCGGTCCACCTGCGTCGCCAGGTCCCGGACTGGTTGAAGCTGAGCCACTTCTCCACGGTGGAACGACCGGCGGCGGAGGCTGCGACGGCCGTCGGCTGATCGCAGGTTGGGCAGTGGGCGTCATCAGGCGGCGGTCCGCCGTGCTTCCCGCGGGTACCCCGCTACGCGGCCATGTCATGGGACCTGGCGTTCCTCGCACTCGGCGCGGTGCTCGTTGCCGGTGGGTGGCTGCTGCAGCGCAGCGGCGATCCGGTGGGGACGACCGACCGGTGATGCCACTGGCGCACGCCGACCATGGCATTGCCGGAGCCTGGCCGTACGCGATGGTCGTCGCGGTCGGCTACCTGACCCTCGCGCTGCACCGACGCCACGATCCACGCGGCTGGAGCGCCTGGCGGACCGTCGCCTTCCTCGCCGGCAGCATCGTGCTGGCCGTCGGGCTCACCCCCCGGCTGCTGCCGTTCCCCGCAGGCGACGTCCGCGGGCACATGCTGCAGCACCTGCTCGTCGGCATGGTCGCGCCGCTGGGGCTGGTGCTCGGGGCGCCGGTCACCCTCGTGCTGCGGTCCGTGACGATCCCGCGGGCGCGGCGGATCAGCCGCGTGCTGCGCAGCCGACCGCTGCACGTCGTGGCCAACCCCGTCGTCGCGCTCGTGCTCAACGTCGGCGGCATGGTCGTGCTGTACGTCACCCCGCTGTACCGGATGACGACGGCCGACCCGGTGGCGCACCAGCTCGTGCAACCTGCACTTCCTCGCCGCGGGCTGCCTGTTCACCTGGGTGATCGCGAGTCCGGACCCCGCGCCGCGGCGGCCGTCGGTGCCGGCCCGCCTGGTGGTGCTCGGCGTCGCCGTCGCCGTCCACTCGACCGTCGCGCAGCTGCTGTACGCGGGGCCTGCTCTCCGAGGTCGCCGTCCCGGTCGACGAGCTCCGCGGTGGCGCGTCACTCATGTACTACGGCGGCGACATCGCCGAGCTCCTGCTGGCCTTCGCGCTGGTCAGCACCTGGCGGCCCGCCCCCCGGCGGGCCGGCGGCGACGCAGCCGCTCCGGGACGGGACCGGCGCATCCGGCGGTCCGCGCGGGTGAGCCCGTGACGGGCCGACGCGCGGGACCGCACAGCTTCCCGGGGCCGCTGTTCCGTTGGGCGCACCATGGTGGCGGTACCGCACAGCCGGCCTCGACGACCTCGACTGGCGCCGCATCATCGCCGACGACGTCCTCCGGTCACTGGTCGCCCGTGGCCTCGTCGCCCGCGGGCGGCTGGTCGCGGCGGGCCGGTAGGCGCACGGCGACCTCGCGGATGGCGTCGGCCGTCGCGCGCGGGTGGGTGTAGGGGAAGTTGTGTGCGCCCGGCACGGTGATGACCGTGCCATGTCGAGCGCCGGCCGCCAGGCGGGCCGCCCACTGGTCGTCTGCCAGCGCATCGTCTTCGCCGCGCATGACCACCACGGGACACGACAGGTCCCCGACGAGGTGCTCGGGCGCGTCGGACATCGCCGTCCGCAGGAACGTCAGCACCCGACCGCGGCCACGCAGGTACTCGGGGAACGCCGCGCGGACCTCGCCGAGCGATTCGTGCGGCAGCGTCCTGGCCACCCGCGCGATGAGCGGCCACCAGCGCCGGGCGGCGGGTGGGAACGTCGGTCCGGCGAGGATGACGGCGTCGGCCAGCCCGGGGACAGCGCGCGCCGCGCGGATCGCCGCCTGCGCTCCGGTCGAGTGGCCCAGCAGCACCGCGCGACGCAGATCCGTCGCCGCGAGCCAGTGGGCGACGACGTCGGCGACGTCGGTGAGTGCGGACGGGGACCGGGCCGTGCGGGGATGCCCGAACCCCGGCACGTCGAGCAGGTGCACACGCGTCCATGCGCTGCAGATCCGGATCGTCGGCAGCAGGTAGTCCAGCGCGTTCAGCCCGGGCACGATCACCAGCTCGGGGACGGCGGCGTGCGGCGCGCCGGCTCGAAGGGCACGGACGGGGCGGGAACCGAGCTGTTGCCAGTGCGCCTCCACCGACACCGCGATCGTACGGCCACGGAGCACCATGGCACCGCCCGATGTCACGAGGGTCCGTTGGTCGACAGGATGCGTTCGTTGCCCGCGACCTCCCCGAAGAGGTCCGCGTCGAGTCGTTGCGATCCGTCGATGAAGCTGAACTGGCCGTTGCGTTCGAGCGTGACAGCGGCGACGTCGTCGAGAGATCCGAAGCCGTGCAGGCGTGCGGCCTGGAACACCTCGACCGGGCTCGTGCCCGTCCTGCGCAGTGCGTCGTCGAGCAGGCGCCCGTCGGCGGCCAGCAGCACGGGACGGTTCTGGATCAGGTTGTGCAGCACGGCGATGTGGTGGTGCAGCCAGCCCGTGACGGTGTGCAGCACGAACATCGTGCCGAGCGCGATGACGGCGTTGAGCAGCGAGACGCGGACCAGGACGGTGCGGCCGATCAGGCTGCCCATCGCGAAGTTGAACGCGAGGTCGTAGGTCGACAACGTCGCGAACTGGCGTTGACCGAAGATCCGGCTGAGCGCCAGGATGGCGCCGTACACGCCGACCGCCGTCACGACGGTCAACCAGACCTCCGACCAGGTCATCCCGAGTTGTTCCCACATCCGCCGGCTCCGATCCGCTGTCACCAGGCACCGGACGTGACGGTTCTAGCTCAGCCCGTCCTTGGTCAGCGAGACGAGCAGCTCGTGGCAGCGGATGGCCCGCTGGGCGTCCTGCTCCTGGCACTCGCGGATGAAGTCCACGACGTCGCCGTGGTCTTCGGCGTCCTCCACGTAGGTGTCGTACAGCTGCGCGGCCTGCAGCGCGTGGTACTGGATGCTGACGAGGTCGTAGACGATGTCGTCAGCGGGCGTGTGTGCACTTCCCATGGTGGCTCCTTGCCTCGTCGGGTCCCCAGACCTTCCCCGTGCCTAGACGCACACACGGAGCCCGATCGGCGACCTGACGACGCCGGGGGACCGGAGTCGTCAGCCGTTGACCACCTGGCCGCCGTTGGGGTGGAGCACCTGTCCCGCGATGT
>CAYVGE010000085.1:0-15078 GCA_964450395.1 uncultured Actinomycetota bacterium
GGCTGGGTCGAGGGTGTCTTCGTCCCGACGCTGCTGACGATCCTGGGCGTCATCCTCTTCCTGCGGACCGGATGGGTCGTGGGCAACGCCGGCCTGGCCGGTGGCATGGCCATCATCGCGGTCAGCTACGCGATCACCGGGGCCACGGCGCTGTCGATCGCGTCGATCGCGTCGAACACGACCATGGGCAGCGGTGGCGCCTACGCCGCCGTCACCCGCTCCTTCGGACCCGAGACCGGCGGCGCGATCGGCATCCCGCTGTACCTGTCCCAGACGCTGGTCATCGTGCTCTACCTGTTCGGCTTCCGCGACGGCTGGCTGCGGATCTTCCCCGAGCATCCGGCTCTGATCGTCGACCTCATCGGCTTCGCCGTCGTCGTCTGCGTCGCGCTCGTGAGCGCGCGGTTCGCCTTCCGGGTGCAGTTCGTGATCCTGGCCGTCATCGTCGTTGCGCTGTGCTCGATGGCCCTCGGCGCCGTCGTCGGGGGGCTGCCGCAGTCGCCGACGCTGTGGGGCGAGTACCCGGGCGCCCCGGACAACGGGTTCACCGGCACGACGTTCTGGCAGGTGTTCGGCGTCTTCTTCCCCGCCACGACCGGCATCATGGCCGGCGCCAACGTGTCCGGGGAGCTCGCGAACTCCCGGCGGGCGATCCCGCTGGGCACGTTGCTCGCGGTCGGCGTGAGCCTGGCCATCTACCTGGCAACCGCGGCGTGGCTGGCGACGGCCGCCACGCCGGACGAGCTCGTCAGCAACTACCTCATCGTCGTGGATGCCGCCGCCTGGGGGCCGGCCGTGCTCGCGGGGCTGCTCGGGGCGACGTTCTCGTCGGCGCTCGCATCGACGGTCGGCGCACCGCGCATCCTGCACGCGCTCGCCGAGCACGATCTGCTGCCCCGGTCGCGGTGGCTCGCCGCCCGGGCGGGCAACGGCGAGCCCCGCAACGCGCTGCTCGTGACGGTGATCATCGCGCTGGTCGCCTTGGCGCTGCGGGCGCTGAACGCGATCGCCCCGATCATCACGCTGTTCTTCCTGGTCACCTACGGCACGATCAATCTCGTGGTGCTCATCGAGCAGGCGCTCGACCTGCCCAGCTTCCGTCCGCGGATCCGGCTGCCGATCGTCGTACCGGCGTTCGGGTTCGTCGGCAGCCTGCTCGCGATGGTCGTCGTCGATCCGGTGTTCACGGCGGTCGTGCTCGTCGTCGTGGTCACGATCCTCGTGACACTCACCCGCCGGCGGGTGGAAGCACCCTTCAGCGACATCCGCGGGGCCCTGTTCCAACGACTCGCTCGGTGGGCGAGCGCGCACGCCAAGGCGAGCCGCCAGTCCGCGGCGCGCGAGTGGCGTCCCCACCTGCTGGTGCCGACGCGCGACCCCGGGCACCTGTCTGCTCTGCTGCCGTACCTGCACGACTTCACCCAGCCCAAGGGCAGCGTGAAGCTCGTCGGCTACGGCGACGGCGTCAGCGACGACGCCATCTCGCAGCTCGGGCGGCGGCTGCAGTCGGCCGACGTCGACGTCACCTGGTCGGTCGTCGACGCTACCACCGTCGCCGACGCGATCGCATCCGGGGCCGAGGCCGAGCCGTCCGGTGGCGCGCCCAACATCGTGTTCGTCGACTTGTATTCGCCGGACGACGTCGAGGCGGCCCACGCCGCCCTGGAAACGGCCGACGACAGCGGCCTGGGCGTGGCCATGTTCGCTGACAGCCGCCGCGGCAGCGTCGGCGGTCGCGACGTCGTGAACCTGTGGGTGCGCCCGCGACCACCCGGCGCCGACGTCGAGGACGCCGAGCACTCCCACCTGGCGATCCTGCTCGCCATGAAGCTCCAGGGCAACTGGGCGGGCGGCCAACTCAACCTGGTGACCGTCGTAGAGCAGGACGGCGACAGCAGCGACGCCGAGTCGTACCTGCAGGCGCTGATTGACGCGGCGCGGCTGCCGGGTCCGCCCAGCGTCCATGTGCTCACGGGCTCGTTCGTCGACGCCCTCGATCGCAGCCCCCGCGCGGAGGCCAACGTGTTCGCGCTCGGGCCCGACGTCGACGTCACGACGATCCGGGACATGATCCAGCGGACCGACACGCCGTGCGTGTTCGTGCGCGACTCCGGCCACGAGAGCGCGGTCATCTGATCCGGGTGGACCGCTGGAGCCACCGCGCCGTCCGACGCTGGCGCGCAGATCGCGGCGAGACGGTTCCGGACTGCGGCGTCGACGGCCGCGGTGCCGTGGACGCGTCTCGCGTCGTGGTCGCCTTGCGCGAGGAGCTTGACCAGATGCAGCGGTGGCCTACATCGCCCCGGGCAGCCTCGCCCAGGCGGCGACCAGGCTGACCGTCGTGATGGTGGCATCGGCTGCGATCGTGGCGGCGCGCAGGCGCTCCGCGAGCGTGTCGACGTCGATCTCGGCAGCGGTCGCGATGCCGGCCGCCTCGATGGTGGGGAGCAGGCTGCGTACGGTCAGCTCGGTGTACTGGTAGCCGCCGAAGTCGGTTCCCCCGCCCATGAGGGTGTCGAACTGCAGTCGCGGCCGTGGCAGCCCGGCCGCCGCGAACAGCTGCGGCAGTCGGAACCCGATGTGGGGGTCGCTGCCTCCGGCGGCGAAGGCGCCGCTGATCCAGTCACGTACCCCGGCCACGAGTGGGAGCGACGGGATGCTGTGGGCGAACCAGGTGAAGTCGGCCTCCTGGAACGCGACGACGCCGCCTGGTGCCACCCGATCGACGATCGCGCGCAGCGCAGCCACGGTATCGGGGTTGTACATGAGGACCAGACGGCCGACTGCGGCGTCGAAGTCGCGGCCGAGGTTCACCTCAGGGTCGGTGACGTCGCCGGCGACGAACCGCACGTTGGCGTAGCCTGCCCGCGGCCGCGCAGACATCTCTCATGGCAACGGTCGCGCGCCTCCCCACTGGCGCGTGGGACGACGTGGCGCAGCACATGACGCGCGGGCTTGACGTGTGCGAGCGCGGGGCCCTGCACCGCACTGCGGCGCTGGTCATGCTGATCGGCTCGATCGCGCGCTACCACGCGGGGGCGTATGACGACGCGATGGCACTCGCCAACGAGATCGCCGATGGCGCACGGCACCGCGGCGCCACCGCCGCGCTGCTCTGGGCAGACCTCGTGTGGGCCGAGAGCGCGGTCCGCGTCGACCGCCTCGACGAGGCAGCCGCCCGCGCACGCCATGCGCTCGAGCTGACCGACCGCGTCGACGCACGGATCGACCGCGTCCGCGCGATGGTCGTGCTCGCTCGCGCCGCGATCGCACAGCAACGATTCGACGATGCCGCCCACCACCTCACCGCAGCGGCGGATGAGCTTGCAGACCGTCCCGCGTACTCGGCCTACGCGGCCGAGGCCTACACCGGCGTCCCCGAGACCGCCCTCGATCTCATCGCCGCCCGCCACCAAGACCAGCGGACATTCGACGGCATCATCGACCGTGGGCTCGCCGGTCTGCGCACCTACGTGCGCGCCGTCCCGATCGCGGCACCACGGCGGGATCTGATCGCAGGACGTGCCGCACGCCAGCACGGCCGCGAACGCACCGCACGACGCCTGCTGCACCGCGCGCTGCGACGCGCCGAAGCCCTGGGCATGCCCTGCGAGGCTCAGCAGGCCCGCATCCAGCTCGCGTCCGAACCCCGGTCCGCCACTCGGCGGTAGGCAACGACCGAACCCCGCGGTTGCTCGGCACCGGTCGGGGACCGTAGCGACGCCATGGCTCCATACGCGCTGCTCACGCCCAAGAAGCGGTGACATCCGTACCGTGCCCTGTCGAGCCAAGGGTCCCGCACCTGGCGGGACCCCGAACCCCAAGGAGCGCATCATGCCAGTCGAATACACGGCCTTTTCGGACATCGACGTGACCCTGCCGAAGCCGAGCGGCGACATCGACAAGGACGTGGAGTTCGCCACGCCCAACGTCGACACCACCAAGAACGCCGTCCTGTCGTTCGAGGCGAAGGGTGCCGACAGGATGGGCGACCGCAGCTCGCCACAGTGGGGGCATCGGACAACCACGAACGCCGATTCGCGGTGCTCCACGCTGTCGCGCCGGCCGGGACCCGTGCAACGTCAGCCGCGCGCTAGCGCCGCGTCGGGCGCATGCCGTGGCGGTGTGCGCGCGCCGAGGGCGTCCGACACCCGACGATCGCCGGCGCCTCCTGCACGAGCACGTCGTCGGTGAGCGCCTCGACCATGAACAGCGCGAAGTCGACCCGGCGAGTGCGGTTGGAAGCGAGGATCGGGTCGCCGACGTGCCGGCTCCACACCGGCAGACCCTCGCTCTCACCCTCATCGAGGTCACTGCCGCGCACCACCGTCCACCGGGTGTCGCTCGCGAAGACACGCCGGCAGGCCTCGACCTGGTCGTTGATGTCGACGAAGCGCACGAGCCGGGCGAGCCACCCCACGACCGTCGCGGACGCCCTCTCGCGCCACCGGTACACGTCCTGGCCGTCCCGCGTGATGTGCCAGCCGCACGAGAACACGAGGCGGGCGCCCGACTCCGCGAAGTCGAGTATCGCCTGCGCCGTTCCCGTCGCGTACTGGTGGACGCCGAACGGCACGAGCACGGTCAGCACGCCGTCGCAACCAGCGACCGCCCGGCGGATCACCTCGCGGTCGTTCGTCGCGCCGGGCACGACGGTGATCCGCCCCTCGAACCCGGTCAGCTTGTCGATGCTCTGCTCGCGGCAGACGCCGATCACCTCGTAGCCCCGGTCGAGGCAGTGCCGGACCATGTAGCGCCCGAGCTTGCCGGAAGCCCCAACGATGCAGACCCGGCGGATGCCGGGATCGGGGCCGGCCGCTCGCTGGTCGTCGTCTCCCATGACACGCCTCCGTTCTTACACATGTAAGGACTCCGCTGATGCTAGGCTTACGACCGTAAGGTTGTCAAGGTCATGCTGGAGGAGGAGGCCCGCGTGCCCCGAGCGTCGACACCCCGCCCCCCGCTCAGCCGGGAGCGTGTGATCGAGGCAGCGGTGGCCGTCGCCGACGAGCGGGGCGTCACGGCGGTCAGCATGCGCAAGGTCGCGGAGCGACTCGGCGTCGAGGCCATGTCGCTGTACCACCACGTCGCGAACAAGGACGCGATCCTCGACGGGATCGTCGACGCCGTCTTCGACGAGATCGAGCTGCCGGAGCCAGGTCACGACTGGCGGACGGCGATGCGGCTGCGGGCCACCTCGGCGCGCGACGCGCTCTCGCGCCACAGCTGGGCGCTCGGCTTGATCGAGTCGCGGCGCAACGCGGGCCCCGCCACGCTGCGACACCACGACGCGGTGATCGGCAGCCTGCGAGCGGCGGGCTTCTCGATCACCGACGCCGTGCACGCGGTCTCGGTGATCGACAGCTACGTGTACGGCTTCACGCTGCAGGAGCTGCAGCTGCCCTTCGATACGCGCGAGGAGTTCGAGGACGCCGCGAGCGAACTGGTCCGTCACATGCCCGTCGACGCCTACCCCCACCTCCGAGAGGTGGCTGTCGAGCACGCGGTGCGATCTGGCTCCACCTACGCCGACGAGTTCGCGTTCGGACTCGAGCTCATCCTCGGCGGCCTCGAGCGGCTGCTCGTCCGGGCACAGCCGCCCGGGCAACGATAGGTCAGTCACTGCACCGGGCTCGAGGGCTTGGCAGAGCCGGCGACAACGCCCGACGTTCGGAGTCGGTCTAGAGTGTGCAGATCCGGGCCTGGACGAGGTGTGGCATGACCGCTCCCGACGATCGAATCGCGGCATTCCACCGCCTGCACTCCTCTGGATGCTTCGTGATGCCCAATCCCTGGGACGCCGGGACCGCACGAGTCCTTGAAGCGATGGGGTTCAAGGCGTTGGCGACGACCAGTGCCGGGTTGGCATGGACGTTGGGCCGGGCGGATTGTCAGGTCACTCTCGATCAGGCGCTCGAGCATCTCCGTGTCGTGGTCGATGCCGTGGACGTGCCGGTGAACGCAGATTTCCAGGGCGGTTTCGCGGTCGATCCGGAAGACGTGGGAGCGAACGTGAAGCGGGCCGCCGACACGGGGATCGCCGGGCTCTCGATCGAGGACTCCTCGGGCAACGACGCGCAACCGCTCTTCGCCTTCGAGCTAGCCGTGGAGCGCATCGCAGCAGCGCGGCGAGCGATCGACGAAAGCGGCACCGGGATCCTTCTCACCGGCCGATCCGAGGGGTTCGTGTGCGGTCGGCCCGACATCGACGAGACGATCCGAAGGCTGCGTGCGTACGCCGAAGCGGGGGCCGACTGCCTGTACGCCCCACGGATCGACACGGTCGAGCACGTCACCGCCATCGTCTCCGCCGTCTCACCCAAACCGGTGAACCTGCTCATCAACGCTCCGTTTGCCACGGTCGCGGAGGCGGCCCGGCTGGGAGTGCGGCGGATCAGCGTGGGAGGCACCCTCGCGCGTACCGCCTGGGGAGGATTCCTGCAGGCGGCACGAGAAATCGCCGACGCGGGAACCTTCTCCCGGTTCGAAGGGCTGCCTGACGTCGAGGCGATGTTCACACCTTGACGGCTTCGCTGCCATGCCGCGGCAGCGGTTGCACCGAGTGCCGCGCTGTCACCAACGGCGAGGTAGGACGACCTGCCACGTCAACCGCGATGGCCCGATCGCGCGTGGCCGTCTGCCGGGTGACCGCCCGCGTCGTCCGGGGTGACCGCGGGCATCGCGTGCCGCTCGCGGCGGCTGGTCAGCCATGCTCCGGCGATCACCAGCAGCACGCCGACCAGCGCGACCGGTGCCACCCGCTCGCCGCGGAACGTCACCCCGAGGGCGATCGCCACGATCGGCGTGAAGTAGATCGCGATCGAACCGCGGGCGGCGCCGACCCGCCCGGCCAGGGTGACCATGGCCACGAACGCCAGACCGGTGCCCAGCGAGCCGAGCGGCACCATCGCCAGCGTCGCCGCCGGCGACCACTGCGACCCCGGCAGCTGCCACAGGCCGTAGGGGACCAGCAGCACCAGCGCGGCCAACTGCGAGCGCAGCAGCACCGGCAACGCGCCGTAGCGCTGCTGCAGGGGCACGGCCATGTTCAGACCCAGCCCGTAGAGGGTGATGGCGGCCAGGATGAGCCCTGCGCCCAGCGCGGTGTTGCTGCCGGCCTGCATCTGCGGCCACGCGATGGCCGCCACGCCGGCGAAGCCAATGACCAGTCCCGCGAGCTGCCGGGTGCCCGGCAGGCGGCGCAGCAGCACGGTTGCGATGACCGTGCTGGTCAGGGGCACCGCGCCGTTGAGCATGCCGGCGACGGCCGAGTCGATCCACTGCTGCGCGGTCGGGAACAGCACGAACGGTACGGACATCCACACGACGCCGAGCAACGCGACCCGCGGCAGGTCGTGGCGGTCGATCGGGCTTCGTGCCCGCGGCACCAGGGCGACCGTCGCGGCGCCCAGTGCGACCCGCGCCAGCGCCACCACGCCGGGGCGCAAGGCATCGAGCCCGATCTCGATGAACAGGAACGACGAGCCCCAGATGGTCGCTGCGGCGGCCAGCAGCCCCCACTCGGCCGGACCGAACGACTCGGACCGGCTGCCTTCGGCCGTCTGCACCAGGCGACGGCGCTGCACGTGTGGTGGCGTGGCGGACACGCGCATGCTCCTGCCCTGTGATGCCGGGCCGCGCGGGGTGCGCGATCCACCACGGATGATGGCACGTGCAGGCCGCCACGACCGCCGGCATTGGACCACGTGTGCCGTGCCACGTTCCGGTCGCTAGTCGTCAGCGAGCTCGCGCATGAAGACCGCAGCCAGCTCGTCGGGTGCGGCGAACATCACCCAGTGGGATGTCGGCAGGCGGACGACGCGGTCTGCGCGCTGCGCCATCGCTTCCTGTGCCGGTGGCGGGACGGCCTGGTCCTGCTCGGTGATGACATACGTCGTGGTGTGGGCGCGCTCCGGCGCGGTGCTGGGCGTTGCGAGCGCGGCCATCGCCATGGGCTGCGACCGCCGATGGATGTCGGTGGCCCGCCCCACGTCGACGTCGGCGCCCAGCGCCTCGATGACCGGTGACGCGTCACCAACGCGCACGGTCCCGTCGTCGTCGGCCACGATCCAGTCCGGGAGCGCGCCTCCGAGCATGTCGCTCACCGACTGTCCCCGGTCCGGCCAGAACGCCGCGACGTAGATGCTGTGTCGGACCGCCGGGTGGTCGGCGAGCTCGGTGATGACCATGCCGCCGTAGGAGTGCCCGGCCAGGACGACGGGCCCGTCGATCTGCTCGATGACGCGCCGCACGTGGTCGGCGTCGGCGGTGAGGTCCCCGAGGGAGTCCGCGTCTGCACCGTGGCTGGGCAACCGTTCGATGATGGCCGTGGTGTGGCCCTGCTGCTCGAGGCGGTCGACGACGTCCTGCCAGTAATAGCCTCCCGCGAACGCCCCGTGGACCGCGACGAGGGTGCTCATGGCCGTCCTCCTGTCCCATGCCACGGACGTCACGGCTGTGAGGTCCGTCCTGTGACCGTACGCAGCCAACAGGCGCGGCAGATGAAGGAACGATGAGGGTTGTGTGAGCATCGGTCATTGACAGCGGTCGACCCGTCGTCGGTACCCTCGGAACCGACGAGAGGGGCTGATCTCCGACGTGGCGACGGCCGATTTCCTGCCCGCGCGTGATCGCACGTTCGTCGGTCGTGTCGACGAACTGTCGCGCGTCGACGCACTGGTCGACGGCGGCGGAGCGCGGGTCCTGTTCGTCCACGGCATCAGCGGCGGCGGGAAGTCGGCGTTGGTGCGCCACGTGGCGTCACGTGCCGATCGGCATCGCACACGCCTGGTGGTGCTTGACTGCCGGGACATCGAGCCGACCGGGGCGGGGTTCCGCGCAGCGCTCTCGGAGAGTCTGAACGGCAACGGCACGGACCCGGGCGATGGCCGGTTGGGATGGCTCGGCGGCTGCGCCGACCGGGTCGTCGTGTGCCTGGACCAGTACGAGGTGCTGCGCCTGCTCGACACGTGGCTGCGCCAGACCTTCGTTCCCGCGCTGCCGGCGAACGTGCGACTGCTGATCGCCAGCCGCGAGGAACCCCACACCGCCTGGCACCGCCTGCCCGCCGGCACGTTCGACACGATGCGGCTCGGTCCGCTGTCGGACGCCGACAGCCGCACGTTGCTCCGCGAGCTCGGCGTCGAGGACGGCATGGCGCGCAGCATCGCGACGTTCGCGGGCGGGCATCCGCTCACGCTGCTGATCGGCGCGCTGGCTGCTCGCGAGCAGCCGCTCCGCAGCGTGCGCGACGTCACGTTGGACCGGTTGCTCGACGAGTTCACGCGCGTGTACCTCGACGATCTCGATCCTGCGACACACGACCTGCTGCAGGCGGGATCCGTCGTGCGCCGGGTCACCCGTCCGCTGCTCGCCGCGATGTTGCCCGACGTGGACGCGTGGAGGGCGTTCCAGGCGCTGGCAGCGCTGCCGTTCGTCGAGCGGACGAGCGAGGGTCTGGCCATCCACGACGCCGTGCGGCACGCCATCGTCAACGACCTGCGCGGGGCCGATCCGGCTCGCCACCGGGAGCTGCGGCGGCGTGCCTGGACCCACCTGCGTGTGGAGCTCCGGGAGGTACCGGGCTCCGCGCTGTGGCGACACACCGCGGACATGGTCTACCTGATCGAGAACCCGTTCGTCCGCGAGGCGCACTTCCCGAGCGACGCGCACGCCTACGCGATCGAGCCTGCGACGGCCGCCGACGAGGACGCGATCCACGCGCTGATCGCCCACTTCGAACGTCCCACGTCCGCCGGGCTGCTACGGATCTGGTGGCGTCGCCGGCCCGACACGTTCCGCGTCGCGCGCGATACGGCTGGCGCGGTCGCCGGCTTCTTCATCCTCACCCCGAGCGACCGCCTCGACATCCGAACGTTCGCGGACGACCCGGTCGTCGCCGGGTGGCTCGATCACCTCGCCCGCGATCCGATCCCCGCCAGCCAGGTGCTGCTGCTCGGCCGCCGATGGCTGACCTGGGATGCAGGAGAGGGGCTGTCTCCTGCGCAGGCCGCGTTCTGGCTGGACCTCAAGCGGTACTACATGGCGCTGCGGCCCCGCCTGCGGCGCAACTACGGCACCACGATCTACCCCGAGATCTACGGGCAGGTCCTCGGATCCCTCGGTGGTGGGACCATTCCAGACGGCGCTGTGGAGCTCGACGGGATCGCCTACCACGGCCTGTACCTCGACTTCGGCCCGTCATCCGTCGACGGGTGGCTGACGCGGCTGGCCGCGGACGAGGTCGGCCTGGCCGACGACCTGCTCGACGTCGACAGGCGCCAGGTGCTCATCGACGACGGACGCGTCGACCTCACGCCACTGGAGTTCGAGGTCCTGCACTACCTGCGCGAGCGCGCCGGCAGACCCGTGGCTCGCCAGGCACTGCTCGCCGACATCTGGGGCCACGACACCGTCGTCGGCTCCAACGTCGTCGACGTCGCCGTCGGAGGGCTCCGCAAGAAGCTCGGCCGGCACGCCGACATGGTCGAGACCGTCCGCGGCGTCGGGTACCGCTTCCGCACACACGCCGCCACGTGACAGCGCGGGTCATGCACGCCGTCTCGGGCGGGGAGCACTGGATGCCGTGCGGTCGAGACGTTCCATGGCGCGTGCCGGCGTCTCGCCGGTGTCACCCCGACCGAGTACCGCGAACGGTTCTCCCGCCCTGCGGCTGGCTGACATCCACGGCGCCCCGCCCGTCAGATCACCGGAGGTGCCGCGCAGTGAGCAGCCTCACTGGCGGTCCCGGTGTCGGGAGACGCGCTCAGTCCGACTGCCCGGTGTTGACGATCAGCACCCCGGCGATCGCGACCCCGCCGCCGATCAGCGAGGTGGTGGTCGGCGTCTCGCCCAGGCGGAGGAACGCGATGAGGATCGCGGCCGGTGGGATCAGCGATTCCAGCGTCACTGCCCGTGATGCCGGCAGGCGGGCGAAGGCGTACGCGATGCTCGCGTACGCGACGACCGTGGCGATCACTCCCAGCCACACGGCACCGAGCGTCGAGGCCAGCGACGCCTGTGCGGCATCGTCTGCGAGCGCCGGGGCGAAGGGCAGGAGGAACAGGGTTCCGGACCAGACCGCGTACGCGGTGAACTCGAGCGCACCGTAACGGCGCAGCGACCGCTTGTGGAGCACGAAGTAGGCGCTTGCCGAGATCGCCGCGACGACCACGGACACCGCACCCGGGTCGAGCCCGAACCCCGGCTCCCGGCCTATGACGATCACCGCCACGCCGACGAAGCTGAGCGCCACGCCGGCCCACGCGACGGGGCCGAGGCGTTCCCCGAGGAATGCTGCCGCCAGGAGCGACGTGAAGGCCGGGATGGTCGCGATGATCAAGCTCGCGGTGCCGACCGGGACGGTCAGCTGTCCCTGCGCGAGCGCGACCGAGAAGACGCTGAACGCCAGGAACCCAGCGAGGGCGAGGACGGGCAGCTCCCGCAGGCGTGGCCGACGAACCGGCACGATCACCGCACAGGCACCGAGCGCGATGGACGCCGCCAGGAACCGCAACAGCGACAGGGAGCCCGGCCGGTACCCGTCGAGGCCGACGACCGTCGCGGTGTAGCCCGACGCAGAACTGAAAACGGCCGTTGCGATCACCAGCCAGAGCGCGGTGCGGGGCGTCCCGCGGCGATCCGGTCGCGTGTGGGCCGCCGGTGGCTGATCGGTGTTGCTCATCCGCGCGAACCCGGCGCGCATCCGATCGGCATCCACGGTGGCGCCTCCTCGCTCGAGAAGGCATGTTACCATCAAAATAGTTACGACGGTAACCCATCGTCGACTGAAGGTGCTGGCAGGCTGTGTCCGATCACCCGCGGTACATGGAGGCGACCATCGACTGGAAGGACCCGAAGCCCGCACCCGTCCCCCTGGCCGTCGCGCAGGACTTCGTCAACACCGCCGACCGCATGCGCGACCGTGACGAGCTGCGGACGCCCCGGCGTGCCTCGGAGGCCCTGGCCGCGCTCGGCGTCACCGACGGCATCCGGATCGAGGAGGCCGACAGGCGCCGCATCGTCGCGTTTCGGGAAGCGCTTCGACAGCTGATCCTGACCCACCACGGAGGCGACGCCGACGTCACAGCAGCAGCGGCCGAGCTGGATCAGGTGATCGGTGACGTGGCGGTCCGCCTGCGCTTCTCACCGCAGGGTCGGCCAACGATGCAGCCACCAACCGACGGTGTGCCCGCGCGTCAGGTGATCGGTGCGGTGCTCGCCGCCGTCGTCGCGGCGGACGCACGCGGCGAGTGGCCGCGCCTCAAGGCGTGCCGCAACCCGGCGTGCCAGTGGGCCTTCTACGACGCGTCCCGGAACCGTTCCGGGAGGTGGTGCGACATGAACGTCTGCGGCGTCCGTCACAAGATGCGCACCTACCGCGAGCGCCATCCCTGAGTGGATCGTCCCGGTAGGCGCGAACACCTCGACGACGTCCGACTGGAGGCCGCGGTAGCCGCACCCGACGTCGGCTCCGTCGTCCGCGCGACTACACTCAGTGCGATGCCGCCAGACCCGCGCTATGTCCTGGCGAACGAGCGGACGCTCCTCGCGTGGCTGCGCACATCCATCGCGCTGATGGCTGCCGGGCTGGCGGCGGTGGGGTTCCTGGAACCGTCCGTGACGTGGCCGGTGGGGCTGCTGGTGGGCTCGCCGCTGATCATCCTCGGAGGGTTCGCGGCCGTGGCCGGCTACAGGCGGTGGCGTGATGCGGACAGGGCGCTCCGCACGGGGGCGGTGCTGCCCGAGACACGCGCCCCACTGCTGATGACCGCGGTCGTCGTCGCCGTTGGCGTGGCCGCCATGATCGTGATCGTCCAGCTGCCCTGATGTCGGCGGCGGGGCCAGGCCACGCCACGCCGGGGGTCCGCCCGACGGGGCCTGGCCGGGCCACCCGACTCGGGGCGCCGACCGTGTGGTCGTGCCATCGGCACCTGCACACGGCGACGGAGGGTGACCGTTGACCGGGGCTTCCCCGGTCCCGGTCGTTCAGCTGGTCGCGTGCACCACCGTGAAGTCGGTGTACTCCGGTGCACCGTCGACGAGCGCGTCGAGCTGATCCGCCCAGGCCGAGGTCTCGGCGCGCGCGTTGTTCTCTGCCGCCTCCTCCTCGCTGGAAAAGTCGACCTCGATGACGAACCGGCCCGAACGCTGCGTGTTGGCGAGCACGCGTGCGCCCTGGTACCCGGGGGCGACCCCGACCTGCGCCCGGTGCCAGGCGTCGATCAGTTCCACCAGCGGCTCAGCGGCGTCAGCGTGCACGGTCATCGTCTGCGTGAAGGACATGGTTCGTTCCCTTTCTCGCTCATCCATGAGGACGGATCCGAGCGTCGACCTATTGCAGCCGGGACCGTCGCGGGCTGCTACAGGCGGTCGCGGCGGCGCCACACGTAGCGGGCGACGAGCGCCACGCCGACGATCACGATCGACCAGTTGAACCAATCGGACCAACGGCCGACGTCGGTCCAGTTCTCACCGACCATCCAACCGATCCACAACCACAACAGGTTCCACAGCCCGGAGCCGCACGCCGTCAGCAGACCGAACCGGACCGGCCCCATGCCCCCGGTACCGGCCGGCAGCGACACAAGGCTGCGGATCAACGGCACGAACCGACCCGTGAACACCGCCGCCTCACCGTGACGCGCGAACCAGTCCACCGCCCGGTCGACGTCCTCGTCGTTGGTCAGCGGGACCCGCAGGAGCACCGCACGGGCCTGCTCGGCGCCGAGCCGGCGCCCCAGGCCGTACAGGACATAGGCGCTGGCCACGGAGCCAGCGGTCGCCGCACCCAGCGTGACCGAGAACGACATCTCGTCACGCGACGCGAGGTACCCCGCGAACGGGAGCACCACCTCACTCGGGATGATCGGGAACACGTTGTCGATCGCGAGCAGCAGCCCCACACCGAACGGGCCGAACGCCGCCACGAGCTGCACGACCCAGCCGACGAGGCCCGTGAGCTCGGTCTCCGCGGCACCGCCCGCCGGTGCGCCGATCGAGCGGCGGACGTCGACGATGTCGACGATGTGGATCATCGCCTCCCGGCCTGCCTCAGGACGCCGTCGCGCCGCCGATGGCCGCGCCCGCCAGCAGTGGCACGTCCTGCACCAACACGACGAGCGCCACGCCCACCCCTGCCACCGCGCCGAGGACCGGCAGGTCGAACGCGCCGAGCGCCAGCACGATCACGAGCCCGACCACGACGGCCGGAACCAGCGCGAGCGCGACTCCGCGCCCCGGACTGCCGGCCATGCGCCCGCCGACCCCCCCGGCGATCAGTGGACCGAGGATTGGCAACCAGACCAGCAGCAACGACAGCGCCAGCATCACGAGCCCGGCGACGATGAGCGAGGTGGGTCGTTGATCCTGCGGTTGAGCTGCCATGACGGCGGCCTACCCGATGGACGCTCCGGCTACCCGATCGTCTCGCCATGGTGTCAACCGACCTCGACCCGGTGTCGGCCGCTCACGTCGCCGCCGTGCCACCACCACGGCGTCAGGTTCAGCGATGTGACCGGGGACTGGACCCGTGTGCCGGTCGGCGCGCGAGGAACGCGTAGCCGTATACGTCGAACGATCGTGCCTTGGCCTCACCGCGGGCACCACCGAAGGTGTCGACGGGAGGTCCGATCCGCACGTCGACGAACCCGGCCTCCTCCAGCATCATCCGCCAGCCTGCGCACGGCAGGCCACCGGCGATTCACCCGGTCCACAGGTCGATGTCCTGCAGCGCCTCGGGCGGCACGGGCGTGCCGTTGGCGATGTCCCCGAACTGCAGGTGGCCGCCCGGCGTCAGCACCCGCAGCACCTCGGCGAACGCGGCGCGCTTGTCGGCGCACAGGTTGAACACTCCGTTGGAGATCACCACGTCGGCCCATCCGTCCGCCACGGGGAGGTCCTCCGCGTAGCCGGCGCGGAACTCGACGTTGGGCACGCCCAGGTCGTCGGCGTTGCGCCTGGCCTTGGTCAACATCTCGGTGGTCATGTCGACCCCGACCACGCGTCCCTCCGGGCCGACCTGGCGGGCGGCGACGATGCTGTCGAAGCCCGCGCCGGACCCGACGTCGACGACACGCT
>CAYVGE010000086.1:0-15071 GCA_964450395.1 uncultured Actinomycetota bacterium
CTCATGACACGTCCTCGTCGTCGACCGGCTCGGGCGCCGCGACCTGCCGCTCCAGGGCCCGCAGGCGCCGGCGCAGGTCGCGGACGGTGCGGTTGAGCTCGTGGACGTTGCGGTGGGCGGCGTCGACGTCGGCGAGGCTCGCCGCATGCACCAGCGAGAGCAGCATCTGGGCGATCGGCTGCTCCGCCACGCGATACGCCATGGTCGTCGCGCCGAGCTCGGCCTGGGCGTCGATGTACTCCGGGGTCTGGAACGCCTCGGCGAAGTGCTCTTCGGCGGTCTCGTAGAACTGCTCGAGCAGGCGTCGTGCGTCCAGCAGGATCGCCGGGTCGCGCAGCACGCCCGGCAGGTCCGTCAGCAGGTCGGCCGCGACCTGTGCCCAGATCCGGCCGACGATCAGCGACCACCTGCTGCCGGCCCGCCCGACGTCCCACGCCGCCTCGGTGAGGTCGGCCACCGCCGCCTGCAGCTGCCGGGCGGGACCCAGGCCTGGCGTGCGCAGCACCTGTCGCACCAGGGGCGTTGCCATGTCCCACAGCCGTACCGACAGGTCCGTCAGGTCGGCCGGCCCCTGGCGGTGGCCGTTGGTTCCGGCGTGCTGCGTCGTCGACATCGCCTCACCCTCTCGTGGTCGCCGTGGTCCCGACGGCTCCGTGCCGCGCGGACCACACCCGCGAGCGTACCGCCGGTGGTCCGCCAGCGAACCATGGGCGGCGGACAACGCCGGGCTCCGTGCGGGGACGTGCGGCGGGCCGGGCGTTGCTAGATTGCGGTCGGTCGACCATGCGGAGCGGCGGATGCGTGCCCGCCCGGCCGTGTCGCGAGCTCCACGATCGGACGAGGTGCCGTGGCCCGTCGCAAGCGCAGACCGGAGCCGGATCCGGTCCTCGCCCGTCCACCCGGCTGGCTGCGGTTCGGCTCGATCGGGATCGTCCTGCTGCTGATCGGGCCTCCGGTGGTCGCCCTCGCCGCCGGCGAGGGCACCGCCGCCATGCTCGGCCTGGCGCTCTGGCCGGTCGCCGTGCTGGTCGTCATCTGGCGGTCGCGACTCGTCGTGGACGGCGACGGCGTGGACGTCACGGTCGTCGGCACCCGGCACGTGCCCTGGTCCGACATCGAGGCGCTGGTGGCGACGTCGTCGGGCCTGCGCGGACCCTACCTCCGGGTGCGAGACGGGCGTCCGGTGCCGCTCAACCCCATGTGGCGCTCCGACGGCAAAGCGGTGCCGGTCGCGGTCGAGCCGTGGGCGCGCCGCAAGCGGGTGCGGATCGAGGGCACGGTGGGTGAGGCGACCGCGGGCCGGGCGCGGTGGCTGTCGATCGTGGTGCTCGTCGCGATCGGCGCCCTGGTCGGTCTGCTCGTCGCGCGCCTCACCGTCGCCTGACCCCGCCGCGCCGGGCTGCGGTGCCGACAGGGTCCGAGCGGGTGGTGGTCGCGTGCCGCTGGGGATGTCGCGGCGTTCATCTGCGGACCGCGGCGTCCGGTCGGACGGCCGGCGGGATAGGGTGCCCGCCTGCACCGACGACGCCAGGAGCGCCGCCATGACCGACCCCAGCACCGACGCCGTCATCGCCGGGCAGGTCGGGTTCGCGCTGCCGGGGGCGCTGGCGATCACCGCCGCCGAGGCGCTGGGACTGCTGGAGGAGGTCGCCGACGCAGGGTTCGACCCCGTGCTCGGCACCGAGGTGTGCGGCTTCCACGCGCCGGCGATGACCGCGGCGCTGGCGGCGACGCGTCCGGGCACCCGCCTCGGCACGTCGATCCTGCCGCTGGGCTCGCGCACCGGACCGACGCTCGCGATGGCGGCCACCACCGTCGCTCAGATCTCGGGAGCTCCGTTCCTGCTGGGCGTCGGCACGTCGTCGCCGCAGATCGTCGGCGACTGGCACGGCGTCGACCACGATCCCTCGCTGGCCACCACCCGGGTGCGTCTCGAGGAGCTTCGCGCCGTGCTCGACGGTGGCCGCCGCGGCGCGTTCCGCCTCCCGGTGCCCCCGCGCGGCCAGGTGCGGCTGCTGCTCGCCGCCCTGGGACCCAACATGACCGCGCTGGCGTTCGAGGCGGCCGACGGCGTCATCGTCAACCACACCACGCCGGGCGACGTGCCGGACGGTCCGCCCGGCGCCGACGTGCTCGCGTTCGTGTGGACGACCGCCGCGCCCGACGGTGACGCGCGCGCCCGCCGTGATCTGACGTCGTACGTGATGGCGGCGCCGTACGCCCGCCACTACCGCCGGATGGGCTTCGGGGACGTGGTCGACCGGGCGCACGAGCTCCACGCCGAGGGCCGGCTGCGCGAGGTCCCGGCGCTGCTGCCGCCCGGGATGGTCGACCGGTGCTACGTCCACCTCGACGACCTGGCCGCCCGGGTCGCGGCGTACCTGCAGGCGGGTGCCCTGCCCATCGTCGTGCCCGTCACCGGCGACGACCCGGTCGCTGACATCCGCCGGCTCCTGGCCACCCGCGCCTGGACGGGCTAGCACCCGACCGTCGCTGTCACCAGGTCGCCGGATCGGTGTCGCCGAGGTCGTGCCCGAGCCGGCGCCGCATGGCCACCAGCCGCTCGCGGTCGCAGATCGCCGCCGCCTGCCGCAGCAGGGCCGAGGCGAGCGGGGGTGCACCGGCGGCCTCGGCCGATGCGCGCAGCGCGGTCGCCTCCAGCAGTGGGTGGTCGTGCTGGCGGGCGAACGCGAGCGCCGCCTCGACGTCGGCCGACGCGGGCGCCCGCGCACCGCGGGCGAGGTGCACGGCCGCGCGGTGGACGCGGGCCCACGCCGTGATCAGCGGGCTCTGGAGCACGCGCGCCAGCTCGATCGCGCGCTCGAACGTGCGCAGCGCCACGTCGGTCTCGCCGAGCGCGTGCTGGACGGCCCCGAGCTGCGAGCAGATCAGCGCGTCGGTGTAGAGCAGGTCGTGCAGCGCGGAGATGTCGATGCCGTCGACGAAGTGCGCGCCCGCGGCGGCGGCCTCGTCGGCGTACAGCTCGATGATCCCGTTGCCCCAGCAGCCGAAGGCCAGGTCGAACGGCCGTCCGCCCGCCCGCGCGATCGCGTTGCGTTCGACCATGATCCGTCGCGCCTCGTCGAACGACCCCATCTGCGCGTGGGCGACGGCCATGTACGTCAGGTTCGAGACGCTGCGGGTGGTCGTCTGCCCGCGACGGTCGTCGCCGACCGACGTGCGCAGGTACTCGTCGTCCAGGCCGAGCAGCTCGGGCACGCCCGCGGGGTGGCCGGCCATGCCCAGCGCCTGGCCCTCCGCCAGGCGCCCCTCCGCCAGCAGGTAGCGGTCCCCGAGCTCGCGTCCCAGGCGCTGGGCGGTCCGCGCCGCCGTGACCGCCAGGCGGTGGTCGCCGGTCAGGCTGCCGACGTAGGACCGGTGCACGGCCACCATGGCGAGCCGGCGGCGGTCGCCCACCTGGTCGGCAAGCACCATCGCACGGTCCAGCTCGACGAGCGTGGCGCGGAGCCGTTGGCCGGACCCGGTGGCCGCGACCCGCAGCGCGAGCGCCATGTCGATCCGGCGGACGAGGTTCTCAGGCGTCGCCGGCACCCGGTCAGCGGCGTCGAGGCCCATGGTCAGCAGCCGGCGAGCCTGGGGATAGGCGGAGCGCTCCTCGGACCGCCCCGCCGCCTGCCGGAGGTAGCGCACCGCATCGTCCCAGCGCTCGGCGTTGTAGGCGTGGTGGGCCAAGCGCTCGATCGGTGCCTCCGCGGTCGCGTGGTCCATCAGCACGTCGGCGACCGCCCCGTGCAGCCGACGTCGACGGTCCCGTGGGATCTCCGCGTAGACGACCTCGCGGATCAGGTTGTGCTTGAACGTCAGCGCGTCGTGTGCCTCGAGCTCGTACAGGAACTGCGCCGATCGCAACCGCCGGCTGCTGCTGGTGACCGCTGCGTCATCGAGGTGGCTGGTCGCGGTGAGCACGTCCAGCGGCACCGTCTCGCCGATCACGGACGCCACCTGCAGGAGCTGCTTGTCGGCCCGTGCCAGCCGGTCGACCCGCGCCGCCACGACCGCCTGCACGGTGCCGGGCAGCTCCAGGGCCTCGGGGTCGCCGACGAAGCGGTACGCGCCCGCCGGACCGGAGAGCGCGCCGCTGTCGGCCAGCGAGCGGATCGTCTCCTCGACGAACAGCGGCGTCCCGTCGGTCCGTGTCAGCAGCTCGTGGCGCAGTCGGCGGACGCTGGGGTGGTTGCCCAGGACGACATCGACGAGCTCGGCGGCGGCGCTGCCCCGCAGCGGGTCGAGCGGCACGAGGGTGTGGTGCGCCAGACCCGCCCAGCGGTCGGCGTAGCCGGGCCGGTACGTCACAACCAGGTGGATGGCCGCGCCGGTCACGACCTCGACGAGGTCGTCGAGCACCGCCTGCGTGTCCTCGTCGATCCAGTGCAGGTCCTCGACGATGATGACCTGCGGACGGTGGCGGGCCGCGGTCAGCACCACCGTGCGCACCGCGTCCCGGATGGACCGGCGCCGACGGGGCGGATCGAGCGCCGTCCACGTGGCGGTGCCCGGTCGTCCCCCCACCATCGCGATCAGCGGGTCGGCCACCGCGACGAGCGACGGGTCGATGGCCGCGACGGCCGCGGTCACCTGCGAGCGGGTGGTGTCGGCGTCCCGCTCGCCCTCGTCCGTCGTCCCGCCACGGAACGCCGGGATGAGCGGGTGGTACGGCGTGCTGGTGTCGTAGGGTGACGCCTGCAGGCGACGCACGGCCACCGCGTCGGACAGCCCACGCAGGTACTCGTGGACCAGCCGTGACTTGCCGACGCCCGCCTCGCCGACCACCGCCGTCAGCCGGCCTGCGCCGGCGAGCGCGGCGCTGGCGCCGTCGCCCAGCGTCGCGAGCTCGCGGGCGCGGCCCACGAAGCGGGTGAGGTCGCGACGGACCCGCGGCATCCACGTCCCCACGGCGCTGGTGCGACGCACCAGCCGGTGCACCCGCACCGGCTCGTCGATGCCGCGCACGGCCCGCGGCCCCAGGTCTTCGGTCTCGACGAACCCGCGGACCATCGCGGCCGTGGCGGCGGTCGCCAGCGCCTGCCCGGGGGCGGCCATCCGCTCCATCCTCGACGCCAGGTGGACCGCCGGCCCGAGCGCCGTGTAGTCCAGCGTCAGGTCCGTCCGGATCGTGCGCAGCAGGACCTCCCCCGAGTGCAGCCCCACGCGGACCTCGACGTCCTCCGGCAGCTGCCCGAGCAGCCGGAGTGCGGCGTAGGCCGCGCGCACCGCGTGGTCCTCGTGGGCGACCGGTGCGCCGAACACGGCGAGGACACCGTCGCCGAGGAGCTTGCTGACCGTGCCGCCGTAGGCGTGGACGGCCTGCGTCATCGCATCGAGCGCCGGTTGCAACCGGGCCATCGCGACCTCGGGGTCGACATCCTCGATCAGGCGCGTCGACTCGACGGTGTCGGCGAACAGCAGCGTGACGATCTTGCGCTCCGCTGACACCGCGGGCGCGTCGGGATCCCCCGGATCCGGTCCGTCCGTGGACGCGCCGCAGGCCGAGCAGAACCGGTCCGACGGCCGGAGCGCGGCGCCGCACCTCGTGCACACGTGACCCAGTGTGCAACCGGACGGCCGTGGGCGGAACCCCCCGGGTCGGTCGACGCGGTGCAGGGCCGGCCGCCGATCCCGTCCCGGCGCGGTGCTCCGGGGACGAGCGCTCACGCCGGCAGGCCGGACCTCAGGGCCGGGAACCTGTCGAGGCGGTAGACCTCGACCGCGTTGCGCCACAGCACGCGCTCCAGGACGTCGGGAGCCAGCCCGAGCCCGGCGAGCGCCTCGACGTTCTTGCGCAGCCCCGGGATCGCCGGGAAGTCGGTGCCGAAGATGCACCTGGGGGCGAGCCGCTCGAAGCCGACCGCGGCGTAGTACCGGGGCAGCCGCGACGGTGGCAGGCCCGACAGCTCGATCCACACGTGCTCGAAGGTCAACGCCATCCACGCCGCCTGGTCGTAGAACCAGCCGCGGCCGCCGTGCGCCAGCGCCAGGCGCAGAAGCGGGAAGTCGCGCACCACGTCGAGCAGCGGCGTGGGGTCGGCGAGGGCGTTGGTGGCGCCCGCGAAGGTGCTTGTGCCGCAGTGGATCACCACCGGCACCTCGGTGGCCGCGCAGCGCTCGTAGACCGGGTACAGGTCACGCCGGTCCAGCGCGTACCCACCGTGGACCGGGTGCAGCTTGACCGCCACCGCACCCAGCGCCAGCTGGCGCTCCAGCTCGGTGACCAGCGGGAAGTGCAGGTGCGGGTTGAGCGCGGCGATGACTCCCACCCGGTCTGGTGCGTGCCCGACGAGCGGGAGCATCGCCTCGATGGTCTGCAGCCCGGTCACGCGCGGGCTGTACTCGGCCATCACGAGGGCGACGTCGATGCCCTGCTCGTCGAGGTGCGCCACGTACCGCGCGGGGTCGACGGTGCCGTCGTCGCGGTAGAGCTCCCCACGCCGCAGGCCGCTGACCCGCGGGGGCGCCCACTGGTCCCACGGCATCTTGAGCGAGCCGACCGGCACGACGTGCTGGTGGACGTCGACGACGGGCATCCCGGCGATCACGTGCCGCGGCCCCGTTCAGTCGGCGTCGCGCAGCTTGAAGCGCTGCACCTTGCCGGTGGCGGTGCGGGGCAGGTCGTCGACGTAGGCGACCTCGTGCGGGTACTGGTAGCGCAGCAGCTCGGCCCTGCACCAGTCCTGCAGCGAGCCGGTCAGTGCCTCGTCGCCCTCGTGGCCTTCGGTGAGGATGACGTGCGCCACGATCGTGGTCAGTCCGCTGCGGGGCACCCCCACAACTGCCGCCTCGCGGACCGCCTCGTGCTCGATCAGCCGGTTCTCGATCTCGATCGGGCTCACCCACAGGCCCTTGACCTTGATCATGTCGTCGGCGCGGCCCTCGTACCAGTACGTGCCGTCGGCGTCGCGCCGGTAGCGGTCGCCCGAGAAGAACCACCAGCCCTGCAGCGACCGTCGCGTCTTCTCGCTGTTGTGCCAGTAGTGCGCCAGCGCGCTGCCCCCGCTGACCCACAGCTCGCCCTCGGCTTCGCCGTCGATCACGGCGCCGACGCCGTCGGGGTCGCGCAGCTCCAGCTCGTAGCCCGGGACCGGCGTGCCCGACGATCCCGGCACGCAGCGCCCGGGCCGGTTCGAGCAGTAGATGTGCAGCATCTCCGTCGACCCGATGCCGTCGAGGATCTCGGTTCCCGTGCGATCGCGCCAGCGGCGCCACAGCTCCGCGGGCAGCGCCTCCGCGGCCGACGTGCCGATCCGCAGGCTGGACAGGTCGCGCTTGTCGATGTCGGGGTGGGACAGCATCGCGTTGTACAGCGCCGGCACCGAGAACAGGACCGTGGGCCGGTGCGCCTCGATGACCTCCAACGCACGGTCCGGCGTCGGCCGTCCCGTCAGCTGCACCGCGGTCGCGCCGACGTACAGCGGGAACGTCAGCCCGTTGCCCAGGCCGTAGGCGTGGAACAGCTTGGTGGTCGAGAACCCGCGGTCGTCCTCGGACAGCCCGAGCACGCCGACCGCGTACTGCTCGCAGGTCACGACCACGTCGTGCTGCGCGTGGACGACCCCCTTGGGCCGTCCGGTGGAGCCCGAGGAGTACAGCCAGAAGCCCGGGTCGTCGGGGTGGCTGGCGAGCGGGTCGACGTGGTCCGGGCCGTCGGCGATCCAGGCATCGACCGAGTCGTCCGGGTCGACGTCGTCCCCAGCGCCGCCGATCAGCACCGGTACGCCGAGGTCGGCGGCGGCCGGCGCGACCTTGTCGAGGAACGGCGCGTCGACCACGGCCAGCACGGCGTAGGCGTCGTGGAGCACGTACGCGAAGTCGGAGGGCCGGGCCAGGAAGTTGAGCGGCACCGGCACCGCGCCGGCGCGGATGCTGCCCAGGAAGGCGGCGTGGAAGCGGGGGGTGTCATCCATCACCAGCACGACCCGCTGCTCGCGCTGCACGCCGCGGTCCCGCAGCCGCACGGCGAACCGGCTGGCCAGCGCGTGCACCTCGGCGAAGGTCACCTCACCGCCGTCGCCGGTGACCAGCGCCACCGCGTCGCCGCGCCCGGCCTCGAGGTTGCGGTCGGTCAGCAGGCTGATGTTGCGCTCGGCACCCATTGACGGCCCTCCGCCGCGCCGCCAGGCTCGCCACCGGTGGGACGGCGTCGACGTGCCGTAGACTAACCGGTCAGTCAGGCCTGTCAAGCAGTCAAGCGATCGGGAGACGTGTGGGCGCGGCGGTCACGGTGCGGCGGCGGCTCGAGTGGATCGACACCGACGCGGCGGGGCACTGGCACAACGCGACGCTGTGGCGCTTCGTCGAGGAGGCGGAGGCCCGCCTGCACCGGGACCTGGGCATCGTGGACGTCACGTTCGGGCACACGCCCCGTCGGCACGTCGAGGCCGACTTCCGCACGCCGCTGCGCTTCGACCGCGTCGCGACGATCACGCTGCGCGTCACGGCGCTGGGGCGGACGTCGGCCACCTACACCGTCGACGTGGCGGATGGCGACACGGCCGTCGCGAGCGCCCGCGTGGTCATCGTGTTCATCGACGCCGACGGACGGCCGGCACCGTGGCCCGACGCGGTGGCCCGGGCGCTCACGGACGGGGTGCCGGTCGACCCGCCGGCCGGGTGACGCCTTGACAGACCGACCGGTCAGTCAACTACGATGTGCCGATCCGGGCCGATGCACCGTACCGGCCATTCCCGCACGGTCGCGGGGGCCCGGCACCAGACACGAGCGCTCGCGGCCCGGTGCCCGGCGCGGCGAGGAGTCCGACGTGGCCGACATGTGGATCGCCGGCGAGCACGCCGCAGGCAGCGGCGACCGCCTGGCTGTGACCGATCCGGCGACCGACGAGCAGCTCGACGAGGTGCCCGAGGCGACCGCCGGGGACGTCGACCGGGCGGTCGGCGTCGCCCTGGACGCCTTCGCGACGTGGCGCACGACCGACGCCGCGGAGCGCGCGGGGCACCTGCGGGCGTTCGCCGACCTGCTGGAGGAGCACCGCAGGGAGCTCGTGGCCAGCCTGGTGGCCGAGCAGGGCAAGCCGGTGCTGGAGGCCAACGGTGAGTTCGCGCACTTCCTCGCCGGGCTGCGCTACTACGCCGAAGCCGCGACCAAGGTGCGGGGCAGCTACCAGGATCTGCCCAGCCAGTTCGGCCGCGCCTACGGCCTGGTGGTCCGCCGCCCGCTGGGCGTGGTCGGTGCGATCATCCCGTGGAACTTCCCGCTGACGCTGCTGGCCAACAAGGTCGGTCCGGCGCTGGCCGCCGGCAACACGGTGGTCGCCAAGCCGGCCGAGACGACGCCGTTGACCACGTTGCGCGTCGCGGAGCTCAGCGCCGAGGCGGGGTTGCCCGCGGGGGTGTTCAACGTCGTGACCGGCGGCCCGGGAACCGGCCGGGCCCTGGTCGCCCACCCCGATGTCCGCCGGATCGCCTTCACCGGGCAGACGGCGACCGGCCAGCAGATCATGGAGACCGCCGGACCGGCGCTCAAGCACGTCAGCCTGGAGCTGGGCGGGTCGGACCCGACCATCGTGCTGGCCGACGCCGACGTGTCCAGCGCCATCAGGATGATCCAGATCGGCCGGTACTGGAACTGTGGGCAGGCGTGCCTCGCGCCCAAGCGGGCGTTCATCCATGCGGACGTCTACGAGCCGTTCCTCGAGCAGTTCGTCGGCCGCGTCGAACGCTACGAGCCCGGCCCGGGCACCAGCAAGCCCGAGAAGCCGAAGCTGCCGATCGGACCGCTGCACACCCGCGCCCAGCGCGACCTGCTGGAGGCCCAGCTGGCCGACGCGGTCGACCGTGGCGCCAAGGTCCTGACCGGCGGTGAGTCGCTCGACGGGCCCGGACACTTCTTCCGACCGGCCGTCGTCGTCGACGTGCCCGCCGACGCGCGGCTCGCGACCGAGGAGGTCTTCGGGCCGGTGCTGCCGGTCTGGCGGGTTGACGACCTCGACGAGGCCATCGCACGCGCCAACGCCACCACCTACGGTCTGGGCTCGTCGATCTGGACCACCGACGCGACCGCCATCGACCGCGCGATGCGCGAGCTCGAGGCGGGCGTCACGTGGGTCAACCAGCTGCACTACGGCTACGACGAGATGCCGTTCGGCGGCACCAAGATGAGCGGGCTCGGCAGGGAGCACGGGCTCGAGGCGCTCGACGAGTACGTGGAGACCAAGTCGGTGGTCGTCGGCGGCCTCGGCGGCTGAGCCGCCGGCCACCATCGAGGGCAGGAGCACGCAGTGGGAGTCACCGCAGCGGTCGCCGAGGGCATCGGCCGCATCACCCTGGACCGGCCGCCGGCCAACAGCTACGACCCCGAGGTCCTGGAGGAGCTCGACCGGGCCATCACCGAGGTCGTCGACGGTGCGGCGCTGGTGGTGGTGGTCGCATCGGCCAACGAGCGGTTCTTCTCGGCAGGCGCCGACGTCAAGGGCTTCCTCCAGCGCGACGCCGACGCCAACAACGCGATGGTCCGCCGTGCGCACGAGGTCTTCGACCGGTTCGCAGCGGAGGATCCCATCTTCATCGCCCGGATCGCCGGCCACGCGCTCGGCGGCGGCTACGAGCTCGCGCTGGCGTGCGACATCCGGATCGCGGCCGAGGGCTCGTACCGCATCGGCCTGCCGGAGGCGACGCTGGGGCTGCTGCCGGGGACCGGCGGCACGCAGCGGCTTCCGCGCCTGATCGGCCGAGGCCGGGCGCTGGACCTCATGCTGACCGGCCGCGCCGTCACGCCCGACGTCGCCCACGACCTCGGCATGGTCGACCGCCTCGTGCCGGCCGACGAGCTCGACGCGACGGTCGGCGACGTGACCGCGACGCTCGCCGCGGGCGCGCCGCTGTCGCTGCGGGCGATCAAGCGGGCGGTGCACGACGGCCTCGACCGCCCGCTCGGCGAGGGCCTGCAGACCGAGCTCTCCGAGCTCCGGCCGCTGTTCTCGTCCGCCGACGCGACCGAGGGCATGACCGCCTTCACCGAGAAGCGCCGCCCGTCCTATGAGGGTGCGTGAGCACCGCGGCCGGAGCGGGCGCCGCGGAGGCGCGGCCATGAGGGCGGCCGCGGACCTCGGCCAAGCGGGCCGTGTGCCGGAGCTGTCGCCGCGCGCCGAGGAGCTGGTCCGCAGCGCCTACGAGGTGATGGCGCGCCAGGGCGGGCACCGCCTGTCGCTGCAGGACATCGCCGACGAGGCGGGGGTCAGCAAGGGCCTGGTGCTCTACCACTTCAAGAGCAAGGAACGCCTGTACCTGACCACGATGCGGTGGGCGCTGGTGCGCACGGCCGACCGCATCCGGGCGCGGGTCACGGCGGTCGACGACCCGCGCGAGACGATCACCGCGCTGGTCGACGCGATCTTCGTCGACCCCGAGCGCAACCACCGGTTCACGCTGGTCTACCTGGACCTGATCGAGCACGCGGCCAGGGCGCCGTCGTTCGGAGAGCTGTCGATGATCACCCACGAGATCATCAACGGGCTGTACGCCGAGCTGATCGCCGACGGCGTCGCGCGCGGGGTGTTCGCCGTCGACGACGTCGACGAGGCCGCGGCGATGGTGCGCGCCTACATCGAGGGCACGCTGGTCACCTGGCTGCAGGACGACGACTGGCACAGTGCCCACGACGGCTACCGGGCGCGCTGCGAGGCGGGCCTGCTGCGCCTGCTCGGCGCTGCCTGACAGGTCAGCGGTCCCGGGCGCGGTCGAGCCGGCGGGCGAACTCGTCGGTGCCGACCAGCAGGCTCTGGCCTAGCGTCTCGACCGCCTGCCCCGTCGGCAGCGGCAGCCCACCGACGGCCTGCAGCACCCGCTTGGCCACGGCATAGGCGTCCGGGCTGCGCCGGGCGATCCGCTCGAGGTGCCCCGCGACCCGCTCGTGCAGCTCGTCGTGGGCCACCACGTCGGTGACCAGGCCCCAGGCCAGCGCCCGCTCGGCGTCGAGCTCGAGCCCACCGAGCACCAGGTCCCGGGCGCGCCCCACGCCGACCAGCTGGGCGAGGCGGGCGATGCCGCCGTGGCTCGGCAGCAGCCCGAGGTGGCCCTCGCGCCACACGAAGCCCGCCCGGTCAGAGGCGATCCGCAGGTCGCACGCGAGCGCCAGCTGCGCGCCGGCACCGGTCGCCACCCCGTTGATCGCGGCGACGACCGGCTTCTCGATGCGCTCGGCGAGCCCGATCACCTCGGTGAGGTCGTGGCTGGCGAAGCGGAAGGCCGTGTGGTCGGTGTCGTCGAAGCGGCTGAGGTCGCCGCCCGCCGAGAACGCCGGGTCGGCGCCGGTCAGCACGATGGCGCGCACCGCCCGGTCGGTGGCCGCAGCCGTCAGGGCGCCCCGGAGCGCCGTCTGGGTCCCCAGGTCGATCGCGTTGCGGGCCCCGGGCCGGTCCAGGGTGATCCAGCGCGTGCCCGACCCGTCGTCGCGGGTGGTGATCGGCTCGGTCATGGCTGCTCCCGAGGTCGGCGTGGTGGCCCCGCCGGTCGTTGCCCCGCAGGGGTGGCCGCCGGCAGGGCTCAGGACCCGTCGCCGCGGTGGCGCACCCGCTCGAAGGGGCTGCGGCAGGCGTTGCAGAACCACTGCGACGTCATCAGCAGCGAACCATAGGCCGCGATCTGCTCGACGTCGCGGGCACCGCACCACGGGCAGGTCAGCCCGTCGTCGGCTCCAGGCGCCGCTGGAGCGGGTTCCAGTCCTGCCACGGCAGCTCCTCGTGGGTCCACGCGCCCGGCGTGCCGGCGATGCCGACGTCATAGCCGTGCTCCAGCAGGGGTGGCGCCACGACGTCGAGCCACGCCGTGCGCATGGCCGGGCCGTCGCTGCGCAGCACGCCGGCCGCGACGAGCGTCGCCACACCGTCCTCGTCGTCCGGCCCGAACCAGCACAGGACCTCGGGGGTCACCGTGCGCAGGTGGCCGGCCAGGTGGCTGCGCCCGTGCTCCCAGCGGGTGGTCAGCTCGATCAGCCGGCCCCGGGCGAAGTCGGCGTTGAACCGCGACTCGTCGAGCACGCGCGCCAGCCGGCGGCCCAGCTCGTCACCGGGGGCCTCGACCGCGCGCAGCACCACGTCCAGGGCGGGGTCGACGAGGTACATGGTCGCGACCGTCTGGCCCCAGGTCGCGAACGGCTCGTCCAACGCGCGCAGGTTGTACTGGCGGGTCCGGCCCTCGTCGGGGCTGGCGAAGCCGCCGTCGAGCAGGTCGTCGACCAGCGGGTACAGCGTGCGGGCCTGCCCCAGGTGGCCCTGGGCGATGCCGGCGGCGGCGACCGCGCTCTCCAACCCGGGGGCGCCGACCGCCCACTGCGACAGCCAGCGCCCCAGGCGGTACTTGTTGTCGGCGACCACTCCCAGCAGGTTGGCGATGCCGGCCGTGACCGCCGCCTCCTGCGTGGCCTCGGCGTGCGTGCTCATGGCAGCGGCTCCCCGCCTGCGGGCTCGCCGACGCCCGCTCCCACCCTGGAACCGGATGCCGTTGCGGCGGGCACGCCGGCCTCCATGGCCCGCTCGACCGGTTCGCCGTCGCGCAGCACCCAGATGGCCGCCGCCTCGGGCACCACGACCAGCTCGAGCCAGCCGGTGCCCACGTCGAGGTCGTCGAGCGTCGGGGTCGCCGCCGTGTCGACGGCGGTCACCAGGGCCAGCGGCTCGGCGTACTCCGTCCGCCCGAAGATCAGCTGCTGGGCCACGGGATCACTCCGGCTCGATGAGGATGGTGACGGCGCCGCGCGGCACCACGAACATGTCCCGCCAGCGGCGCTCGTCGTACAGCGTGTGGGCGAAGATGACGGCGTCGGCGTCGGTCGCGGCCTGCACCTCCCCGACCTGGTGGAGCGCCGGCTCCTTGTCGTGGCGGGCGAACACCTGGTACCCGCGGAGGCCGGTGTGGCTGGGCAGCGGCACCTCAGACCACCGCCACGGCGCGCAGCAGCTCGCGTCCCTCGGGGGTCACGTCGGCGCGCGACCACGGCTCGAGCACCTCGTCGACCCGGACGGTGCGCACCCCTGCGACGGTGCCGAGCGCCTCGGTGACGTCCTCCCGGATGATCTCGGTGCACGGGCACGCCAGCGACGTCCAGGTCATGCCCACCACCACCGTGCCGTCGCTGATGGCCAGGCGGCGGACCAGCCCGAGATCGACCACGGACAGGGGGAGCTCGGGGTCCTCGACGGCCGCCAGTGCCGCCATGACGGCGTCGCGGTCGACCGACCCGTCACACCGCTCGATCACCCGCGCGCTCATGCCGCGGCCGCCAGCTGGTCGACACCCCGCTGCAGCTGCTTGACGAAGCGCTGGTTCGCGGGTCCGCGGCCGCGCCACCTGACCAGCACCTCGTCCCAGGTGATCTGGCCCTGCGCGTGGTCCCACTGCTTGGCCTCCGGGTCGAAGGCCATCGGGAAGGCGCAGTCGATGACGTACGCGCCCGTCTCCTCGTCCCGGTGGGCCGGCACCTCGAAGCCGTGCTGCTCGCAGAACGGCACGACCGCCGACATCCAGGTCTGGCGCAGCTCGTCGTTCGTGCGGCCCTTCAGGCCGTAGCCGACCTGGTCCTTGTGGCGCTTGAGCTCGTCGGGCAGCCCGAACCACTCGAGCGTCAGGATGAACATCCAGTCCATGGCCTGCTGGATGCTGCGCCTCGCGTCGTCCTCGGTGCTGAGCTTGGCGATCCAGCGCTCGCCGTGGCGCAGGTGGAACGTCTCCTCGCGGTCGACCTTGACCAGCGCGCGCTTCCAGGGCCCGTAGCTCGTGTTGCGGTGGATGTCGCCCAGCAGGGCGTAGCCGGCCCGGTCGTAGAAACCGTTGGCGACCACCAGCTCGACCCAGGAGTCCAGCGGGACGTCGAAGGCGTACGGGTACGTCCAGCGCCCGGCGGGGCGCTCGTAGATCAGCTCGTCGGCGTCGACGCCGAGGTCGCGCAGCATGCGGTAGGCGATGTGCGCGTGACCCAACTCGTCCTGGATGATCGACACGGTCGACATGTACGAGCTGATCGTCGGCGCGTCCCGGGCGGCGCGCAGGTAGGCCGGGGCGCTGATCAGCTCGGTGTCGCCCGACACGACCAGCGTCCGCTTGAG
>CAYVGE010000087.1:0-14944 GCA_964450395.1 uncultured Actinomycetota bacterium
ACCTGGCCGGCGGGGAAGGCGAACGTCGACAGGCCCTGGTCGGCCAACGCCAGCACGGTCATCCAACCGAACACCCTGCCGACGGCGATGCCGAACACCGCGCCGAGGACGGCGATCAGCACCGACTCCCACCGGACGATCGAGCGCACCTGGCCACGCGTCGCGCCGACGGCGCGCAGCAGGCCCAGCTCACGGGTGCGTTCGAACACGCTCAGGCTCAGCGTGTTGGCGATGCCGAACAGCGCGATCAGGATCGACAGGCCCAGCAGCGCGGTCATCAGCCCGAGCAGCTGGTCGACCTGGCCGGCGATGTCCTCCTTGAACTGCTCGCTGTCCTGCACCTGCAACGTCGGGTAGTCGTCGGTGACGCCCTCGATGGCGGCCCGCGCCCGCTCGACGTCGACGTCCCCGGCGACGGTCAGGTACAGCGTGAAGATGCCGACATCGTCGCTGTTGGCCAGCAGCGTGTCCTCGTCGATCACGTAGTCGAAGTCGAGGCCGCTGCCGTCGACCACCGCCCGCACGGGCAGGTCGCGCTCGCCGGTCGCGGCGAACGTCACCGGCAGGATGTCACCCGCCGACACGCCCAGCCGCTCGGCGGCGTCGTCGGTGATCAGCAGGCCACCGCGGTCGAAGTCGTCCAGCGAGCCGTCGGTCGCCTCGAGCTGCCAGGCGCCGCCGAGCTCGTCGGGCTCGACGCCGGCGGCACCACCGGCGCGCCCCTCGATGCCGATCTGGCCGACGCGCATGTCCGTGGCGCCCGCGATCTCGGGCAGCGCGGAGACGTCGTCCTCGACGTCGCCCGGGAAGGACGAGAAGTCCGACGAGCGGATCTGGAAGTCCGACACGAACTGCTCGTCGATGGTCCTGGTCATCGACTCGCGCAGCGAGGCGCCGAAGATCAGCGCGAACGTCACCAGGCCGAGCCCGACCATCAGCGCAGCGGCGGTGGAGGCCGTGCGCTGCGGGTTGCGGACCGCGTTCTCCCGCGCCAACGTGCCGCGCACGCCCAACCGGTCGACCGGCCAGCCGATGACCTGCAGCAGCGGTCGGGTGACGAACCGGGCGAGCAGGGCGACGCCCAGCAGCAGCGCGACCGCGCCGCCGATGACCACCGGGAAGCCCGCCTCGCGGAACAACCCCACCCCCAGCAGCACCAGGCCGGCGACGCCGAGCAGGCCGCCCAGTGCGGTGCGGATCCTGCCCGAGCCCGAGCGGTCGCCCACCGCCACCGCCTGCATGGCGGCGACCGGGGGCACCCGCAGGGCCTTGGTGGCCGGGATCAGCGCCGACAGCACCGTGATGACGATGCCCAGCGATCCCGCGACCAGCCCCGTGCGGGCCGCGAACACCAGGTCGGTGCCCGGGATCTCGATGCCGAACGCGGTCAGCAGCGCCTGCAGACCGATGGCGACCAGGACGCCGAGGCCCAGGCCGATGCCCGAGGCCAGCACGCCGACCACCGCCGCCTCGACCAGCACCGAGCCCATGACCTGGGTCCGGCTGGCGCCGACCGCGCGCAGCAGCGCCAGCTCGCGCGAGCGCTGCGCCACGATGATGGCGAACGTGTTGTTGATCAGGAACGCGCCGACCAGCAGCGAGACGCCGGCGAACACCAGCAGTCCGGTGTTGAGGAACCCGAGGATCACGTCGACGGCCGCCTGCGACTCCGCGGCGAGCTGGTCGCTGGTGATGACCTCGTGGTCGGCACCGACGGCGGTGCCGATGCGGTCCTGCAGGTCGTCGAGGCGCACGCCGTCGGCGGCGAGCACATCGACGCTGGTGTAGCCGCCGTCGACGCTGAACAGGTCGAACGCGTGGTCGGGCGAGAACAGCGAGACCGGCGCACCCGCCAGGTTGTCCACCCCGCCGTCGAAGCCGAAGATGCCGACGACCTCGTAGCCCGTCACCGGCCCGTTGGCGGCGATCCGGACGGTGTCGCCGACCGCGATGCCCTGGTCGGCGGCCGTACCGGCGTCGATGGTCACCTCGTCGTCGGTGGTCGGATACCGTCCACGGCGCAGCTCGGTGGGTGACAGGTCCTCGACGAGGGGCGCGTTGAAGCCGAGCGCCGGCGGGCCGTTGCCGGTCGTCAGCGGCTGGCCGTCGTCGCCGATGATCGGGGCGAAGCCCTCGACGTTGCGCTCGACGGCCTCGACGCCGTCGACCTCGGCGATCGCATCGGCCACCGCGGGCGGGACCTCGGGCCGCTGGGCGGCGAACGGGTCACCGCCGGCGGCGTCGTCCAGGCGCGACAGCCCACGCACGCTCAAATCCACCGAACCGCTGATCTGACCGAAGACCGAGTCGAACGACGCCCGCGCCGTGTCGGTGTAGATCAGGGTGCCGGCGACGAACGCGACGCCCAGGACGACGGCCAGGGTCGTCATGGCCAGGCGCAGCTTGTGCGCGAGGAGGCTGGACAGGGTCGCACGCCACACGTCAACCACCCAGCCGCTTCATGTGGTCGAGCACGCGCTCCGCCGTCGGGCGCTCCATGTGGTCGACGATCCGCCCGTCGGCGAGGAACACGACGGTGTCGGCGTAGCCGGCCGCCTGCGGGTCGTGGGTGACCATGACGATGGTCTGCCCGAACTCGTCGACCGAGCGGCGCATGAAGCCCAGCAGGTCCGCACCGCTGGCCGAGTCGAGGTTACCGGTGGGCTCGTCGGCGAACACGATCTCGGGCCGCCCGGCCAGCGCCCGACCGACCGCCACCCGCTGCTGCTGGCCGCCCGACAGCTCCGCCGGCCGGTGCGACAGCCGGTCATCCAGGCCCAGCGTGGCGATGACCGTGTCGACCCAGCTCCGCTCGGGCTCGCGGCCCGCGAGGCGCTGCGGCAGGACGATGTTCTCGACGGCCGACAGCGTGGGCAGCAGGTTGAACGACTGGAACACGAAGCCGATCCGGTCGCGACGCAGCACCGTCAGCTCGCGGTCCTTGAGCCCGGTGACGTCGGTGTCGCCGATCAGCACGGTGCCAGACGTGGGCGCGTCGAGCGCCGCCATGCAGTGCATCAGCGTCGACTTGCCCGAGCCCGACGGGCCCATGACGGCCGTGAACCGGCCGCGCGGGAACCCGACGGTCACGCCGTCGAGCGCACGCACGGCGGTGGTCCCGTTGCCGTACTGCTTGACCAGGTCGATGCACGACGCAGCGTGGTCGACGTCCACGGTGTCGATGGCGGTGACCGTCGCGTCGCCGATGACGGGTTCGGTTGGCGGCATGCCTGACTCCTCGGTGGCGGTGGCGTCGCAGGCACCGGAGGCGGCGCCCGCACCGTGTCGTCCTGCCGCAGGGCGATCGCCGCTCCACCGTGCGGTGGACGGATGGCCCCGGGGTGTCGTCGGATCGAACCGGTCGTGACGGTCTGAAGGTAGGAAGCCGGCGACGTCGGGTCAGTCGGGTGGCTCCCCCGGGTCCCCGGTCGTCCCCGAGCGCGCGGTCAGGGGTTTCCCCGACGTCGGGCGGCGGGCGTCACCAGTCCCGTCGCGATGGTGATCCGCCGTCGTCCCCGGGGACGACCCGGGCGGTGGCATCCTGTGGATGCCATGCCGATGCCGCCGACGACCCGCCTCGACCTGTTCACCGTGCGCTCCGGCGCGGTGGCGGCGGCCGTCGCACGGATGGCGACGGACCGGCGGCACCTGCGCGGGGCGCGGTCGTCGTTCTGGAAGCTGCTCGGCACGAGCGACGGCACGACGTTCGACGCCCGCGACGCGGACCTGCGCCGCTGGGCCGTGCTGACGGTGTGGCCCGACGACCGGCGGGCGGCGGCCTTCGCCGACGGGGCGACGGTCCGCGGTTGGCGCGGGCTCGCCGAGGAGCACTGGTGGGCCACCCTGCACGCCGTGCGGGCCACCGGCTCGTGGTCCGGCGCCCAGCCGTTCGGGCCACCGTTCGCGGACGCCGACCCGGCGGCGCCACTCGCCGCGGTCACCCGGGCCCGACTGCGCTGGTCGCGGGCCGTCCGGTTCTGGCGGGCCGTGCCGCCGGTCACCGCGGACCTGGACCGCGCCGGCGGGCTGCTGCTGCGCCTGGGGATCGGCGAGGCGCCGCTCGGGCTGCAGGGCACCTTCAGCCTCTGGGAGTCGCCCGCCGCGATGCGGGCGTTCGCCCACCGGGGTGCGCCGCACCGCGAGGTCGTCCGCCGCAGCAAGGACGAGCACTGGTACGCCGAGGAGCTGTTCGCCCGCTTCGCGATCGCCGACCACGGCGGCACGGTCCTCGGCACCGACCCACTGGCGACCTAGTATTGGCGCCCGTGCGAGACGTGGTGGTCATCGGAGCGGGTCACAACGCGTTGGTCGCTGCCTGCTACCTGGCGCGCGAGGGCCTCGACGTGGAGGTCGTCGAGCGCCGCGAGGTGGTCGGGGGCGCGGTCTCCACCGTCGAGCGGTTCCCCGGCTACCACATGGACGTCGGCTCCAGCGCCCACATCATGGTGCGTCACACCGGCATCGTCGAAGAGCTCGACCTCGCCGCGCACGGGCTGGAGTACCAGGACCTCGACCCGTGGGGCTACGCGCCGTTCGGCGACGAGGCCATCGCGCTGCACGTCGACCTCGACCGGGCGTGCCAGTCGATCGCCAAGGTCTGCGGGGACGCCGACGCCGACGCCTACCACCGGTTCGCCTCGGAGTGGGGCGCGGCCAACGCGAAGGTGTTCGAGGCGTTCCAGCACCCGCCGACCGGCCGCCACCTGGTGCGCCACCTCGCGGGCTTCGGCCGTGGGTCCGCGACGCCGTCGATCGAGCTCGGTCGCCAGCTGCTGCTGTCCGGCGACGAGCTGCTCGACCTGCACTTCGCCGACGAGCGCCTCAAGACCGCCCTGGCCTGGATGGGCGCCCAGTCCGGGCCGCCGACCCACCAGCCCACCACCGCCGAGCTCGTCGCCTGGAACACGGTGATGCACCGCCTGCCGCCCGGACACCCGAAGGGCGGCTCGGGCATGTTGTCGGTCGCGCTCGCGCGACGGTTCGCGGCCGACGGCGGCACGCTGCGACTCGGTGACGCGGCCGCCCACATCGAGGTGGGCGGTGCCGGGGTCCACGCGGTGCGCACGGCCGGCGGCGCGCGGATCCCGTGCCGCGCCGTCGTCGCCGGCTGCCACATCCTCGAGACCGTCGACCTCCTCGACGGCCGCGGCCTGGGCGACGTGGCAGGGAAGGTCACCGTGGGCAACGGCATCGGCATGGTCGTCCGCGTGGGCACCACCGCGCTGCCGCAGTACCCGTCGGCGACGGGACCCGAGGCCTGGGGCGGCATGCAGCTGCTGGCGCCGTCGCGCCACGCGCTGCGCGCAGCCTGGGCCGACCACCTGCTGGGACGCCCGCCCACCGAGCCGGTCGTGCTGGCCATGACCTTCTCGGCCTTCGACGACACGATCGCGCCGCCCGGCAGGCACAACGTCACGATCTGGGGACAGTGGCACCCCTACGAGCTCGCCAACGGCGAGCACTGGGACGAGATCGCCGAGCGCGAGGGCCGCAAGCTGGTCGACGCCGTCGACCGCGCGGCGCCCGGGTTCGCCGACGGCGTCGTGCACCTGCACGTCCAGACCCCGCTGGACCTCGAGCGCGAGCTGGGGCTGCGCCGCGGCAACGTCATGCACCTCGAGATGCACCTGGGGCAGATGTTCGCCTGGCGGCCCACGCACGAGCTGTCGGGCTACCGCACCCCGGTCGACGGGCTGTACCTGACCGGCGCGTCGACGCACCCTGGCGGGGGCGTGTTCGGCGCCAGCGGCCGGTCGGCGGCCAGGGTGCTGCTCGGTGACCGCTCACGTCGGTGGTGGCGCCCATGGACCTGAGCCACGCCGATCGATCCCTCGACGACCGCCTCGGCACCCGCGGTGTCGCGCGGGCGGTGCCGGTGGCGCTCGGGCTCGCCGTCGTCGCGCTCCAGATCGCCTATCCCCTGGTCCCGCAGGGCGCCGCACGCGACCGGCTCACCGTGGTGATCGTCGTCTGCTTCGCAGCCGCGTCGGTGGCCCACGCGCTGGTCTGGCGCGGCCCGGCGTTCACGGCCGCCCTGGTCGCCACCACGACCGTCGGCGGGCTGGCGATCGAGGTCATCGGCGTCAGCACGGGCGTGCCCTTCGGTGAGTACCGCTACCTCGACTCGCTGGGGCCGCAGCTGCTCGGCGTGCCCGTGGTCATCGCCCTGGCCTGGACGATGATGGCCTACCCCGCCTACGTGGTCAGCGAGGTCATCGGCGGTGGTGCGCTGCGCGCCTCGCTGGTCGGCGGCTGGGCGCTGGCGTCGTGGGACCTGTTCCTGGACCCGCAGATGGTGCAGGCGGGGCACTGGGAGTGGACGTCGGAGAGCCCGGCCATGGCCGGGATCCCGCTCACGAACTACCTGGCCTGGTTCGTCGTGGCCACCGCGATGATGCTGACCCTGCGGGCGCTGACGGGGCGCGAGACGACGGTCGCCGACGACCGTGTGCCACTCGCGCTCTACCTGTGGACCTACGGCTCGTCGGTGCTGGCCCACGCGGTCTTCTTCGGCCTCCCGGCGTCGGCGGTCGCGGGTGGCATCGGCATGGGCGTCGTCGTGGTCGCGCTGGTCCGCGCACTGCGATGAGCCGGAGCGGACGCGCCGCGACGGCGGTGACCGCGGCACTGTTGGCACACACGGTGCGCAACGCCCGCGTGCTGCGCCGGCCACCGACATCCACACCCGCCGCGCGACCCGTCAGCATCCTCGTCCCCGCCCGCGACGAGGCCGACCGCATCGGCCCGTGCGTCCGCGCGGCGCTGGCCAGCCGGTGGGCCGACCTGGAGGTGCTGATCCTCGACGACCGGTCGTCGGATGCCACCGCCGCGGTGGCCCGCCGGGCTGCGGCCGGTGATCCCCGGCTGGCGGTCCTCGCGGGCGCGCCGCGGCCGGACGGCTGGCTGGGCAAGCCGTGGGCGTGCGCGCAGCTGGCCGCCGCCGCCCGGGGTGAGGTGCTCGTCTTCGTCGACGCCGACGTGACCCTGGCGCCACACGCGGTCGCCGCGGCGGTCGCGCTCGTCGACGCCGGGCTCGACCTGGCCTGCCCCTACCCCCGACAGGTCGCCAACGGGGTGCTGGCCCGGCTGGTCCAGCCCCTGCTCCAGTGGTCGTGGCTCACGTTCCTGCCGCTGCGACTGGCCGAGCGCTCCCCCCGGCCGTCGTTGACGGCCGCCAACGGCCAGGTGATGGCGTGCACCGCGGCCGCGTACGCGGCGGTGGGCGGTCACGGTGCCGTGCGTGGCGAGGTGCTCGAGGACCTCGCCCTAGCGCGCGCCTGCAAGGAGGCGGGGCTGCGCGCCGGGGTCGCGGACGGCACCGACCTGGCCACGTGCCACATGTACCGCACGGCCGACGACCTGGTCGCCGGCTACACCAAGAGCCTGTGGTCGGCGTTCGGGTCGCCGGCCGGTGCGACCGGCGCGGGCGCGCTGCTGTGGTGGCTGTACGCGCAGCCCGTGGTCGACCTCGCGGCCGGGCTGAGCCGCCGGGACCTGCGGGCGGTGCGGTCGGCCGCGATCCGGTACGGCCTGGGGGTCGCCGGCCGGGCGGTCGCGGCTCGACGGACCGGCGGACGGGTGTCCGACGCCCCCGCGCACCCCGCGTCGGTCCTCGCCCTGCTGTGGCTGCTGGTCGTGAGCGTGACCGGGCGGCGCCGCGGCACCCTACAGTGGCGTGGTCGACCGGTGGCGGCCGACGAGGTCCCACCGTCGCCCGGACGTGGCCCTTCCGTGCCCGGGGACGCGGCGCCGGTGGCGGCGGGCGCCACCGCCGCAGTGTGCCGGGCAGGTCCGTCCCCTGACATGGCCGGCCCCGCAGCAGACCCATCTCCGCCGGGAGGACGAGCATCATGACACGGGTGGCCGTCATCGGCGCAGGGGTCGCCGGTCTCGCGTGTGCCGCGAGGCTCGCGGCCCGCGGGCACGACGTGCAGGTCTTCGAGCAGGCCGCCGTCGTCGGCGGCAAGCTCGGCATCCACGAGCAGGACGGCTACCGCTTCGACACCGGCCCGTCGCTGCTGACCTGGCCGCAGCTGATCACCGAGGTGCTCGAGGCCACCGCCCCGTCGACGTCGGACGTCGGTGCACCGCTCGCGCTGGAGCCGGTCGACCCGATCGCCCGCTACCACTGGCCCGACGGGACCACCCTCGATGCGCACGCCGACCGGGAGCGCATGCGCCGGTCGTTCGACACCGCGCTGGGGCTGGGCACCGGTGCCGCCTGGACGAGGCTGATGGACCGGGCCGAGCGCATGTGGGACGCGATCGAGGAGCCCATCCTCTCGCAGCCGCAGGCCGGCGTGACCGGGCTGGCCAACCAGGCGCGACGCCTGACCGACCTGCAGAAGATCGCGCCGCACCGGTCGCTGCGCGGCATCGGGCAGCAGTACCTGCACCACCCGCAGCAGCAGCAGTTCCTCGAGCGGTACGCGACCTACACCGGCTCCGACCCGCGGAGGGCGCCGGCGGTGCTGGCGACCATCCCGTGGCTGGAGCAGTCGACCGGTGCCTGGTACGTGCCCGGCGGCCTGCACCGCGTCGCCGAGGTGCTCGCCGACCGCGTGACCGCCCACGGTGGGCGGGTGCACACCGGAGCGCAGGTCACCACCGTCGCGACCGAGGACGACCGGGTGATCGGCGTCACGCTCGCCGACGGCACCCGGATCCCGGCGGAGGTCGTGATCGCCAACACCGAGGCACGTGTCCTGTACGGCCGGCTGCTCGAGCACCCCAACGCGCCGAAGTGGCGGCGGGAGGTCGAGCGCGCCGAGCCGTCGCTGTCCGGCTTCGTCGTGCTGCTCGGCCTCGAGGGTCACACCCCGGACCAGGCGCACCACACCGTGCTGTTCACCACCGACTACGACGCCGAGTTCGACGCGATCTTCGGCAGCGACCCGCAGCCGGTCGCCGACCCGACCATCTATGTGTCGGTACCCCGCGACCCGACCACGGCGCCCGACGGCGGCGAGGCCTGGTTCGTGCTGGTCAACGCGGCCCGTCAGGGCCCGGTCGACTGGGACCGGGGCGACACGTCGGCGCGCTACGCCGAGCACGTCGTCGACCTGATGGCCAAGCGGGGGTTCGACGTCCGCCACCGGGTCCGCACCTCGGCGCACATCAGCCCGGCCGACCTCGCCCGGCGGACCGGGGCCGTCGGCGGCGCGATCTACGGGACCTCGTCCAACGGCTGGCGTGCGGCGGCCATGCGGCCGGCGAACCGCGGTCCGCTCGGCGGGCTGTACCTGGTCGGCGGCTCGGCGCACCCCGGCGGCGGCCTGCCGTTGGTGCTGAAGTCGGCCGAGATCACGGCGGCGCTCGTCGGCGACGCCTGACCGGCGGCGCGGCGCACCGCCGGGCGCGCCGGTGTGGACAGTCGCCGCTCAGCTGAGCTGGCGGCGGACCGCCCACGTCAGCTGCCCCAGGCCCAGCAGCGACAGCACCAGCAGGATCGCGACCGACGCCCCGGCCAGCACCGCCGCGCGCGTGGGCACCAGCCCGGCCAGCCCGACCGCGATCGCGCAGCAGATGATCCGCTGCGGCCGCTCCCCCAGCGTGATGGTCCGAACGTGGTCGGCCCCCACGTTGCCGGCACGGGCCCGCAGGTACTCCAGCAGGAAGGCGGCGACACCGGTCACCACCGCCAGCCACGCCGGCGCCCCCGCCGCCCACGCCGCGGTCAGGAACAGCGCGTCGGTGACCCGGTCGGCGACCGAGTCGAGGACGTAGCCCCAGCGCGTCGCCCGGTCGGTGAGCACGGCGACGGCGCCGTCGAGCCCGTCGCCGAACCCGGCGACGCCGAGCAGCAGCCCGCCGAGCACCGCCCAGACCCCGCCCGCCGCGGCGAGCGCCACCACCGCCAGCGCGAGCCACACCGCCCAGGCCGTCAGCACGTCGGGCAGCACCCCGAAGCGGGCGAGCGGTCCGGCGGCGGTGTGCATCAGCTGCAGCCACCGCCGCAGCACCCGCGTCGGCCGGGCGTCGTACCCGTCATGGGCGGCGCTCCAGCGCTCGAGGTACCCGTCGAGGTCCGGGATCGCGCGGGCCGGCGGACGGCGGGTCAGGACCGTCACGGCCGCCATCAGGCCGATCGACACGACGAGGGCGGCCACGATCATGGAGATGATGGTAGGGCACGCACCGTGATCGGAGGCGCCGTGGACGTCCTGTTCCTGACCGGCTCGACCGTCGAGCGCCATGGGGTCGACGACATCACGGCGCTGCTCGACCGCGAGGACGGGCTGCTGTGGGTCGACATCCCCCGGTGCGACGAGCCGGCGGCGCAGGTGCTGACCGACGTGTTCGGGTTCCACCAGATCGCCGTGCGCGAGTGCGTCGAACGCAACCGGCTGCCGAAGGTGCACGCCTACGCCGACCATGTCTTCGTGGTCCTGCACGAGCCGGCGGAGGGCCGCGCCGGCCACGTGCACTACGTCGAGCTCGACCAGTTCATCGGGTCGAACTACCTGGTGACCGTGCACGGGCCTGTGAACCCGAACGTGTCGCCGGACGCGGTCGTCCGTGACGTCCGCTCGACGGTCCAGCGCCTCGAGGCCGGGCGCCTGCGACCCGCGTCGCCCTTCGAGCTGTCCTATGCCCTGCTGTCGGGCATGGCGCGCTCGATCGAAGCGTTCATCGAGCACGTCACGCGCGACGTCTGGAAGCTCGAGCAGCAGGTCGTCGCCGGCGACACCACCGACCCCGAGGAACTGCTCGAGGACCTGTTCCGCGCCCGGCACGGCCTGCTCGCCGCGCGCACGATGGCGTCGATGAACCACCAGATGTACGGGCGCATGACGGTGCTGTCGCAGTTCGTGCCCGCCGACGCCCAGCGCCTCGTCGACGACCTCGCCGACCAGTTCGACCGGCTGCACAGCCTGGCCGACGGCCAGAAGGAGTACCTGCAGGGCGTCATCGAGTTCTACCGGACCCGCACCGAGACCAAGATGACCATCGCCGCCGAGCGCCTGGCGGTGATCGCGGTCGTGACGCTGCCGATCACCGCGTTGGCGTCGGTCTACGGCATGAACGTGATCGTCAACGCCGAGACCGACTTCGTGCACCTGGGCCTCGTGCTGCTGGTCATGGCCGCGATGTCGAGCTGGCTGCTGCACTGGGCCAAGCGCCAGGGCTGGTGGTGACGCGCGGGCGCGCCGCGCCCCGCAACGGGTCCGGGCGCGCCGCCACCCGCAATGGGTCGACTTCAGCCGCCATGCGTGGAGAACCCGACCCACGCGCGCGCCGCCACCCGCAATGGGTCGACTTCAGCCGCCATGCGTGGAGAAGTCAACCCACACGTGACGGTCAGAGGGCGGCGCGCAGGTCCTTGACGCCGGCGGCCCTGCCCCCTGGGTGTGACAGGATCGACGATCCGGCCACCAGGTAGCGCGCGCCGGCGGCGTGGGCGCCACCCACCGTCGACGCCTTGATGCCGCCGTCGACCTCGATGACGATGTCGTGCCCCGACGCCGCGATCAGCTCGGCCGCGGCGCGGATCTTGGGCTCCATGGTCGCGATGTAGTCCTGCCCGCCGAAGCCGGGGTTGACCGTCATCACCAGCAGCAGGTCGGTGAGGTCGAGCACGTGGCGGACCGCGTCGAGCGGCGTCGCCGGGTTCAGCGCGACGCCGGTGCGCACGCCCTCGTCGCGCAGCATGCCCAGCGTGCGGTGCAGGTGCGGGGCGGTCTCGGCGTGCACGATGACCAGCTCGCACGACTCGACGAACCACGGGGCGACCAGGTCGGGATCGGCGACCATCAGGTGGGCCTCGAACGGGACCGTCGCGTCGGCGCGGCACGCGGCGACCACGTCCGCGCCGAACGTCAGGTTCGGGACGAACGCGCCGTCCATGATGTCCCACTGGATGCGGTCGACGCCGGCCTGCTCGAGGTCGGCGACCTCGTCGGCGAGGTGCGCGTAGTCGGCGCCCAGCACCGAGGCGACGATGGCCGTGTCATCGCCGTGTCCGTCCGTCCGCGTGCCGGCCGTTGCCATGGGGGCTCCGCTCTCGCTCGTCGTGCTACAGCTCGAAGGTACGGGTCGTGCCGCTCTCCAGCACGGCCAGGTCGCCGCGCACGCCGACGTGCACCGGCGGGGCGCCGTCGACTGCGGGTGGCACGCTGATGGTCAGGTGGTCGTGGGTCACCTCGACCAGCAGGCCCGCGTGCTGCCGGTAGTGCATGCGCATCTCGAGCCGCTCGACCTCGTCCGGCAGCTGCGGGTCGAACAGGATCGCGTCCTCGCCCAGCACCATGCCGGTGAACGACCGCTGCGCCAGATCGACGGTGCCCGCCATCGCGCCCAGGTGGATGCCCTCGGCGGTGGTGCCGCCCTGGATGTCGGCGACGTCGCTCTCGAGCGCCTCGGTGAAGAACCGCCACGAGCGCTCCCGGTCGGAGCGGGCCAGCACCCACGAGTGCACGACCCGCGACAGCGTCGACCCGTGCGACGTCCGCTGCTCGTAGTACGCGATGGTCCGGGCCAACACGTCCCGGTCGAAGGGGTAGCCGAGCCGGTCGAACAGCTCCGCGAGCTGCTCGTAGGACAGCAGGTAGCACAGCATCAGCACGTCGGCCTGCTTGGACAGCCGGTAGCGGTCCGTCGAGTCGCCCTCGGCCTCGAGGATCCGGTCGAGGCGCTGGATGTCGCCGTAGCGCTCGCGGTAGCCCTCCCAGTCGAACTCCTCGAGCTGGTCGTAGCCCTCGAACTGGCTGATGACGCCGTCGTGGTGCACGACCCGCATCTTGCGGCTGACCGCCTCCCAGTGGTCGAGGTCGTCGCGGGTGATCCGCAGCCGGTCGCGCAGCTCGGTGCGGCGCTCGGGCGGCAGCAGCTCCAGCGCCCGCAGCGCCTGGACCAGCACCCAGACGGTCATGACGTTGGTGTAGGCGTTGTTGGCCAACCCCGGCCCGTCGGCGTCCGGGTAGCCCTCGTGGTACTCGTCGGGTCCCATCACGCCGACGATCTCGTACCGGTCGAGGGCGCGGTTGTAGGTGGCGAGGCTGGCGAGGAACTGGGCGATCTCGAGCAGCAGCTGCGCGCCCTCGTGGATCAGGTGGTCGCGGTCGCCGGTGGCGGTCCAGTACTGCCAGACGTTGTAGGCGATCGCGATGTTGACGTGGCGCTGCAGGTGCGAGCCGTCCGGCAGCCAGCGCCCGGACTCGGGGTTGAGGTGGACGACCTGCGTCTCCTCCCGCCCGTCGCTGCCGCTCTGCCACGGGAACATCGCGCCGCGGTGGCCGTCCGCCGCGGCGGCCGCGCGTGCCTCGCCGAGCCGCCGGTACCGGTAGTCCAGCAGCGTGCGGGTGATCTGCGGCGCGCCGCGGTTGAGCAGCGGGAAGATGAACAGCTCGTCCCAGAACACATGGCCGCGGTAGGCCTCGCCGTGCCAGCCCCGCGCGGGCACGCCGACGTCGTGGCCGACGGTGTTCGGCGAGACGGTCTGCAGCAGGTGGAACACGTGGAGGTTGAGGATCATCGCGGCCCGCTCATGGCCCTCGATGACCAGGTGGTAGCGCCGCCACAGCCGGTCCCACGCCAGGACGTGGTCGTCGAGCAGGTCATCGAACGTCGGCGCCCGGGCGATGCGGACACGGGCCGCGGCGGCGGCTTCGCTGGTCGCGCGGTCCCGCGACGAGGTCACCGCGACGCGCTTGTGGACGGTGACGGGCTGGTCCCGGACGGCGTCGACGGTCAGCTCGTGACCGATCTGGTCGTCGCCGGCGACCGTCCGGCGCCCGACCACGTCGTGGTCGAGCACGGTCGTCCGTGCCGCCATCGCCACCCGCAGCTCCGACTGGCTGGTCTCGACCTTGCACAGGACGGTGTCGTCGTCGACCTCGTCGAGCTGCAGCGTCCGCAGGTGGTCGCCCGCCAGCTCGGCGTAGCGCGCCACGCCGCTGTTGGTGACCCCGGCGTCCAGCGTCGAGCGCACGTCGACCCGCCCCGACCACGACAACGGCAGCACCGTCAGCTCCTGCGCCAGCAGGTGCGGGTCGGCCATCGACACGAACCGGCGGTGCGTCACGATGGTGCGCCGGCCCTCCCGGTCGGCGAAGCGCACCCGGCGGACCAGCGTGGCCTGCCGCAGGTCCAGGATGCACCGGTACTCCTCGACCTCGACCTCGTCGATCCGGAACCAGTCCCCGCCGTCGATCCGGAACGTCAGCGGCAGCCAGTTGGGGAAGTTGACCAGGTCCTCGTTCTCGACGTCCCGACCGCCCACCTCGGTGACCAGCCGGTTGTAGCCGCCGGCCAGGTAGGTGCCCGGGTAGTGGACGCCGTCGGCCGCGGTGTCCGCCCCGGCGCCGCGTGTCGCGACGTAGCCGTTGCCGAGGGTGCACAGGGCCTCCCGGACGGCCTCCTGCGCCGGGCCGTAGTGGTCGTAGCGCAGCACCCACTCGTTCACGTCGCCTCGAACCTCCCCTGGTGGACGTCGACGGCGATCATGTGCGACCGGCCCCGGCGAGGGCTAGGACCGTTGGTCCCGGAGCCGGCGGTACCGGTCGATCAGCGCGGTGGTCGAGCTGTCGTGGTCCCCGGCCTCGCCACGCTCGAGCTCATCGCCGATGTCGCCCGCGAGCACCTTGCCCAGCTCGACGCCCCACTGGTCGAACGAGTTGATGCCCCAGATGGTGCCCTGGGTGAAGACCTTGTGCTCGTAGCAGGCGATCAGCTGGCCCAGCGTCGACGGTGACAGCTCGGGCAGCAGCATGGTGTTGGTCGGCTTGTTGCCGGCGAACACCCGGTGCGGCTGCTGCGCCTCGGGAACGCCGTCCGCCGCGACCTCCTCGCGGGTCTTGCCGAACGCGAGCGCCTCGGTCTGGGCGAAGCAGTTGGCCATCAGCAGGTCGTGGTGGTCGCCGACCTCCCGCGTCGGGCGGGCGAACCCGATCATGTCGGCCGGCACCACCGTCGTGCCCTGGTGCAGCAGCTGGTAGAAGGCGTG